>CALLYM010000027.1 GCA_937858155.1 uncultured Phycisphaerales bacterium | reverse complement strand
CATCGATCGCCCGGATGACCTTGGTGTGGAACGGGTAGAGCTGCTCGATGCGGACGAATGCCACGTCGTGCTTGCCGGTCTCCTCCCGCCGCTTGACAAGCTCGTGATAGAACTTGCCCGAGCAGTAGGCCACACGCCTCACATCTTTCGCGCGAGCTGCGTTTGCGCCGCTGAATGCCGGGTCGTCGATCGCGTGCTGGAACTGCCCGGTGACGAACTCCTGGATCGTCGAGGACTCGAACCGCAGGTACTTCTTGGGCGTGGCAAGGATGAGCGGCTTGCGGAAGTCACGCTTCATGTGACGCCGGAGCACGTGGAAGGTCTGCGCGCCCGTGGATGGGTAGACCACTTCCATGTTGTCATCCGCGCACAGCGCGAGGAACCGCTCAAGGCGTGCGCTGCTGTGCTCGGGGCCCTGGCCCTCGTAACCGTGAGGGAGCAGGAGCACAAGGCCCGACCAGCGGTGCCACTTGGCCTCGCTGGCGGCCATGTACTGGTCGATGATGACCTGTGCCGTATTGCAGAAGTCTCCGAACTGACCCTCCCACAGCACCAGCGATCGCGGGGATCCACGGGCGTACCCGTAGTCAAACGCCATCACGGAGTACTCCGAGAGTGGGCTGTCCCACGCGGAGAGTTGGGCCTTCTGGCCCGGCCGGATGTGGTTGACGGGCGTGTACTTCGCGCCGCTTTGCTCGTCACGCACCACAGCATGGCGCTGGGTGAACGTGCCGCGGCGTGAATCCTGACCCGACAAACGCACGTTTGTGCCCTCAAGGGCGAGCGTGCCGAACGCGAGCATTTCGGCGTCCGCGTGGGAAACTTTCCCGGTCTGCGGCAGGGCTGCGCGAGCCTGGAACAGACCCTTTAGCTTGGGGTGAAGGTGGAAGTCCTCGGGCACGCGTCCCATGGCCGCGCACACTTCTTCCAGGGTCTTCAGATCAACCGAGGTCTTTGGCGTGTCAAAGTTGTACTTGCCCACAAGCCCTTCCCACAAACCCAGGCCGGGGGGCGGAACCGGGTTGATGGGCTGGCTGCGGGCGTGCGTCTGCGCCGCGTCCATTTCGTTCGTGTACTTGTCGATCATCGCCTGCGCGTCCGCGCTCGAGATGACACCCTGCGCAACCAGACGCTGGCGGTAAGTCTCCGGAGACCCCGGGTGGCTCTTGACAAAGCCGGTGAGTACGGGCTGGGTGTAGGCCGGCTCGTCCTGCTCGTTGTGCCCGTAACGGCGGAAGCAGACAAGATCGAGGAAAATGTCACGCCGGAACTCATGGCGGAAGTCCGCCGCGAGTCGCGCGGCCCACACAACCGCCTCCGGCTCGTCGCCGTTCACATGGAGCACCGGGGCATTCACGAGCTTGGCGATATCGGTGCAGTAGGGAGTGCTGCGGGAATCCTCCGGATCGGTTGTAAAGCCCACGAGGTTGTTGACCACCATGTGAATGGTGCCGCCCACGGTGTACCCCTCGAGCAGGCTCATGTTGAGGCATTCGGCGACGACGCCCTGCCCCTGCACCGCCGCATCGCCGTGCACAAGGATGCTGATGACGCGACGACGCTCTGAGTCGCCGACGAGGTCCTGCTTCGCGCGGCACCGCCCCATCACCACGCCGTTCACGCTCTCCAGGTGGCTCGGGTTGTTGAGCATGGAGAGGTGGACAGAGCGCGAGCCATCTTCAAGCCGCTGGTCGCCCGAATATCCACGGTGGTACTTCACGTCCCCACCGCCCTGGTTGCCGGAATCGTGCCAAGAGTCTTCAAACTCAGTGAACACGCGCTGCAGGTCCTTGCCGACGTAGTGACGCAGAACGCTGAGACGCCCGCGGTGCGGCATGCCCAGGATTATCTCCTGCACGCCCAGCTCGCCCGCGCGTTGCGTCGCGGCTTTCATCATGGGGATGATGCTCTCACCACCCTCGAGGCTGAAGCGTTTCTTGCCGGGGTAGCGTTTCCCGAGGAACTTGTCGAACACTTCCGGCGCAGTCAGCTGCTCCAGCAGGTTCACCTTCTGTGAATCCGATATGGCCGGTGGGTAGTGGCCCCCCTCGATGCGTGAGCGGAACCACTCGCGTTCGGAGCGGTCGGGGATGTGCATGAACTCAAACCCAACGGCACCGCAATAGGCAGCCTCCAGTCGCTCAATGAGCGTCCGGATAGTGGTCGTGCCACCACCCGCGAACCCAAACACCCCGACGTCCACCCTGTGATCCATGTCGGAGGGCTTGAGCCCGTGGTACGCGGGGTCGAGCACCGCGGGGCGCGGACGAGAGCGGCCGAACGGGTCGATCCGAGCGGCAAGGTGCCCCATATCGCGGTACGCGGTCACCAGATTCTGCACGGCCCGCTGCAGGGGAGACTCCCCGCTGGGACCGCCGCTCGCACCCGGTCTTGCCATCGCGAGATCAAACCCAGCGAAGAACTGGCGCACGTCCTCAGAGACGCTGTGCGCGTCGGTGAGGTACTGCTGATAAAGGGAATCGAGGTACTCCGCGTTCCAGCCGTTCACCGAGGGCGACGTGGCGCGCAGTTTTGACGACGGGGATGCCTGATCACCTGACATGCAGAATCCTTGCCCATGGGGGCCGCAGGTCGGAATCTGCAACGGGGCCGACAGGACGATCATGCATTCCGAACAAAGACCGATCAAAGCACGGTCCCGTTGCCCGGCATGGTAGGCCTTGCAACCACCCATAACCCACCATTCAGGCCGCCTTGCCCAAGGGCGGGTGTCTTTCCTATGCTTGCCTCCAAACCACAGGCACCCCGAAAGCAAGGAATCGCCCAGAATGGCTCTCTTGGCAGCAGAACGCAAGAACGTTGTCTCCACCGCCCGGCGTCACGACAAAGACACCGGCAGCACCGAGGTCCAGATCAGCATGCTGACGGCGGAAATCAACGCCCTCTCAGACCATTGCAAGGGTCACGCGAAGGACCACCACAGCCGTCGCGGCCTCACTATGAAGGTTGGGCAGCGTAACCGCCTGCTTCACTACATGGCGAAGACGGACCCCACGGGGTACCAGAAGCTGATCACCAGGCTTGGCCTCCGCAAGTAATCCCCTCTGGCCCGCGGCACAGCGCCGCGGGCCGGTTTTCTTTTGTGAAGCCCGCGATCCAGGTTCGGGCGGCAGTGGGCACAGCGCAGCGGTTCACTCTGCGTCCTGCCTTCTGCCACTCGGTAGACCCCTTGGGTTGCGGGCGACAAGTTCATCCGCACTTTGCCGGCGCTCCGCTGCCCGGCACGCGCCCTCGCCAGAAGCGACGCCGCGCGATATCCCCAAGGAACCGTTCCCATGGCAACGCTCTATTCCCCCACCACCGGGCTCGTCCGCATCGAGCGTGAGTTCGCTGGCAGGCCGCTGGTCATCGAGACCGGCGTCGTCGCGAAGCAGGCCAACGCCTGCGTCATGCTCACGTACGGTGGCACGACCGTGCTCGCCGCCGTCGTTCGCGCAAACCCGCGCGAGGGCATCGACTTCTTCCCCCTGACCGTCGATTACCGTGAAAAGGCGTCAGCCGCGGGCAAGTTCCCCGGCGGCTTCCGCAAGCGCGAGGGCGCTCCTTCCGAGAAGGAAGTCCTCACGATGCGAATGATCGACCGCCCGATCCGCCCGCTGTTCCCGGACGGCTTCCTTGATGAGGTGCTCGTCCAGGTCTTCGTGATGAGCCACGACGGCGAGAACGACAGCGACGTGCTCGCGGGCTTCGCCGCGTCCGCGGCCCTCGCGCTCAGCGACATCCCCTTCGAGGGCCCGACGGCCACCGTCCGCGTCGGACGTATCCACACGGACAACGGCCCCCAGTATGTCATGAACCCCACCGTCACGCAGATGGAGTACAGCGACCTCGACGTGGTCGTGGCGGGGCACAAGGACGGGCTCAACATGATCGAGGTCGGCGCCGCGGAAGTGCCCGACGACGACGTGCACGGGGCCCTGGCCTTCGGCTACGAGGGCATCAAGGAGCTGCTCAGCGTCATCGACGAGCTCGCCCGCAAGGCCGGCAAGCCGAAGGTACAAGGCGAACTCCACCTGCCCAGCGAGGAAGTCACGGCCAAGGTCAAAAAGGTTGCAGAGGCCGAACTCCTCACACTCCGCCAGATCAAGGGCAAGAAGGAACGCAACGACAAGATCAGCGAACTCTTTAAGAAGGTGCTCGACACGCACTTCGCGGTGAACATGACCGGCACGCCGGAGCAGGCCGCAGCGACCACCAAGGCCCGCACGCAGGCAAAGGCCGCGCTCGCGCGCCTGGACGAGAAGCTCACCCGGCGCCTCATCGTCGAGAAGGGCATCCGCGCCGACGGCCGCAAGGCCGCGGAAATCCGCCCGCTGACCGGCGCGGTCGGCCTCTTCGCCAAGACACACGGTTCGGCCCTGTTCACCCGCGGCGAGACGCAGTCCATCTGCTCCGTCACGCTCGGCACCGGCAAGGACGAGCAGATCATCGACGGCCTGCTGCCCGAGTACAGCAAGAAGTTCACCCTCCACTACAACTTCCCGCCGTTCTCTACCGGCGAAGTCAAGCGCATCACGGGCCCCGGCCGGCGTGAAATCGGGCACGGCGCCCTCGCCGAGCGAAGCCTGCTCGCCATCATGCCCAGCCCGGAAGAATTCCCCTACACCATCCGCGTTGTCAGCGACATCACCGAGAGCAACGGCTCCTCGTCGATGGCCTCCGTCTGCGGTGGTTGCCTCGCACTCATGGACGCCGGCGTGCCTATCCGCAACACCTGCGCCGGCATCTCCGTTGGCCGCTTCGCCGACGACAACGACAAGAACGAACTCTTCGTGACCGACATCATCGGCGAAGAAGACTTCTATGGCGACATGGACTTCAAAGTGTCCGGCACGCGCGACGGCATCACCGGCATCCAGCTGGACCTGAAGACCCGCGGCCTCTCCATCGAGCAGATCAAACGCATCTTTGCCCAGGCCCGCCAGGGACGCATGGAAATCATCGAGGTCATGGAGCAGATCATCGCCAAGCCCCGCGCGGAGATCGCACCGCACGCGCCCCGCATGATCACCCTCAAGATCGACCCCGAGAAGATCGGTAAGCTCATCGGCCCGGGCGGCAAGATGATCCGCGGCCTTCAGGAGAAGTGGGCCGTGTCGATCGACGTGGAGGACGACGGCACCGTGCAGGTCGCGGGCGTTGGCGCCGACAGCATCAACGGCGCACGCTCCGAGATCGAAGCCCTGTGCGAAGAAATCAAGGTCGGCACCGTCTACGCCGGCAAGGTCGTCTCCATGAAGGACTTCGGCGCGTTCATCGAGCTCGCTCCCGGCACCGACGGCATGTGCCACATCTCGGAGCTGGACCCCGGCGTGTCGTGCATTTGCATCGGCATTTATGTCGGCATCCGGTGTTTGACTGGGTTCCGTGTCGATGAGTGAACCCCGCGTGCCCGTCGTAGATCTCCCTCGTGTTGATGCTGCGCAGTTCTTCTTCTACGACCACACCGTGGGCTCGTTCCTCGTCGGCTTCTCGCTCGTGGGCCTCATCGACCTCGACAAGGGCGGCGAGCTCCCCGGCCGCGTCACCGCGCTGCGCCGCCAGCTCGCGACCGACCTCGGCATCGTCCTGCCCTCGGTCCACCTGCGCGACAACCTGCGCCTCGAGGGCACCGGGTACCGGCTGCTCCTGCGCGGCCTCGAGATCGGCAAGGGCACCGCC
>CALLYM010000026.1 GCA_937858155.1 uncultured Phycisphaerales bacterium | reverse complement strand
CTCCTGCCCTACTCGCCGCTCGGAGGCGGCGTGCTCACCGGCAAATACAACGGCGGTGCCCTGCCCTCCGGCGCTCGTTTCACCGATTACATTCAAAACGGCGGCCCACGCCAAAAGCGCATGGCATCGCGCTTTGTGAATGAGCGCACGCTCGAGACGACAGCGCGGCTGCAAGTCATCGCCCAGGATTTGGGCGTGAGCGTCACGGCGCTCGCACTCGCGTGGAGCCGCCAGCATGACTTTGTGGCCTCAACCATCGTCGGTGCCACGACGATCGAGCAATTTGAGGAGAGCCTGCAGGCCGCGGACCTCATTCTCGATGCCGGGACTCTTGCCCGCATCGATGAAATCGACGCAGCGATCCCCTGCCCGATGACTGAGGACGGCCTTCGCCGTTTGTGAGAGCAAGAACGGGCATCCGCCGGGCGTTCTCGGCGGCCCATGATCCGTCTTTTGCTTCTCAGCCTCCTCTCCATCGCCACGCTGCGTGCCGCGCAAAAGTCCACGGACCCAGAGGTCCCGCTGATGGCGTGGTTTGCGTCGCACCGGCTCTTGGGGCTTCGCAGCGCAGTGCACGATCTGCACGCCAGCAACAAAGCGGTCATCGATGGCTTGCTGGCGAACCCGGGCTCGCTAGGTTGGCGCGTCAGCACCGAGCTCGCCGAATGGAGCGCGCAAGAGATCAAGATGGCACCCGTCATCGCTAAGCAGGAGCAGGACCGCAACAAGGGCATCACTGCCGCGCAGATGTTCGGTCGCAGCGAACGGCAGGTGGCCCGATCGCAGGGTGAGCGGGCTCGTCGACGCCCTTCCCGTGGCAATCCAGACCCACGCGGCCACTGAGAGCCACGGATCTTCGGCGGTGCCGAACATCTGCGGGCTTCTGCGTGCCGCGGGGCTGAACGCCCGCGCGCGCCGGTCCGCATGCCTGCCCTGGTGACGGCCATGGTCCTCTCCTTAGACCCTCGTTGTTGGCGTGCCCGCGGGCCAAACCCGCCCACTTGCATGCCCTTCGCTGCCTTGCGATGCCGACCGCATCATCCTTGACCGTCGGCACCATGAGTATAACGCGAACACGCTCCGTGTGTCACGCGCCGGGAGTTTTCCACCACTTTTCCTCATTATTTTTTCTCTGCTTGTGCCGTGACGACCGACGGCGCCTTGGCGTGCAGGGTCGGGATGGGGCGGCCCGACTGGTAGTCGTTGATGTGTTCGGTGGTGACCGCGCGGATCGCGATGCCCGCGAAAAGTCCCACGGCAAAGCAGATGGGGAGCGTGATCAGCGCGCGTGTGAGCGTTGTGGCGACGTCGCCGCCGGAGGTCATGCCGGCAGTCACTGCGACGGCGAAGCCGGTGAGCGCGAAGATCGCGGCGATCGACTTTGGTTCGTCCATGCGGGCGATGCCCTCCGGCCCCACTTGCGTTCCGCGCCACGTGAGCCGGTCTATCGGCGCACAAGGGGCGCGACTTTGGTCCGCGTGCGGGTTATCACTCAAGAACCTCGCAAGTCGGGGGCCAAGCTCGCAGAAAAATTCAAGATTGCAGAGAGGGGGCGGTGCGCGGGTGCGGACTTATCGACCCAACAGGCGCGAGAGCAGCGACCTTGGGGCTTCATCGACCGCGCCGGCGTGGACACCCGCGGCGTGCGCCAGGGAGACGGCAACTCGCCCGAAGTCCAGAGATATTTGGCACTTAGGGTGCAGAACCACGACCGGACCTCGCGCACGGACTGAGGCCGGTAACGCGTCGTCTTTGCGCAGCCAGGCGAGCAGAATCGGCTCAAATCCGAGGAATCGCTTGGACGTGCTCGCTATGCGGAGCGCGACTTCGTTGGCCTCTTTTTCGTTCCGGGCCTGGTTCACCAGCAGCGCCACGTTGGGCGCGGGCTGGCCCGGCTGGTGGCCAGAGCGGAGCACCTTGATGAGGGCATACGCGTCGGCGATCGAGGTTGGCTCGGGGGTGACGACGACCACGGCAAGGTCGGCGTGGCGCACGAAGGTCATGACGTTGTCGTCCACGCCCGCGCCGGTGTCGACCAGGATCAGGTCATTGTCCCGTTCGAGGTCGGCAAGGGAATCGAGAATCGCGTCACGTTCCTGCTCGGGCAGGTTGGCCATTCGCGCCAGGCCCACTGCGCCGGGGACGAGGCGGAAGCCACCCGGGGCTTCGATCGCAATCTGCCGGATGGTGCGGCGGTGGGCCTGGGGCTCGACGATGGTGTCGAGCCGCGTGAGGGGCGACAATCCGCAGAGCACGTCGGCGTTGGCGAGGCCGAGGTCCGCGTCGAGCAGCGAAACTCGCACGCCGCGCTGCGCGAGGGCCGCGGCGACGTTGACGGCAACGGACGTCTTTCCGACGCCCCCCTTGCCCGACGTCACGGCGACGACGGGGACGGCGCAGGGGCGGATCGAGACCTTCGCGGGCGTCGCGCCGGCGTGCGACCTGACCTGAGCAGCGGCGTGGGTTCCCGAATCAGACGCGGTGAGGGGGCGCTGGGCGGGGATGTAGTAGGGCGAGTCGGCGTTTGGCGGGGGCTTCTCTGACTTTCGCGGCGCGGCGACCTGCTGCGACGTGAGCCCCTGCTGGAAGTTGGCGACGATATCGCGGAGCCGCTGCGCCTGGTCGGCGGTCGGCTGTACAGACACGAACCCGTTCGCTGCCGGTCCTGCCGCAACCACCCGCGCGGCGGGCGCGGGCTTCGCAGCCGGCGGGGCGGGGGGCGTCACGGCTTTCATCCGCGGAGTTCTCCGTCGACGACGAGGCGTGCGAGCCGCTCGCTCTTCGCGAGCTCCATGTGGTCGGGGACTTCCTGGCCGGTTGTGAGGTACGAGACCCTGAGGCCGATCTTCGACACGACGTTCACCAGGGCGCCGAAGCTCACGGCTTCGTCGAGCTTGGTGATGGCGAGCGCGGTCGGGCGGATCGACGCGAATCGCTCCGCGGCGGAGAGCTGCACGGCCTCGGCCTGGCCCGCGCTCAGGACCAGGTGCGTCTCGTGGGGTTGGGCCGCGTGGATGAACGACGCGAGCTCTTCCACACGCTGGGAGTCGTGCTGGGAGCGCCCGGCGGTATCGATGAGGATGACGCCGCAGTCGCTGAGGCTGTCGCACGCGGCGCGGACTTCTTCGGGCGTCATGCCCACCTTGAGCGGGATGTTGATGATGCTCGCGTAGGTGCGCAGCTGCTCGACCGCGGCGATGCGGTAGGTGTCGCTTGTCACCAGGCCCACGGACTGCCCGTGGCGGAGCTTGTACGCGGCGGCGAGCTTGGCGATTGTCGTCGTCTTGCCCACACCTGTCGGCCCCACGAGAGCGATCGTGAGCGGGCGCACGGTGGTGGTGCCGTCGGCGGCGGTGGGCCGTAGGCCGCCCTTGGTCATGCTGCCCACGCACGGAATCATCGCGGCGAGGTGCCGGATGAGGCACGCCCGGGTGATGTCGCGGTCGGCGAGTTCGACGGGGGACAGCTCGTCACGGACCCTTCCGATGAGGTCCTCGCCCAGTTCCGGACGGACCCCGGCGTCGTGCAGGCGCATGCTGAGGTCCAGCAACGGCTCGCCAAGGCCAACTAGCGAGACGGCGCCGCCGAATGCTGTTGTGGTGCGGGATTGCGTCAGGATCTGCCCCACCATGCGGCGGATCGAGCCGAGTTCGTCGCGGAGGGCCGCGACGGCGGCATCGTCTGTGGGCGCCGGCTTGACGCGGGTTGCGAGGGGGTGCGTTGCGCCGCCGCTGCCCGGGTGTGCGGGCTTGGGTGCGGGCGGAGGCTGCACCCTCGTCACGATCAGGCCGCGGTCGTCTTCCTCCGTGCTCGCGGGCGCTTCGGCCACGGTGGCGACGCGTGCGGCACCGATCGCGGAAAAGCCTGCCGGTGTGAATTCTTCCGCCTGCGTCGGCGTGCTGACGCGGGATGCGGCCAACGGGCTGACGGTGGGCGCGGATGGCTTGATCGTGGGGCCGCGTGCGACCTGGCTATCGGCGGCGGTGATCTCGTATTCCTGGTGGCCGCCGACGCCCAGAACGCCGCCCACGTGGTACGCACGCGTGTGGAGGATCACGGCGTCCTTGCCCAGGTCTTTCTTGACCTCGGAGAGGGCGGCCGCCATTGATCGGGCGCGGTAGGTCTTGAGGTTCATGGCCCTCCTTGGCAGGTCACGCGCGGGGTATCCACCCGCGATCAGTATCGGCATCCTGCCGACATCCGGTGCATGATAGCGACTCTCCCCGGTTCTGCCAAGACGCGGGCGTGCCTCTATGGGGCTGCCACAGCGCCGGGACTTTGGGCTGTCGCCGCAAGGGCCCGCAGCTCCGCGCGTGCGAGCGCTTTTTCGTCTTCTTCGCGGAGCTGCGGCAGGGCTTCTTCCAGCACTCTTTGCGCGCGGGCTTTTTCCTGGAGGTCGCGCGAGAGGACGATGCCCAGCAGCAGGCGGAAGCGCGGGGTGCTGCTTTCCCGCGGGTACGCCTCGATGATGCGGTCCATGACGTACGCGGCACCCCGCTTGTGCTCGCCGGGGTGGTCCGGCAGGTCCGGGGCCTCGAAGTAGTACGCCGCGAGTTGCTCCAGATAGCGGTGGCTGAGGACGGTCGCGCCCGGGGTCGTCCCGTGGTCGGACACGAGCCTGCGGTACGCCGCGGCCGCAGCGGGAATATCGCCCGCGGTGATAAGCCGTCCTACCTCCGCACGGGCGAGCGCGATGGCCTCACCGCTCACGACCCCCTGCTTGTTCGTGGTGGCCCACCAGTCCTTCGCCCGCTTCTGACCTTCGGCGGTTGCTTCCTTCAACTGGCGTCGGCGGTTGGCCTGCCGGGCGATGGAGAACAGGTCGTACACCTCGCGAGGGAGGACTTTCAACCCGAGCAGCGCCAGCATCACGCCCGCACCGTACACGCTGCCGCCGATGTGGGCGAGGTACGCGATATCACCGCGGCCGCTGCCTTTTCCGATGAGGTCCCACACGAAAGCCCCGACGATGAACCACCAGGCGGAGATATCGATGGGGCGGAGGTAAAGAAGGAAGAGCGTCCTGATCTGCGTGCGTGGGAAGAGCACCAGGTACGCGCCCGTGCAGGCGGAAACCGCACCGGACGCTCCCAACGCGCGTGCATCTTCAAAGGCGATGTGCAGGCCTCCGGCCGCGTAGGCCCCCCCTATATAAAACAGGAGGAACCACCAGCGGCCGATGCGATCCTCGATGTTTGGGCCGAAGACGAACAGGAAGAGCATGTTGCTGGCGATATGCCAGAAGCCAGCGTGGAGGAACGCGGAGGTCAGAGGTTGGAACCACCTGAAAGCGTGCGGGTCGAGGAGGAAGGGCTGGCGGATTGCCTCGGCCTGGTCGGGGTTCTTCGCGTGGATCGCCTCCAACACCACAAAGACCACGATGTTGAGCCCAATCAGGAGGGGCGTCATGAGCATCGGGCGGAGTGAAGGGCGGTCTGTTCCCAGCGGGAGGATCACGGAGGGATGATAACTTGCACGCGCATGTTGTGCCGGCGGGATTCAGGGCGGAACTAGCGGTCGTATCAGGAGCCCGAAGCCGGGGATTCCACGGCCGATCTTCAGCACATTCCCGGACACTGATTCATGCGGAAGATCGTCCC
>CALLYM010000025.1 GCA_937858155.1 uncultured Phycisphaerales bacterium | reverse complement strand
CCGCATCTGCAAGGAAGAAAGCTTCCATCAGCGCCAGGGCTACGAAATCATGATGACGCTCGCGCGCGGCACGGCCCGGCAGCGCGCGATGGCACAAGACTCTTTGAACCGCTGGTGGTGGCCCTCGATCATGATGTTCGGGCCATCGGACAAGGACAGCACCCATTCCGACCAGGCCATGCGCTGGAAGATCAAGCGCTTCTCCAACGACGAGCTGCGCCAGAAATTCATCGACGCGACGGTGCCGCAGGCGCAGTACCTCGGGCTCACCATCCCCGATCCGGAGTTGCGCTACGACGAGGCCAGCAAGCACTGGCTGACGGGCCCGATCGACTGGGACGAGTTCTGGCGCGTCGTGAAGGGCGACGGCCCCTGCAACAAGCAGCGCCTGGAAAAGCGCCGTACCGTGCACGAAGACGGCGCCTGGGTGCGCGAGGCCGCCGAGGCCTTCGCCGAGAAGCGCCGCGCCCGCAAGCAATCCAAGGCCGCGTGAGGAGACACCCGATGACCGAGAAGATGTGGCCGCTCTACGAAGTGTTTCTGCGCCCGCGCAATGGCCTGTCGCACAAGCACGTCGGCTCGCTGCATGCGAGCGACGACGAGATGGCGCTGCAGAATGCGCGCGATCTCTACACGCGACGCGGCGAGGCCAGCAGCATTTGGGTGGTGCCGTCGAAGGCCATCATCGCCTCTGCGCCCAGCGAGCGCGAGGCGCTGCTCGAACCCTCGACCGAAGAGCGCAAGCCCTATCGCCACCCGACGTTCTACGAGATCCCCGACGAAGTCGGCCATATGTGAGCGCGGTTGCGCTTTTGTCCTCGACCCGCGGGAGAGACACATGACCCCGTCTGACGCGCACCTGCGCTACGTGCTGCGCCTCGCCGATACCACGCTCGTGCTCGGACACCGGCTGTCGGAGTGGTCGGCGCACGCCCCCACGATGGAAGAGGACATCGCGCTCTCCAACATTTCGCTCGATCTCATCGGCCAGGCGCGCACGCTTTACGCGCACGCCGCCGCACTCGAGGGCAAGGGCCGCAGCGAGGATGATCTCGCCTTCCTGCGTGAGCAGGACGAATTCCTGAACTTGCAAATCGTGGAGCGGCCGAACAAGGATTTCGCCGTCACCATGGCCCGTCAGCTCGCGTATTCCACCTTTGCCGAACTCGCCTGGGGCCAGCTGAAGGGCTCGAAGGACGAAGTGATCGCCGGCGTTGCAGCGAAGGCCGAGAAGGAGTGCACCTATCACGTCCGTCACGCGGCAGAGTGGGTGATCCGTCTCGGCGACGGCACACCTGAGAGCCACAGCCGCATGCAGGCCGGGCTCGACGACATCTGGATGTACACCGGCGAGATGTTTGAAACGGACGCGGTCGATACGGCGATGATCGCGGCCGGAATCGGCTTCGACCCGAAGGCGCTGCAGCCGGCGTGGTTGGCGGCCATGGAGCACGTGATCGCAGAAGCGACGCTGACGAAGCCCACGGCCGGCTGGATGCAGACCGGCGGGCGCAACGGCCTCCACACCGAGCACCTGGGCCACCTGCTGGCGCAGATGCAGGTGCTGCAGCGAGCGCATCCGGGAGCGCAGTGGTGATGAGCGGCGAGACGGCTTCCACCGCGACCGGCATCGGCGGCGAGAGCCTGCTGGCCCGCGCGCGTGCGGCGCTGGAAACTGTCACCGATCCGGAACTGCCATTCCTCACCATCGCCGACATGGGCATCCAGGGCGGCATCCCCGGGCACGACGGCCAGTGGGACAACAACGACTTCATCGTCTTCATCGATCAGTTCTTCGCCGCCTGCTGAAAACCCGCTCCATCTCCTCTCGATCAACCCCCAAAGACCCCGGCCCGCGCCGGGGTGTTTTTACACACCCGGCGAGCGCTGCACGCGAGCACCGGAATACGCTCACCCAAAGGAGTCCTTTGATGCGCACGGCGTTTACCTCGGTGCTGGCTTTGTTCGCGGGCCTTTCGTTCAGCGCTTCCGCCGTACTCGGCGCGCCGCAGCAGGCGAACACGGCGGAAAACCAGCCTGCACAGCGACCCGCCGACGCGCACGCGATGATCGAGAAGGCCATCGCCTATCTCCGCACGCAGCAGGACGCCAAGACCGGCGGCTGGTGCATCCAGGAGGGCGCGCCGGTGTTCCCCGCCATCACCGGCCTTGTGCTGCAAGGGATGCTCGCCCAACCGGGGATCACCGAGGACGACCCGGCGGTGCAGAAGGCCGTGAAGTTCATCCTGGACAGCCAGCAGAAGGACGGCGGCATCTACGTGGGTTTGCTCCCCAGTTACAACACCGCCATCTGCCTGACCGCGCTCAAGGACGTCAAGAGCCCCGCGAGCGTTGCCGACGCCAAGGCCCGTGCGATGGAGTTCCTCCGCACGCTCCAGTTCGGCGAGGGCGCTGTGGTGCACGAGGGGATGGCCGACTCCGCGCAGAACGTCGGGAAGGACAATCCGTACTACGGCGGGTTCGGGTACGGGCGCAGCGGGCGGCCCGACATGTCCAACACGAGTTTCGCGATTGAGGCCATGCACGCGATGAACCTGCCCGACAACGACCCCGCGTTCCAGCGGGCGATTGCGTTCCTCCAGCGGTGCCAGATGCAGGAGAAGGGGGCTGGCGGGCAGGCGATCAACGACATGGCCTACGCCCAGGGCAGCGGCCAGGGGGGGTTCATTTATTCCACCTCGCCCAACAAGGACCACGTGGGCGTCGGCATCAGCTACGGCGGCGAGATTGCCGAAAGCCTCGACGGCCGGTCGGGCGCATCGGCCCAGGTGCGTCTCAAGCAGGTGGAGGGCAAGCTCAGGACACTGAAGAAGGACGAAGTTGTCGCGAAGATCAAGGCGATCTGGGACAGGGAGCCCGACACCGCCCGCGGCATCATCCCTCAGGAGTACCTTGTCGTGCTGGGCGCGGGCGACGGCGGGGCATCCAGCCGGTTTGAGGTCCGCGCGACCATTTCTCCGGACCGCCTCTCCACCATTCTCACGGAGGCGCTCGCGGCGGACATCGACGGCCCAACGGCCATCACCACGCATGCGGAAGAACATTGGCACGGGCTGGTGCGCCACCGCGCCTATGGCACGATGTCGTACGCGGGGCTCAAGAGCTACCTCTACGCCGGGCTCTCCAAGACCGACCCGCGCGTGCTCGCGGCCCGGGAGTGGATGAAGCGGAACTACTCGCTCACGACGAACCCGGGTGTGGACGACACCGACGGTTTGTACTACTACTACGTCATGTTCGCCCGCACCAACGATGCGCTGGGCGAAACCACCCTGCCCGTCCTGCACGCCGACGGCTCCACCGAACAGCGCGACTGGGCCAAAGACCTGATCGACCAGCTGGCAACCCTGCAGAACGAGGACGGCAGTTTCCGTAGCGTGGATGACCGATGGATGGAGAACAACCCGGTGCTGATCACGGCCTATTCGCTCATCGCCCTGCAGTGCGCGGCGCGGTGATCGTCAGAGCAGCTGCCCGCTAAACCCGAACCATGCAAGGTTTTCCCATGTGCTGCCGACGCCCGGGGCGGTGATCCATTCCGGCGCCCAGTAGCACCAGGCGCTCGCGCCCGCGTCCGCAAGGCAGGCGTCGAGAGCATCCAGGTACGCGCGCTGGCCAGCCGGGGTCGCGGGGTAGCCCGCCAGCAACTGGCTCGCAAGCCCGACGGGGTTGTGCTCGGCGTCGTTCCACGCGAGCGTCCATGGGTACGCGGTCTCCACAATCATCACGTCCTTGGCATACCGCGAACGTAGATCTGCAACATTGGACGCGCAGCCCGCCATCGTCCCGTGCCACCATGGGTAATACGACAGCGCGATGGTGTCGAACCGCGCGCCGAACGCCAACGCGTTGGTGTAATACCACCGAGCAGTCGTGTTGTCGCCGCCGAGGTCCGTATGGAGAAGAACCGCAGGCCGCTGCCTGCCCGCGGCGGCCGCCGCATCGTCCACGCCGTCCCGTGCAGCGTTGAAGATCGCGGCAAACGCCGGCCAGCCCGCTGTGCTGATGCGACCGTGGGGCCAGAGGAAGCCGTCCGTAACCTCATTACCCAGCTGCACCATGAGGGGCCACACTCCCGCGCCGGCGAACGACAGGAGAGTGTCTCGCGTGTACGCGCGGACGGCAGACCGCAGCGCCGCGCCAGACAGGCCGCTCCACGCAACGGGCGGGGCCTGCTGGCCGGGGTCGGCCCACGTGTCGGAGAAGTGCATGTCCAGGAGCAGGGGGAGGCGCTGGGCCTTTGCACGCTGCGCGAGCGCGATGGTGTGGGCGAGGTTGCACCAGCCGTCGGTCGGGGTGTGCCACAAACGCAAGCGGATGAGGTTCACGCCGCGGGACCGGATGAGGGAGAGTGGATCAAGCGGCACTCCGGACGAGTGCCGGAACACAGCGCCGGCGGCCTCCAACTGCGGGAGGAACGACACGTCCGCACCGCGCCACCTCGTGCCGGCGGCCGTTTGCGATGCCGCCGCCCCCATGGCACGTGCCGTCGCGGCCGCGGCGCAGGCAAGCCCGGAGAGCAGCAGTCCCCGGCGGGACACGGGAAGTCCCGTGGGCAAAGGTGTTTCGTTGCTCGGCACGAGCGGGGATTGTACAGCCCGCGTCAAGCCGATTTCAGGCAAATATGAAGCTTGATACGGGCGATTGTGTGGGCCGGGCCCGGCCTGATACAGTCGGACCCGCCCGACAGAGGGCGTGAACGCACCACCAGACGAGCAACGGGAACCCGACCATGGCACCGCTTCCTGCCGCGTACTCCGAACTCTGCAAACTGCACCGTGACGTTGCGAGCCTGGGCGCCGTCGGCTCATTGCTCAACTGGGACCAGGAGACGTACATGCCCGGGGGAGGGGCGGAGAACCGCGCGGAGCAGCAGGCTCTCATCGCGGGGATCGTGCACGAGCGCCGCACCTCGCGGCGCGTGGGAGACCTCCTCTCACAGTGCGAGCAGGACAAGTCCCTCGCGGGCGACCCCGTCATCTCCGCGAACCTGCGGGAGATGCGCCGTGAGTATGAACTCGCGACCAAGCTGCCGGGCGAACTCGTGGAAGAGATCGCGAAGGTGACAAGCCAGTCGCAGGAAGTCTGGAAGGTCGCGCGGCAGAAGAGCGACTTTGCGTCCTTCCAGCCCATGCTCGACAAGGTTGTGGGGCTGATGCGACGCAAGGCCGAGTGCCTCGCCCCCCACGCACCCGCCGGCGGCGAGCTGTACGACGCGCTGCTTGATGAGTTCGAGCCCGGTGCCACCGCGAAGCAGATCGAGGGTGTGTTCACACCCCTGCGGAAGGACCTGACGGACCTGGTTCGCGCGGTCGCGGAAAAGACCGGCGGTCCGACACCCGGTGAGCCCGCCGCAAAGGCAAAGAAGGGCGCAAAGAAGCGTGCGAAGGTCAAGATCGACACGCGCTGCCTGGAGGAAAAAGTGGACCCCGCCCTGCAGCACGCCTTTGGGCTGAGGGTGCTGGAGGCCATGGGCTTTGACCTCAAGGCCGGACGCCTCGACGTCACCACCCACCCGTTCTGCTCGGGGCTCGCACCCGGCGACACGCGGCTGACCACCCGCTACCGCGACGAGAAGTTCACCGACGCTCTCTATGGCACGATGCACGAGGGCGGGCACGGCCTGTACGAGCAGGGCCTGCCCAAGGCCGCCCACTTCGGCGAGCCCATCGCCGACGCGATCAGCCTGGGCATCCACGAGAGCCAGAGCCGCATGTGGGAGAACTTCGTCGGGCGCAGCCGGCACTTCTGGAAGTGGGCCCTGCCCCACATCCGCAAGGACTTCGGCAAGAAGTTCAAGAAGTACGACGAGGACGACTTTTTCGCCGCCACCAACACCGTGAGCCCTTCGTTCATCCGCGTGGAGGCCGACGAGGGCACGTACAACATGCACGTCATGGTGCGGTTTGAGCTCGAACGCGGGATGTTCAGCGGCAGCCTCAAGACCAAGGACATCCCGGGCGAGTGGAACAAGCGGTACAAGGACTACCTGGGAGTGGACGTGCCCGACGACCGGCGCGGCTGCCTGCAGGACGTGCACTGGTCGTTCGGGCTGCTGGGGTACTTCCCGACGTACACGCTGGGCAATCTGTACGCTGCGCAGTTCTGGGAGAAGATCCAGAAGGACATGCCCAACGTCCACAAGCAGATCGCCAAGGGCAAGATGCTCGAGCTCCGCGACTGGCTGCGGACCAACATCCACCAGCACGGCAAGCGGTACCGCGCGGGCGAGCTGTGCGAGAAGGTGACGGGCAAGGCGCTGGACAGCGGCGCGCTGCTGCGCCACCTGCGCGGGAGGGCGGAGGCGGTGTATGGCATCTAGCAAGAGCGCCAAGAAACCTGCGGGGCCCAAGACCCACTGCGTGGTCTGCCCAACGTGGGAGATCAAGCACCCTGACCGCTGCGGCAACACGTTGAAGCATGGCGCACGCACACTCTACTTCTGCACCAAACGGTGCAAGGAGCGGTTCGTCAAGGACCCGGCGAAGTTTGGCGGTTGAAGTCGCCTTTGAAGTCTTCCTGAGCGACGACTTCGAGGACACGCCCGTACCCTCCCACATGGCCAAACGTCCAGACCTTTCCAACTACCAACGCAAGATCGTCGACCGCTACTACGAGCACAGGGACACGATCTGGGCCACCAAACTCAACGACCTCGTGGGCGAGATAGCCATCGCGCAGAGCGAGGCGCTCGCGGCGGACCGGGGCGGTGACGCGAAAACGCGCGACGCGGCAGAGAAGAAACTCACGAAACTGTGGAAGTCTGCGGGCGAGTACCTGGCCAAGTGTGGAGCGAACCCCCCCACGGTCGAGCGCATCGCTGGCCAGCGCGATGCGAAGAAACTGGGAGAGGCGGCGGGGACGGTGATGATGGGGAAGCCAGTACCGGTGTTTGGGTGAACGGCGGACGGGTTCGTGCGTACAAGGGGTGATGCGAAGCCGGCGTGGCATGACGTTGGTGCAGGTGGCCGTGGCGGTTGGCGCCTTGGTGGTGTTGTGTGTTCTGGCAGTCGTAGTTGCTCACCGGTTTCGTGTGTCCGCGCGGAACATGTACGACGGGATTCAGGCGGCGGATATTCAGAAGGGGTTTGTGCTCGGCGCACAATGCGGTCCAGACTCGTTCATCACGCCCTCTTGGTATGACAAGGCGAATACGACGGTCGCCGCCGGCGATCCGGGCGAGAAGAACACGACGGCGAACATTCTGTCGATCCACATTTACAACGGGTATTTTTCGCAGAACACACTGATCAGCACATGCGAAGTGAACCCGCGCATTCAGACGGCAGATGGGTATGCGCACACTGCGCCGCCGACGGCGGTGGTGCCAGAGCAGGCGCTGTGGGACCCGGCGTTCAGCGTTGACTTCATCAAAGGCATTGGCGGGACGAGTTACGCACATGTGATGCCTGCGGGAAGATTGGGCGGGCTGAGTGCGCGGTGGACCAACACGTTCCAAGCGAGTGAGCCTGTCGTATCCACCCGGGGCCTACGCATGTCCACGCGGCGGTTGCCGGATGGCGGGGCCCAGATCGAGGACTATAACCGCACGAGCAACACGCTGCGGATGTTTGGGAAGCGACGCTCGTGGGGAGGGCACGTGGTGTACGCGGACAACCACATGAACTTTGAAGAGAGCCCCGCGCCGCCGAGCACCGAGATTGGTGGACGGGTCGGTGGTGCCGATCGGCGGTGGAGCGACTTTCTGTTCGCGGACGAGTACACGGCGGGGGATGGGCCGGAGCATCCGTACGCGACCAACTCGTACCTCGGCATCTTCACCAAGGCTGGGCCGACGATGGCGGACTATCGGGCGATCTGGGACTGAAGCCCAAAAAAGCACGCGGCGGGCACAAGGCCTGTCCCTTGCAGACGCCTTGCTCTCCCGCCGCGGCGCACGGGTCGTGGGTTGTCGGCCTGCGTGTTCAGACCTCTGCGGCCGCTCGCTTGCGCCCGCGGTTTGCTGTCGCACACCGAAAAACCCGCCGGGGTTTGGCTCCGTTGCTCCCTCCCTTTTCGCACGCGGAGGGCCCCGGCGGTTTGGAGAGGGGTGCGTCGTGTGCAACCCCTCCGGCGGCTTCTCGCCGCACGTCTCTTACCAGTTCAGTTCAAAGTCGATCGTGATGCGGGTGTCCATGATGTCGGCGTCCTTGTCCGTGAGCGACTTCTCGTAGGTCGCGCCGACACTCGCGTGCCGATTGAACTTGTAGCGGGCGCCGATGCCGGCCCAGATCACGCTGCTGCCCGACACGTCCGCGGAACCGAGGTTGGAGTAGTCCAGCCCCCCCACCGACAGCGGCAGGCGTGTGCCGTCGGTCAGGTAGTGGCAGCCGTGGAGTTCGATCAGCGGCGCGAAGTTCTCTGTGACCTCGTAGTCGGCGTGGAGGTCCCACATGAAGATGTCGTTGCCTTTGTCGCCGTCAAAGGGAAGGCGGTAGGTCACATCGCCGATCAGGTGGAAGTCGTCGAAGCCCTTGGCGACGCTGATGAAGGGGCTCAGCTCCTCGGTGTCGCTCTGCAGCACCTTGTCCTCGCCCGTCACCAGCATGAGGCGTGCGCCAGCAGTGGCAACGACCTCTTCTTCCTTATCCACATAGAACGCGTACTTGAGGCCTGCGGCCAGCTGGTTCCAGCCCTCGTCCTTAGGCAGTGCGCCCGCGTCGAGCCAGGAGAACCCGTCCTTGGTCGCGATGAAGCCCAGGCGTTCAGTGAGTGCGAGGCGTGCCTGCACCGCGGCGACATTCACGTCACCGCCCGCGAGTTGGCTGCCGTCGCTGAACTCGTGGTGCAGGAACAGGAACCGCAGGCCCGAGTAGTTGAACGGGGATTCGAAGTAAAGGGGCTGGCCGACAGGGTTGTAGAAGTTGTCGAACCCGCGCAGGCCGTTGAGGAAGCCCGGGTTGCCCTCGATGAACTCCTTATCGGCAGAGGTAGCTTCGGCCGTGGCGGAGGCGTCTTGTGCCTGGCCTTGGGCCCGCGCAAGACCCGCGAGCGCAAGGGTCGTGAAAATAGATGCCACTGTCATGCGGATGTTCATGGGAGTGCTTTCCTGCTCCCGCGGGCCCTCCGAAGCTGCCGCGGGGTTTCCGGCTTCGCCCTGGCACCCAAGTGCGACGAGAAGCAAAACCGGATAAGTATATCCTCATATCGTGAGAATCAAGCTGTTCTTATCCTAAATACTCAAAAATGCCCCCGGGACAAGGAGTTATACAGGACTGCAAAGTCCTGAGTCACGCAACAACCGCAGTCCCAATAGCTTGCATGAAAAAACCGCCCGAGCGGGCGGTGGAGTGCATGCGTCCTTGATTTTCAGCGGGGCTGCGGCACTAAACGTTTTCGATTAGTGCTCAGACTCGCCGCTCTTGGTGTCTTCATTCTCAACGACCACGGTCATGGTCGAGCCAACGTGAGTATCCACGTTCGTCATCGCCGTGACGAGCTCGGTCTGCCATGGGTGCTCGCCGAGGAACTCGACCTTGCCGGACGCGACGTCGTACAGGGCGCCGACGACCTTGATCTCGTGATGGGCCACCTTCACACGGACTTCCTCGCTGTTCTTCAGCAGGTCGTAGATGCTCTGCCACACGTTCTCGCGCTCCACGAGCGTGGCAAGCGAGGCGGGGTCGGTACCGGGGTTGTTCCGTTTCACGCGTTCCACGGCGGGCGTGACGTGCTGGATGAGCCCGGCAACTTTGCCGTGGACTTCCGCGCCCGAGCAGGCCGCCGCAACAGCGCCGCACTTGGTGTGTCCCATGACGACAAGCAGGTTGGTCTTGAGGTGGCCCACGCCGTACTCGATGGTGCCTGTCTCGCTGTCGCCCGCGATGTTCCCCGCGACCCGCACGGTAAAGACCTCACCCACGCCGCGGTCAAAGACGCGTTCGACGGGGATGCGGCTGTCCGCGCAGGTCAGAACAGTGACAAACGGGTGCTGGCCGTGGGCCGCGAGGTCCTCGCGCCGATCGGCATCGATCGATGGATTGGTGGGCTTGCCCTCGGCCCAGCGCTCGTTGCCTTGGGTGAGGAGCGCGAGGGCGGCGTCCGGCTGGACCGGCTCGTCGGCGTCCGGGGCCGCGGGAGCGGGCTTCTCCTGGGGCTTGGGCGCCGCCTTGTCGGGCGTTTTCCCGTGCGCCGCGGCGTTCCCGTGTTCATTGTCCTCAGAGTCCGCCGTCTTTGCGACGGACGGCTCCTGGGCTGTACTTTCTTTATCCGCGGTCTTGTCGAGAGACTTCTCCGCTGCCTTGGTCTTGGACTTGGCGGTATCCCAGATGGATGGCTTCGCCTTTGCTGCGGGCTTGGCAGTTGGCGCTTCCTCGTGCTTCGCGGGCGGCGTCTCGTGCTTGGCGTGGTCGTCGCCCGCGCTGAGCACAAAGGTGAGTGAAAGGGCAAGGCCGGCAGCAAGAGCGAGGGGACGAGTGCGGCTGATCATGATCAAAGTCTCCGGAATGGCTGTTCTCGGTCGGTATCGGGAGACCCGGCAAGGCGATTGAGCCGCGGCGGGCGGATAAGGGCGCAATCAATCGATTCCCGGGGGGCGTGCGCACAAACGGCGCACAAGGTGCGTACTGGTTGGCCCGTTCCTATGATCCCCTTCGCACCTTCCCGCGGGCGCTTGGCCGCCCGGCTGCACGCACGAGACCGTACTGGAATTCCCCCAATGGACGAACGGCAACAACAGATCCGCGAACGGGCAGGCCTGGAGGAATCCAGGCTGAACCAGGACTTCATCGACTTCCTCCAGAAGTGGGGGTCGCCGCTGCTGATGGTGGTTGCGCTCGTGGCTTTGGGGTACGTGGGCTGGCAGAAGTACCAGAAGCGCGAGGACGAAAAAGTCGGGGCGGCGTTCGCGGCGCTTGAAGCGGCACGCAGCGGCGCCAACCCGAGCCCGGACACTCTGATCTCCGTCGCGGACGAGTGGAAAGGGCGCGGCGCAGTGCCGCTGCTTGCGCGGCGCGAGGCGGCGGACATTTATCTCGACTGCGCGGCCCGAGGGATCAAACCCGGCACGACGGTGAACAACGACGGGACGCTCGCAAACGCCGATGATGAAGTCAAGACTCCCGAGGAGCGGGAAGAGCTGCTCAAGCAGGCCGAATCGTCGTACCAGTGGATTGTGGACCAGACCAGGAACGACGACGACAAGTCCCCGCACACCATGGCGGGGTTGTACGGGCTCGCGGCGGTCGCCGAAACGCGCGGGGACTGGGACAAAGCGAAGGGGTACTACGACCAGGTGATCGCCATTGCGGAGCACAAGGGGTTCGCGAACCACGTGGCAGTCGCAAAGAAACGCAGGGACTCGCTGGGTGAACTCGCGAAGGCCGAGCCCGTTCCGTACAAAGCCCAGGTCCCTCCGGGGATCGAGCAGCCCAAGCCCGAAGTGCCCACGCTCACACCCTCCGCCGCGCCGCCCCCGGGCGCGACGGTCGTCCCCGTCCCCGCTCCGACGCCAGCCCCGCAGCCGGCAGGCACCGCCCCCGCCCAGCAACCGGCAACGCCGCCGCCCGGTGGCGGTTGACGGGAGCACGCGGGGATCCGTGCAGGCCGCCCACACCCGGCGCACACACACATGAGCGCCCGCAAGCCATCCATGGATGAGTCCGACGCGACGCCCTCGGGCGACGACGTCGCCATGTCGTCGGGCCTGCTGCTCCCCGGCGGCCAAGTCGACGCGCAGGCCATCGTGGACGCGGCGGCGAGGGCGCGTGAACTGGGCCTCGATGGGGAAGACGATGAAGAACTGCGACGCGTGCGGTTCGAGATCCGCCGCGACCTCGACAAACGCCTGGACAAGTACCTCACGGGACGGATTTCTTTCCTGTCCCGGACGCAGCTCCAGAAGCTGATCGACGAGGGGGGCGTTCTGGTGAACGAGCGCCTGCCCAAGTCATCGACCAAGCTCAACGCCGGGGACGTCGTCGAGGTGGTGGTCCCCGCGCCGCCCTCCAAGGACATCCAGCCCGAGGACATCCCCCTCGCCGTCATGCACGAGGATGAGCACATCATCGTCCTCAATAAGCAGGCGGACATCATCGTGCACCCGGCGCGGAGCCACATCAAGGGCACGATGCTCTCGGCACTCGCGTACCACTTCCGCCACAGGAGCGCCTCGGGCGGGAACCTCTCCACGGTGGGCACCGAGTTCGCCAGGCCGGGTGTCGTCCACCGGCTTGACCGCGACACCACCGGCTGCATCGTGTTCGCGAAGCAGGACGAGGCCCACTGGAAGCTCGGGCACGCCTTCGAGCACCGGCGGGTCGAGAAGCGGTACGTTGCCCTCGTCCACGGCAAGGTCGAGCCAATCGTCGACACCCTTGACTACCCCATCGGGCCGCACCCTTCGCGCGAGAAGGGCCTGCGTGAGAAGCAGGTCGTCCGCCACGACGAACTGGGCAAGCCCTGCCTGACCATCGCCCGCGTGCTGGAGTGGTACCGCACCAACGGCAATGACACTGTGACCACCGGCGTCCATTCCCCCTGGTACTCGCTCATCGAGCTCGAACTCAAGACAGGACGCACGCACCAGATCCGCGTGCACATGTCCCATTCCCTCCACCCCATCGTGGGCGACGACATGTACGGTGGGCGGGTCTTCACGACCAGCGACGGGCGGGACATGATGCACCGTCAGGCACTGCACGCCGCGATGCTGGGGTTTGAACACCCCATCACCGGCACAAAGCTTGAGTTCACCGCCCCGCTCCGCGACGACATGATCGAGGTGGTGCGTTGGCTGAGGGCCCACGCCCAATGGCAACACCTGGACGCCCCGGGGGTCCGGGTGCGGTTTGACGTGCTGGTGCCCTCTACCAACCGGGTTGACACTCTTTAAAGCTGCCCTATTGAAGGGATGACGCGGCAGTCTACGGTGCGCACCTCTGAGTTACCTGCTTTTAGTGAATAAACACTTGACGTGGTGCCTACCTTTTTTTAGGATACGAAGGCCGCAGTGGGAGCACAGCCGAACTGCGGATTCGGAGGTGGGAGAGACTTCGATTCATTGTGTGCGCATGACTTGAGGCGCGCCGCGGTTTCCGACGCGTGCGTGCGCGGGCTCGTGTTGGGCCCACGGAACCCTTGCCTCGTCCGGGTGCTTCTCCCGGACGCACGCCCCATAGAGAGACGAGGGTCCCATGGTCCGCACAGTCCTTGGTTTGGGCGCCGCCGCGCTTTTTACGGGCGTTGCCGCCGGTCAGATCAATGTCGTGAACAACAACAGCCCGGTCGCGTTGTCGAACGCCCTTGCGCCGCTGGGTGGTGGCATCAACATCACCTCAATGAGCGTCTTCGGACACTCGCTTGGTTCGGGCGAAATGAGCACCGGCATCTACAACGTGGCCGGCCCGAACAACTACGGTCTGGTTGGCGGCGGAATCGTGCTCAGCAGCGGGAATGCCGCGGCCTACAGCTCCGGCCCTAACACGAGTTCTGGTTTCACGACCAACTACGGGAACCCAGGCGGCGGCGGGGCAGGCGTGCCCGCGACGCCCGCGCAGGACGCCGCGCTCTCCACCATCAGCGGCTTCCCCACCCATTACGACGTCACCGAGATCAACATCTCGTTCACCGCCGATCCGGGCGTGAACACCGTCGGCTTCAACGTCATCTTCGGCTCCGACGAGTACCAGGAGTATCAGGGCTCCCAGTTCATCGATGCGTTCGGCGTCTTCCTCAACGGGTCCAATGTCGCGTTCTACAACAGCCTGCCCATCAACATCAACCACCCCAACATGATGGACGTGCCCGAGACCGAACTGGACGGCATCCTGCGCTCCAATAACGCGGTGCCTTACTTCCAGGTCATCGTCCCACTGAACCCCAACATCAGCACCCACAGCCTGACGTTCATGCTGGGCGACACCAGCGACGGCGTGCTCGACACCACCGTGTACCTGAGCAGCCTCGCGATTCCCGCTCCTGCCGCGGCCTGCCCGCTAGCGATGGGCGCGATGTTCGCGATGCGGCGCCGGCGTTAGGCCCTCCCGCAGCCAAGTGTGTTGGAGCCTCCGGCGTGCCGTGCGGTGTCCCCGCACGGCACGCTGCATTTCCATCGCCGGCGGGGGCCGTGTACGTAACCTCACGCACCGACGCGCTCGGCCGCGCGGCGGGTCCATCGCCGCAGTTCCGCCATCCAGGGATCGTTTGGTGCGATGGCGTCGGCATACTTGCGGTGAATGGCGGCGGCCACCAGTCCCATGAACATGGGCTGTGGGTGCAGCGGCCGCCCGGTCAATTCAGGGTGGAACTGGCCCGCTACAAAGAACGAGTGCGTGACACCCGGCTTCTCGGCGATGGTGCTGGCGGTGCCTGCGCGGGCACGGACGCCGGGGCCCGAGGGCGCGAGCGTGGTGGGCAGTTCCAGGATTTGCATGATGGGGCGGCTGGGGTGCCGCCCGGAGAAGACCATGCCCGCGGCGGTCAGGCGGTCGATGTACGCTGGCTCAACCTCGTATCGGTGGCGGAATCGCTCATGGGCCGCCCGCTGGTTGTTGTAGAGGAATGCGGCGAGCGAACCTGGCGTGATCACAACATCCTGAGCCCCGAGCCGCATCGTGCCGCCCAGCCCCTCGACCTTCTTCTGCTCGGGCAACTCGCTGATGACAGGGTGCGGCGAGTGTGGGTCAAACTCGGTGCTGTTGGCGCCCTCGAGGCCGAGCACGTTGCGCGCAAACTCGATGACCGCCACCTGGAACCCAAGGCAGATACCCAGGTAGGGCACTCCCTGTTCGCGGCAGTGGCGGACGCAGGCGATCTTGCCCTCGACGCCCCGGTTGCCGAAACCGCCGGGCACGATGACGGCGTCGAGGTCGGTGAGCGCGGCGGCGACGTTGGCCTCGCTGACCTCGGTCGTGTCGATCCAGTGGAGGTCAATGCGAGTGCCCAGGTGCGCGGAGCAGTGCTCGAGGGCCTTGTCGATGCTCGCGTACGCATCCCGCAGGTTGGCGTACTTGCCTGCGACGCCCACCGTGACATCGCGGTCCTTGCGGGCCGTCAGGCGCCGGACAAAGCCCATCCACTTCTCGCGGGCCCGGTCCTCACTGGAGAAGTCCGCCCGCTGGTGCAGGTTCAGGCTGCCAAGGATCTCCCGGTCCAGCCCTTCCGCCCGCATGTCCTCGGGGATGGTGTAGATGCTCGCCCGGTCGTGCATGCTGAAGACGCGCCGGAGCGGCACGTTGCTGAACATCGCGATCTTCTCGCGGATCTTCTCACCCACAGGGTTGCTCGCGCGGCAGGCGATGACCTCCGGCTGCACGCCCGCCTCCATCATCCGCTTGATGCCCAGCTGCGCGGCCTTGCTCTTCTGCTCGCCCAGCGCGGGCGGCTCGATGACGTACGTCAGCGCGACGAAGCAGACGTTGTCCTGCCCCTCCTCGAACGCGAGCTCCCGCAACGCTTCGATGTAGATGCCATTCTCGTAGTCGCCCACCGTGCCGCCGACCTCCACAAAGATGACGTCGGCGGGGCGGGAACCATCGCCGCGGACGGCAAGCTCGCGGAGTTTGCGTTTGATCTCGCCGGTCACGTGCGGGATCCACTGGACATCCCGCCCCAGGTACGCGCCCTGACGCTCCCGGCGGAGGATCTCCGAGAAAATCTGGCCGCTGGTCATGAAGTTGTGCCGCGAGAGGTTCTGGTCCAGGAGGCGCTCGTAGGTGCCCAGGTCCATGTCGCACTCCGTGCCGTCGTCCAGCACGAACACCTCGCCATGGCGGTAGGGGTTAAGGGTCCCCGAATCCATGTTGAGGTACCCCTCCATCTTGACGGGGGCAACCACCAGCCCCTTGTCCTTGAACATCTTGGCCAGGCTGCTGGAGAAGATGCCCTTGCCCAGACCGCTCATGACGGTGCCCAGCACCACCACGTACTTGTGCTTCCCCCGCTGATACCCGGCGGGGATGGGGCTGTAATACTCGCTCTCGGAGGTATTGCCGGCCTGGTCCACCAGGTCACCGGGACGGTGCCCGCGCACGAGCTCGGGCGGTACATCAGGTTTGGGGACGGGGAAGGTCTTCCCGTTGCCCTGGCCCGCGACCGGGGCTACTTCGGGTGCAAAAAACTCAACGGGCGCGCCCCCCGCGGCTGGGCTCGGGTTTGCCGACTTCTCCGCAGGATGGGGGGGCATGGGAGAGTGTATTCAACGGACCTCCGGGGGGAAGCGCTGGAGCGAGATTTGGCGCAGAGCGCCGCCTCTGCAAGAGCGGCCGAACGGTTCTCCCGGATGCATCCCGGGCGCTCCGATATTGATACTGTCGGAGCGTGTGCAAGGTCGCCCTTCCTTGGGGCAAGTCATTCCAAAGGACTCCTTGTGGCCCAACCCTCTGTGACGTTGCTCCTCCTGACCGTCCTCGCTGCACCTGTCGCGGCTCAGCAGGCCCCTCCCAAGCCCCCGCCCCCCGGCCCGACCTCCCAACCGGCCACGCGCGAATCCGTCCGCCCGCGTGAAGAAGAGGCGCCCGACCCTGCGCTAGGGGTGGACGAGGGCGACCCGCGCATCGACGAGGCGACCGGGCGCGCGGTCCAGACCTTCCGCAAGGACCGGCTCTTTGACTTCCTCACCCAGCGGATCGAGCTCGACATTCCGGACATCCAGACGCCCGCGGCTTCCGGCAGCACCACCATCACTGCAACGCCCGTTGCCTACCCCCAGGCAAGCATGGTGCTGGACAGCGACGGGCCGTTGGTGACCTCTGTCACGGTGGACGGTGCGCCCGCACGGTTTGCCCTCGCGGATAAGACCCTTCGCATCGACTTTCCGGCACCGATCTTCCCCGGGCGCACCGTCACGGCCGTGGTCGAGTACACGCTCGACTTCGCGTCCGCCAAGGGTGAGGGCCTCACGTGGTGTGCGCCGCGGGAGAACTCCGATTCCGCCACCGCCAAGGTCCCCATGATCCATTCCCAGGGCGAGGCACAGCTCAACTCTCGCTGGTTCCCGTGCTTTGACTCCCCTGAGGAACGCGAAACAAGCGAAGTCATCGTTACGGTCGACAGCGACTACCAGGTGGTCAGCAACGGCGTGCTCACGGAGCAGGCCGCCGGCTCCCCGGGCGCTGAAGGCAAGCCCCGGACGCGCTGGCACTGGACTCAGTCCAAAGCTCACCCCCCCTACCTCATCGCAGTCGCCATCGGGCAGTGGTCGATCATCGAGGTTGGCGGCGACGACACGGCACGCCCGGGCCTCTCCATGCCCGTGTACGCGATGAAAGGTCAGGAAGAGGACGTGCGGAAGGTCTTCGCTTCCACGCCAGAGATCCTGGCGTTCTTCGAGCAGCGGTTTGACGAGCCCTTCCCCTGGGACAAGTACGGGCAGGTGCTGGTCCGCTGCTTCGCCGCGGGCGGCATGGAAAACACGAGCGCCACGTTCCTCGCGTCCCGCACCGGGGGGCCGGGCGAGAAGTACTCCCGCGACGACCTCATCTCTCACGAAATGGCCCACCAGTGGTTCGGTGACCTGGTGACGTGCAAGGGGTGGGAACACCTCTGGCTCAACGAGGGCTGGGCGAGCTACGCCGAAGCGCTCTGGGGTGAAGAGCACGCAAAGCGCGAAGCGGTAGCCAAGGGCGAGGACGGTGCGGCGGCCGGGCGCGCGGAATACCTCCGCGAGATGGGCCGGACGCTGCGCGGCATGACGCGAAGGGCCCCGGCGGAAGCGCCGGGAAGGCCCGCCCTGGTATCGCGCCAATTCACCGACCCCGACACTGTCTTTGAGAAGCGCGACAACCCGTACAGCAAGGGCTCGCTTATCCTGCACATGCTCCGGGAAGCGATGGGCGATGAATCGTTCTTCAAGGCGACAGCGCTCTACCTGGACCGCCACAAAGGAACGCCGGTCGAGACCGAGGACTTCCGCGCGGCGTGCGAAGAGGTCAGCGGCCTGAGCCTCCGCCGGTTCTTCGAGCAATGGGCCTACCGACCGGGCCTGGCACGCATCACGGCGACGCCCACGCTCAACGGCAGCCAGCTCTCTCTCAAGCTCGAGCAGACCCAGCGCATCGATCGGCACAACCCTGCCTACCTGCTCACGCTGCCCGTGATCGTCACGGCGGACGATGGCACCAAGCAGACATTCAGCGTGACCTTCGATACGAGGGAAACGACTGCAGAGTTGAGCATCGGCGCCGGCGCGGCGAGGGTGGACATCGATCCGTCGTTCACCATGCTGGCGCAGATCACCCCCCGGAGTTTCAACCCCGTCACAGGAGAGGCGATCGTGGACCCCACGCCCGAGCCGCGCGAGCGACGCCGGGGAGGGCAGGGTGCGCCCGGAAGCGCCGGCGCTGCGACAGGCGGCGCGGGCGGATGATGGACCGGCACAGAACGCAGTCAGGCCAACTTCAACGAACCGTTGCATCCGTGCGGGTACGCACAATCCCAACCGATCGAGAGCGGAAGACTCCATGAAACCAGCACTTTTTCTTATGTTCGCGGGGCTTGCCGTCCTTCCCGCAGCGGCCGACGAGGACGCATGCTGCCTCGCGAATGGCGGAGCGGAGCTTGGGCTCAGCGCCGACGGCGCGCCTCTGGGCTTCGACGAGGCCACCGGGCGTGTCACCCGCAGGTACGCACCGGACCGCAACTGCGACCACGAGCACATGCGGCTGCACATCACCATTGCGGACATGAACACGCCCAAAGCCTCGTGCCGCATGTGGCTGCGCGTCCGCCCCATCGCCAAGCCCATGGAGTTGACGACGCTTGACGCACGGGGGATGAAAATCAGCAACGTGACGTGCGAGGGGCACACGGTGTCGTTCGACCACGATGGACGTGTGCTGACGATCAGGCTGTCGCCCGCGGCGCCGGTGGGAGAACCGGTGGAGCTCCTCGTCAACTACTCGCTGGACAACCCCGCGCGCGGGCTCATTTGGACTCCCGAATCCGACCGTTATCCGGGCAGGGCTCCACAGATTCATACGCAGGGCCAGACCGACACCAACTCCTTCTGGTTCCCTTGTCACGATTCACCCGACGAAAAGCTCACAACCGAGATCGTCGCAAACGTCCCCGCGGGCTACACGGTCTCGAGTAACGGCGTGCTGAAGGAGCACGCGTCCGCGATGATCAGCGTGGGGGGACCGCTGGGCGAGCCGCGCCTCATGCCCGCGGAAGCCTGGCACTTCGTGCAGGACAAGCCGCACGCGCCCTACCTGGTTTCGCTGGTGGTAGGAAAGTTTGACGTCGTCGACGTGGGAGACGCCTCGCTGCCGATGCCGGTATACGTGCCGCCGGGACGCGGGGCGGACGGGAAGAAGTCGTACGCAAACACGCCACGGATGATCCGTTCCTTCGGAGATCGCCTCGGCGAGCCCTACCCCTGGGATAAGTACGCGCAGGTGGTGGTGTGGAACTTCGAAGCCGGGGGCATGGAGAACACCAGCGCGACCTCGATGCACGACAACGCCGTTATTTCCGACGAGGCCCGCGAGGACTACGACCTCGACGGGCTCATCGCCCATGAACTCGGGCACCAATGGTTCGGCGATCTCACGACCTGCAACACGTGGGACCATATCTGGCTGAACGAGGGCTTCGCGACCTACATGAGCGACTTGTGGTTTGAGGAACGCGACGGCCGCGACCGCTACGACGAGCAAGTCCGCGACCACATGGACGGCGTCCTCAACTCCGACAAAGGCGTTGCGCCCGTTTCCCACCCCATGACTTCGAACGTGTGGGACGCCGCCTTCGAGAACTTCCGGCGCCCGGGCAACCCATACCCCAAGGGCGCCGCCATCCTGCACATGCTGCGGCGCGAGCTGGGCGATTCGGTGTTCTTCGGTTCCCTGCACGACTACCTGGAGCAACGCAAGTTCACCACCGTCCAGACGTGGATGCTCCGCCAGGCCTTCGAGCGCCGCAGCGGCAAGCAGCTGGAACGCTTCTTCGAACAATGGACGACACGCCCGGGGACCCCCACCGTATCCGTATCGTGGACGTACGACCCTCAGCGGAAGAAGCTCCGGTTCACGACGGCCCAGACGCAGACTGTCGACGCGGACAACCCCACGTTCGAGTTCCGCCTGCCCATCTTCATCAAGAACTCGGCAGGGCCCGACGTCATGATCGAGCCGTTCCTGTTCGCGAAGAGCGACACGTTCGAGGTAGACCTCGAGGGCCCGCCGAAGTTTGTAGCCGTGGACCCCGACCAGCACGTGCTGGCGCGCTACGAGGTGGCACAGGACCCGGCCATGTGGCTGGCGCAGGCGCAGGGCGGGACAACGCTCCCCGCACGCATCGCGGCGGTCCGTGCGCTCGCGGCCTCGCACGAGTCGGCGGCGTCCGAGTTCCTGCGGCGCCTCGCCGCGAACCCCGAAGAACCGCGCTGGCTGCGTGAGGAGTCTGTGAAGTCACTGGGCAAGCGCGGCGACGCCACGGATGTTCGGGGCCTGGTCTCCAGCGCCCGCGACAAGTGGGAAGTTCGCCTCGCGGTGACCGACGCCCTCGTCACGCTCGCGCAGAGCGACAAGTGGAAGACCGATGCCTCGCTCCGTGAGTTTGTCTCTCGCACGCTGGCGGCACGCGCCGCAAGCGATGAGTCGCTGCGCGTCCGCTGCGCGAGCGTGCGGGGGATCGGCACGCTCAACCTCACCGAGCACGAGCACCTCGTGCGGGAGGCCCTCGAAGTATCCTCCCAGAGCGACGACATGCGTCAGGCGGGACTCACCGCCCTCACGGCCATGCGAACCCCCGACGCCATGGACACCATGATCGCGTACGCCCAGGAAGGCTGGGATAACCGCACACGCGGCCTCGCGATCGAACAGATCGGGAAGCTCGCCGGCACGCACGACGGTCTGCCCGCGCCGGGGGATTGGAACCGCAAGGGTGTTGAGGCGCTGAAGTCGCTGCTGTCCACAAAGTCCGCTCGACCCCGGTTCGCGGCCGCCGACGCACTCGCCGATACGGGCGACGCGTCGGGTGTTGCAATCCTCTCGGAGGCGGAAAAGCACGCCCCCGCGCCGGAAGTGGCCTCGCGGTTCCGCGTGCAGCGGGAGCGCCTGGAAAAGAAGTTGAAAGAGGGCAAGTAAGCCGCCAGGGTGCGAGTCCCACCATCATCCGACGACCGACTTCAGGCGACGCACGAACGCCTCGTACTGCTCCCTGGTGTCGATGCCCGTGCCGCGGCAGGCTGCGATCGCGACCGCGATGCGGTGCCCGTGTTCCAAGATCCGCAGTTGCTCAAGGCTCTCGGCCTGTTCCATGGGTGTCGCGGCAAGCGTGGGGTACACCCGCAGAAAACGGACGCGGTACGCATAGAGCCCCACATGCCTCAACGGAGCGGCCCCCTGGACGCCCGCCACCCGCGGGAAGGGGATGAGCGACCGCGAGAAGTACATCGCACACCCATCGCGCCGCACCACGACCTTCACGATGTTCGGATTCGTCGGGTCCTCGCCTGATTCAAAGGGAGACGCGACCGTCGCGGCCTCCGCGCCGGAGCTGGAAAGAGCGGCCACCGCGGCGTCAATGACCCCGGGCTCCATTTCCGGCTCGTCCCCCTGGACATTCACAACGATGTCGTTCTCTTCCAAGGAGAGCGTCGCCGCGGCCTCCGCCAAACGGCTGCTCCCGTTGGGGTGGTCCTCCCGCGTCATGACCACCGGAGCACCGAACGCGGCGCACGCATCCCGCACCCGCGGGTGGTCTGCCGCGATAACGACCCGGGAGAGAGACCGCGCACGACGCGCATTCTCCCAGACGTGCTGGATGAGTGGCTTGCCCGTCGCGTTCGCGAGCACCTTCTCAGGAAATCGCGTGGACGCGAGCCTGGCGGGGATGATGGCGATGGTGGCCATACGAAAGCGGCGATAAGCCAAACGTCCGAAGGAACAAGCAGGAGACGCGCGACGCGACGCACCGGGTACCTTCACCGGCTGAAACCCCCGGCCGTCCCTCCGCTCGTCAAGCCGTTCTTGTCCTCGTCGCTACTTCTTACACCATCCCGGCCAGTAGTTTCTTGATTTCGTCGCGCCGGGCGCGGATGTCCTTGTAGTTGAACTGCTGCGTCGCGATGCCGGACGCGAGCTTGTCCGCCTCACGGATGGCATGGGCGTCCTTGTGCGCCTTGCCCTGCTCGACAAGCGCGAGCAGGAGGTTGTAGCGGACCTCCAGCGAAAGCTCGGGGGCAAGCTCACGCCCCTCGATCGCTCCCTTGAACGTCTGCACCGCCTCGTCATAGTAGTGGATCTTGTGGAACGCCTGCCCCAGCGCGTTGAGCACCTGCGGGCGGATCTTCGCGTCCGTCTGCGCTTCCTGGAAGAGCGGGATCGAATCGTCAAACCGGCCCGCCACAAAGTACCGCTTGCCCAGCTCAAACTTCATGCCAAGGTCGGTGGGGTAGTTCTCCACCCGCAGGCGGAACTCCTCCATCTCCAGCGCGTTGAAGTCCTCGTTCTGGTGGTCCAGCATCCGCTGGACCATTTCCTTCTGGCCTGCCGGTGCGCCGGCCAGCATCTTCTCCAGCTCCGCGACCTTGCGGCGCGCCTGCCGGATGCGGATGTCGCCAGCGAACTGACGGAAACGGAAGACGTTGCTCGCGGCGTACCCGGACATGTACACCTGGTAGGCCCGCTCCTCGTCGGCCGGCTTGCCGCGCTCCAGCAAACGCTTGCCGAGGTTCTCCACCGTCGGCAGATCGTGAGGGCGCTTGATGTATTCCGCCTCGGCCGCGGAGAGCAGCCGCTCCACGGTGTCGTCGGTCTTCGAGATCCGGTCGGCGTCGTCGAGCTCTCGCTGCTTCGCCGCGTCACGGATGTTCTGGCGGAACGCGCCCTCCTGCCCGGGCTTGTCGTACCCGCCCTTGTTCATTGTCGCCGTTGCGGCAAGACTGCGGATATGCGCCGCGAGCTCGCCGTCGCTTGGGTCCTGCTTGAGAGCCGCCTCTGCGGACTGCACCGACGCCTCGAACTGCCCAAGAGCGCCGAACTGCTCGCTGATCTTGATGAGCAGTTCCTTGGCCCGCCGGGGGTTCTTCTCCGCGTTGGCCCTCGCAAAGGCAACCCGACCGATCCACGTGCCCTGCTCGATGGTCTTCAGCTTCGCCGCACTCTCCATCGCCCGCACCGCCAGGGCGGCCTCCGTGGGCTTGAGCGACCACTCCAGCAGCGACCGCAGGTACTTGTCAACCTCGCCGGGGCCCGACACGCTCTTCACGACGTCCTTGCCGATGCCCTTCCGGCTCGCCGGGCTGTTCAGAAAGTTGGCCGCGCAGTTGAAGAACGCCTCCAGCGGCGGCATCGCCTGCACGTCCCAACGCATGCCGGACAGCCAGAGCTGCATGGCATACTCGTAATTCTCCGTGTCCTGCACCGTGCGCGCATGGTCGAAGAACTTCCTCGCTTTTTCAGGGTTGTGCGAGGGCTCGCCGCCGTTGCCGTCTTCGCCCGAGGGACCGCTTTTCTTGAAGATCGAGATTGCCAAGCCGGGCTCCTGCTCACCGAACACAAACTGGGGGTGGGGGGATAGGGTACTCGGGTTTGGGCGGCGTTGCAAAGGCCGGTTGACGCCGGGTGTTCGGTACGCCCGAATAGAATAGAAGGATGCCCGTCGACCCCACTTCCCTGCATATCCGCACCTATCCGGACGCGGTCCTGCGCCGGAAGGCCGCGACCGTGCCCCAGGGTGAGAACCTGGAGGGGGTCGTCCGCCGCATGTTTGAAGTCATGGCAGAAGAAAAGGGAATCGGGCTCGCGGCACCGCAGGTCGGGCTGCCCTGGCGGCTGTTTGTGCTCGACGTGCCCGAGCCCGAAGACGACGAAGAGAACGAAGAAGTCACGGAATTCCCCACTTACTCCAGCGGCCGGATGGTCTTCGTGAACCCTGTGCTGTCCAAGCCCTCTGGCACCCCCGAAGGCGAGAGCGAAGGCTGCCTTTCCCTGCCCAACATTCGGGGGGAGGTCCTGCGAGCCCCCGTCATTACCGTCTCGGCCCGCGACGAGCATGGTCAAGAATTCACGCTCACCGCGGCCGGCCTGCTGGCGCGGTGTATCCAGCACGAGTTTGACCACCTTGAAGGCGTGCTCATCATCGACCGGATGACCCAAATGTCGCGGATTAAGAACCGAACGGCTATCAAGGAATTGGAACGCGAGTAACCCGCACCCTCCAGACGCACGGATGCTCCCGACGCCCCCTCAGGCTTCTCCAGCCCCTCAGCCACCCAACCCCCCGCTCACGGGCGTGGTGTTCTTTGGATCCGGCGCATTCGGGCTCCCGACGCTGAGGCACCTGGCATCGCGTCACCGCGTCCTTGCAATCGTGACGCAGCCCGACAGGCCCGCGGGGCGGGGCTCACTCCTCACACCCACCCCCATCGCCGCGTGGGCAGCTCAGCACCTCCCCGAAGTGCCTTTGTTCAAGCCCCCCAAGGTCAATGACCCTGCAGTCGTCGCCCATGTGCGATCTCACCCGGCGGATGCCTGGGTCGTCATCGCGTTCGGACAGAAGCTGGGCAAGGCCCTTCTCGCCGACCGCTTCGCGATCAACCTGCATGCCTCTCTGCTACCCCGCCTGCGCGGCGCCGCGCCGATCAATGCCGCCATCCTCTCCGGCGAGCATGAGGTCGGCAACTCGGTGATCACACTGGCGGACAGGATGGACGCCGGGCTGGTGCTGGCACAGTCCCGCCGCACGCTGGACCCGATGACCACCGCCGGTGAACTCCACGACACCCTCGCAGAGGACGGCCCGCTTCTTGTGGAGCGCGTCCTTGCCCGTCACGCGGCGGGTGAAACCTGGGGGGATGTGCAGGACGAGTCGCTCGTCACCATTGCGCCCAAGATGTCCAAAGCCGACGGCGTGATCGACTTCGCGAATGCCCATGGCTGCCAGCGGCGTATCCATGCGTTTAATCCGTGGCCCGGCGTCACGATGACACTGGTTCCCGACGCTGGTAAGCCCTCCGAAACTCTGGAGATGAAACTGCTGCGCGCGGGGACAGCGCTCCTCTTCGCGCCGCACGGCAAACAACCCGGGGAAGTCATCACCCCCGCGGACGGCCTCTTCGCCTGCGCCGACGGCACCGCGCTCCAACTCCTGGAAGTCCAGCCCGCAGGAAAACGGGCGATGAAGTGGGCCGACTTCGCACGCGGTCGCGCCCTCACGCCCACCGCGCGGTTCACGCCCCGCACCCCGGGGGCAACGCCATGAACCAGCTCACACTCTGGGCGTGGGTGAAGGACATGTTCTTCGCGCCCGCGCGCGGGCAGCCGATAAGCCAGAGGCCCGCGCCAAGCCGACACGCCGCTCAGAAAAAGCACGCCCTGCGGAAAAAGACAGCCCCAAACCGCCGGGCACCGGCGGCCGAAACGGCCACCTCTCGCGTCCCGCCCGCTCCACGCGGCCAGCCCAAGCCAGCAACGAATCACCCTCCCGAAGCCACAACACCGCGCCCCGTCTATCCCACCAAGCAGGCGCTGTACGACGACATGGTCCGCGTTCTGTGCGCACGCCACAACATCCGCGTGAAGCGCTGGCGCACCAGCATGTCGGGCGTCGCCTGGGAGGCCCGCTACCGCGACGGTTCCGTCACCCGCTTCCTGGAGTCCCCGCAGCCCAAGAGCCCCATGTCCGCCGCAATCTTCCTGCACGAAGTTGGGCACCACGTGATCGGCCTTGGCGTCTACAGGCCGCGGTGCCTGGAGGAGTACCACGCGTGGATGTACTCGCTCGAACAGATGGGGGTATGGGGCGTGGAAGTGACCGACCGTGTGAAGGTCCGCATGTACAAGTCTTTGAGGTACGCCGCGAAAAAGGCGCAGCGCCGGGGCATACGCCGCATGCCCGAGGAACTGGCCGCGTTCCTCTAATCTGCTGGTCCGAGAACCGCCCGCGCACTCCTTGCGTGTGATTCTTGTTGCGTGTTCCCCAACTTGCCGATGCCAGAACGGTGGCATCAAGCACGGCTGTTTGTCACATTGAAAGTGCCGCACCGCCGATGCCGGTTGCTCTCGGGACGGGCATGGTGACATCGGGCCCGCGGCGCTTTTTTCGCGTCCTGTGTTCGGGAAGCGTGGAGGGTTGTATGAAGAATCGCTCATCTGGCATGCTCGTGCTCGCGTCGTGCGCAGGATCGGTGTGCGTCACTCCAGCAGCACCGGCGGAACTTGTGGTTCAATCCGCAACCCACACCAGCGGCGGCGTCGCCGTCGCGGAGGGAATCTTCACTTCCGAGATTGATTCGCACTCATTCAGCGGGGGCCAGTCCCAACCAACACAAGCACCGCTCGGGCAATTTGACAGCGATCACGAAGTGAACGCGACGTGGACCGACTCGTCCTTTCCTTCCCTCATGGCGACCGGCCACGCCCGTGCAACGACCTCCGCCGGGCCGTGGGGGCCAACCGGGTGGATTTTCCATGGCACGGCGGAATCGGGCGCGACCGGTGACTTCTTCAACGGCGCGCTCGGACGCGGGCACGCGTGGAGCGAGACCGTGTTCACATTCACGTTGACGGAGCCTTCCTGGTATCACCTCGGCGGCTGGTCAGTAGGCCGCGCCGATTCTCTGATCGACCCCACCTGGACGAACTTCGCGGAGTCAGGCTCCGTGGAGCTCTGGCAGGGATCGACGCTTCTACACCGCGCTTCTGGCCAGACCCCTAACACGCTCGAATCGTTCTCATTCGTGGGCACGCTGCCCGCTGGGGACTACCGCCTCGAGGCCCGGGCCCGCGCACGCACCGAATCGCTCGCGTTCGGGCAGCCCTGGGGCACGTACGCAGAATTCGAAGCGCTGCTGGAAGTGCCGTCCGCGACAGTGCTAAGCATTGCTGTCTGCGCCGCACCGATAACGCTCCGCCGCCGCCGCTGACCCGACACTTTGGTGGCACCGACCACACCCGTTTTGCACACTCTCCCTGCTGATGCGCGACGTGCAGCTCGCGCGCGGCGGGAGGTTCCATGCGTGCCCGCGCCCTGAGTGTGCCGGTCTTCCTCGCGTGTCTCACAAGCGCCTCCAACGGCGCCCTGGTGCCGCTGCACGTGACGGGCGCGATGGCGGGCAACGCCGACATCGCCGACCACCCCTCGGGCGCGACCGACAGCGAGTCGTTCGACGCTCCGCTCCGGGTGGACGACCTGTCGGCCTCCACCACGCAGCGCACCCGCACCGCGTCCGTCGACGGTCAGACCGCCCAGGCCTGGAGCCAATGCGACTCGGGCACAACCACCACCGGCGGCCTACGTGCCAGCGTGATGTCGCTCGCGTCCCAAACCGGCGAGACGCGCGCGGGCTGCGATCGCTCCGCGCAGGCGAGCACCTCCCAGGCAACTGAGTTCAGGGTGACAGGGCGGGCCCAGGCGTACCGCTTCCGCGGGGCGATCAGTGGGGCCAACGAGCCCGGCGTCGCGGGCGACCGCCAGAAGCGAGCTGCGCGAGTGCGCCTGGTGAGCGACTCGGGCGTGGTGCACGAGTTCGCGCCCGCCGAGGGTGCAACCTCCGCCACCTTCGAGGTCGCCGGCACGCTCGAGCCAGGCACCTACCGGGTGGAGGTCACCACGCACGCACGCGCCGAGTCGGGCAAGACCCGGAGCACCGACCCCATGATCGCCAGCGTGCACTGGACGCTGGAACCGTCCAGCTCTCTCGCGTCACGCAAGTGACCAACCACGCCGTCCCGCTCCGCTACCATCGCCCCGTGGCGTTGCTCGAGGCACAACATCTGCGCCGATCATTCGCGGGACGCGTGGTCGTGGACGACGTGTCGTTCACGGTCGAACGTGCCGAGGTGATGGGCCTCCTGGGCCGCAACGGCGCCGGCAAGACCACCTCGTTCCGCATGACGATCGGCATGATCGACCCCGACCCCGGCAGCGGCGCACAGGTGCTGTTCGATGGGCAGGATGTGTCGGCCCTCCCCATGTTCCAGAGGGCCCGCCACGGCATGGGCTACCTCTCGCAGGAGCCCAGCATTTTCGGGCGCCTCACATGCGAGCAGAACCTGCTGGCCATCCTGGAAACACTCGGGCTCCCCCGCGCCGAACGCGTCAGCCGTGCACACGCCCTGCTCGAGCAGTTCTCGCTGCTCCACAAGGCAAAGCACCAGGCTCGGACCTGCTCGGGAGGCGAGCGCCGCAAGCTGGAAATCGCCCGGGCGCTCGTCACACAGCCCAGGCTCATCCTGCTCGATGAACCCTTCAGCGGCGTGGACCCGATCGCCGTCGAGGAACTCCAGGCCGAGGTCCGGCGCCTCGCCGACAGGGGCATCGCGTTCCTGATCACCGACCACAACGTGCAACAGACCCTCCGCATCTGCGACCGTGCCTGCATCATCGTCGAGGGGCGCAAACTCGCGGAGGGCACGCCCCGCCAGCTCATCAACGACGAGACGGTAAAGCGCGCGTACCTCGGCAGCCTCTTCCGCGGCGATGAGTTCGACGAGGCCCCGCGCAAGGCTTCCTGAAAACGCCCGGCCCCGATCCTGCCCAACCCGCGCGATTCAGTGTTCCCCCACCACGCCCTCCCCCGCGAACGACGTCGTCCACTCGCGGAGGCCGTTCTCGTAGAGCGTCTGGGCGAAGGACTCGGGCGCGACATACGTCACGTCGCCCCGCACGCGGAACCTCGTCGCACCGCCCTGGACATACGACGCGCTCACAGGCACCGGGAGCGTGAACTTCTGCAGGCCGTAGGCCCGCACGCACGCCTGCGCATCGCGTTGCCCCACGAACACCCGCTCGCCCCCAAGGTCCACCTGGTACGACACCCGCTTCAGCGGCAGGCCCTGGTTGTTGGGGTTGCTGGCGACCACATCGATGAAGACGACGCTCCGCCCGTCCCGCGCCGTGCCCGCTCGCGCCCCCGAAACCTGGAGTTTGGGAGGCGTGGAGATCGTGCAGGCGCCGAGCGCCGCGACCACCGCCGCACCGACAGCCCTCACAAAACTCCGGCGCCACCCGCCCGTCCGTGGCGTTTGCAGCAAGCACTTCATGGAGGGAGTGTACCGGGCACCAGCGGTGCGAGACCGCCCGGCCCAAGCCATGCCGCAGACCAAAGCGTCCCCGGTGCGATTCGAACGCACGACCTGCCGCTTAGAAGGCGGCTGCTCTATCCAACTGAGCTACGGGGACTCGCCCACGCCAGGGGAAGGACCCCACCACGGGGCCCTTTCCGGGCCCCGTCCACAAAGCATGCCCGGCGGGAGTCGAACCTGCAACCTTTGGCTTCGGAGGCCAACGCTCTATCCAATTGAGCTACGGGCACAACGCGAAGCGATGGTACGCGTGGGAGGCGAGCGGGGCCGCGCGAAAAGAACAGGCGGGCATGTCAGGGGGTCAAGAGGTCCAGTGAAGCGCCCAAGGCTCCAGAACTCTCCTGAAGCTCACTCTGCCACTTCGTCCCCACCCCCGCTCTTC
>CALLYM010000024.1 GCA_937858155.1 uncultured Phycisphaerales bacterium | reverse complement strand
GCCACGGGCGGCGATATCAAGTCACTTATTCGCGAAACGCTGCGGCCCCAGCACCTGGCCGCTGCGGGGCCCAAACTCAAGAGGCCTTTCCACCACTTTGTGTCCGCGCTGCGGACGCTCGGCGCGACCGTCACTTCCACCGTCACGATGCGCAACAAGCTGATCGAGGCCGGCCACCAACCATTCGCGTGGCAGACACCTGACGGGTACCCCGACAAACTCGATCACTGGTCCAGGAACGTGCTCGTCCGATGGAACTGGGGCGCCCTGGTGCCGACCTTGGGCGTCACAGGTATCACGTACGACGATGCGGCGTTCTTTGCCGGTGCTGTCACAGCGGACGAGCGGGCCGACCGCATCAACCAACGGCTTTTCCTCGGCCGGTTGCCTGCGAACGAGCGCAACAGGATCCGCGACTACATGCTCCCCAACACGGTCACACAGGCCCGATGGCGTGAAGCGTTGGGTTTGGCCATCAGCAGCCCCACCTTTCAGTGGTATTGAAGTTGCTCGAACGCGTCCCCGCGGCAAAGGAACCTTCCCATGGGCAGCGATTCAACATGCGGGTGCAGTGAATACCGGGAACTATCCCGCCGAAACTTCCTGCAGGCGAGTGCAGGCCTTGGCGTCGGCGCGTTCCTTGCGGCGAACGCGTGGGTGCCCCGCGTGGCGTACGCAAAGAGCCACCGGAGCGGCGCTCGGGATGTGGTTGTTTCCATTTATCTGCGGGGCGCGGCGGACGGCCTTTCCATATGCGTGCCATTCGCGGACAATGCGTACTACACCAACAGGCCCACGCTCGCGGTCGCGCGTCCGGACAGTGCGGATCCGAACCGGTGCACCGCGCTGGACTCGCACTTCGGGCTTCCTCCCGCGATGGGCGCTCTGCTGCCGGCGTACCAGGACGGGAAGCTGCTCTTTGTGCACGCGACAGGCTCCATGGACCCGAGCCGCTCGCACTTTGAAGCGCAGCGCTTTATGGAAACGGGCAAGCCCGGCGATCAATCGATCGGCACCGGCTGGCTTGGGAGGCATCTGTCGTCGGTCGGTGCCATGGTGCCCGGTGCGCCTCTGCGCGGCGTGGGCATCGCCGCGGGCCTCCAGAAATCGCTGGTAGGCGCGCCCGACACGCTGCCGATCTCGAACCTTGACACATTCGGGATCCTCGGGAGCGGCAGCACACTGACTGCACGCCGGTCGGCGCTCACGGACATGTACACACCGACCCCGGACCCGCTTCACAGCGCCGCGCTGTCCACGCTCACAACCATCGACATGCTGAACACAATCAACTTTGCCGGGTACGTGCCGGCGAACGGCGCCGTGTACCCGAGCAACACCGGATTCTCGTACGCGATGAAAACGACCGCCGCCCTTATCCGCGCCCAGGTGGGGGTCGAGGCCGTCGCGATCGATGTGGGAGGCTGGGACCTGCACGACAACCTCGGTCCGATTACAGGCAGCATGGCCAACCTCATGACCACGCTCTCCCAAACACTCGGAGCGTTCTACCGAGATGTGATCGCCGGCAACGGTCCCAATGTCTCGGTGGTCGTAATGAGTGAGTTTGGCCGGCGACTGCTGGAGAACGGCAACCTCGGCACGGACCACGGGCACGGGAACATGATGATGGTGCTCGGGCAGTGCGTGGGCGGAGGCCGGGTGCTGACGCAGTGGCCGGGCCTCGAACCTCAGAACCTCTTCGAAGGGCGCGATCTGCAGGTCACGATTGACTATCGGGACATCCTGAGTGAAATCGTCCAAGACCGTCTGGGCAACAACAACGTGGACGCCGTGTTCCCCGGCTATACCCCCACCGACCGCGGAGTCTACTCATGCTGAAGTGTTTTCCAGCCTTGGTTGTGCTCGCAGGCGTCGCGCCCGGCGCGGCGGTCGCACAGCAGGCGTTGTTCAGCAACGCGTCGGGTTCACCGTCTGTGCCTGCCTTGGGGCAATCGGCGGTAACGGCGAACGGCGTGCCAGCACCGTCTAGCGGCGCCTGGAGCGAGGTGCAAGCGCCCAGCGCCATGGAGGGCAATGCGCTCGCAGGCATCGCGTGTCAGAGCGATTCCTCTGGCGGCGTGCGGGTCGCGGACAACTTCACGGTGCCCGCCGGCGAGTCCTGGTCACTCGGGCAGACCCACCTGTACATCTACGACCCCGATGCAACCGGGGTTGGTTCACCCGTCGTCGGTGCCACGCTGCGCATTTGGTATGGTGAGCCCGGCGCGGGGGGCCAGATAGTTTGGGGTGATGCCGTTACGGATCGACTGACAAGTGCGACAGCGACGAACATCTACCGCGTGTTCAACACCGAAGTCGGCCCCACGATTGCCGGACCCGATGCCACACGGCGAGTGTTTGACGTGGTTCTCGATTCACAGACGACACTGGTGCCCGGCGATTACTGGCTGGACTGGCAGTTGACGCCTACGACGCCGGGAGCCTGGCTATTCGCTGTACCGGCGACTCTCGCAAACGTGCGAACACTGGCGGCCTGGAATGCACTCCAATTCCAGGAGGGGGCGTGGCATCGTGTTCTCGACAGCGGGAAGCCGGCGACCGCAGTGGACGTGCCGCTTGATATCGCGTTCATGATCAGTGGTGTCCCGGGCACGGCGTGTGATTCCATTGACTTCAATGGCGATAGCATTTTGCCCGACACAGAGGACATCGCCGACTTCTTAGCCGTTTTCGCCGGGGGCATGTGCCCGACGGGGGCGTGCGGCGACATCGACTTCAACAACGATTCGCTCTTCCCTGACACGCAGGACATCGCGAGCTTCCTCAGTGTGTTCGCCGGCGGGCCGTGTGTCTGAGCCTCTCAGCATGCAAGACCTGCGCCGAGATTGCGCACCGCGGTTGTAACGGGAATGAAGCGGGCGATCTACACTCTCCGCCCCGCTCACGCCGCGTGGGAGGCCGTGCGGACGGGCCTGCCTGGCGGCAAATCCCGGTGATCCATGCGCCCACACACATTCTCGCGTTTGTCCCTGCTCGCCTCTGTCTGCGGCACGGCCGCTTCGCTGTTGTCGACCGCCGCGGCTGACACGACACCGCACGCCGGCATGATGCGGTTCCCCGATGTGAGCAAGGAATCCATCGTATTTGTCTACGCCAACGACTTATGGATCGTGGGGCGTGACGGTGGCGTCGCTCGTCCCCTCGCCAGCCCGGCGGGGCCGGAGATGATGCCCCGCTTCAGCCCGGACGGCAAGAGCGTCGCGTTCACTGGGAACTACGACGGCGGGAGGGACATCTACACGCTGCCAGTCGAAGCCGCAAGCGGCACCGTGCCCACCCGCGTGACGCACCACCCCGCCAATGAAATGGTGAGCGACTGGACCCCTGATGGAAAGATCTTGTTCATCAGCAATGGGCTGGCAGGGCTGGCCAGGCAGTCGCAGTTGTTCACAGTCCCCGCGGGCGGCGGTTTGCCCCAGCGCGTGCCGGTGCCTTACGGGTCGTTCGCGAGCGTATCGCCCGACGGCACGTGGCTCGCATACATCCCACACAGCACGGACTTTCGTACGTGGAAGCGTTACCGCGGCGGGATGGCGACGGACGTGTGGCTCTTTAACCTCAAGGATAAAACATCGAAGCGCGCGACCACGTGGGAGGGCACGGACTCGTTCCCCATGTGGATACCGGGCGGCGACAGCAAGTCCATGTACTTCCTGAGCGATGCAGGGGCGGAGCACCGCCTCAACATTTGGAAGTACGACGTTGCGAGCGGCGAGCGATCACAGGTCACGAACTTCCGCGACTTTGATGTGAAGTTCCCGAGCATCGGGCCCGGCCCCGGTGGCAAGGGCGAAGTGGTGTTCCAACTTGGGAGCGAACTGCGCCTCCTCGACCTTGCCACCGCTCAGGACCGCGTGGTGAAGGTCACAATCCCGGGTGACCGCCCCACGCTCCGCGCCCACACGGTGAACGCGGCCGACAACATTGCCGGCGGCACGATCAGCCCCAGCGGCAAGCGCGTGGTGGTGGATGCCCGCGGTGATCTCTGGTCCGCCCCAGCAAAGGAAGGGTCCGTCCGGCAGCTGACGCACTCCGCCGGGGTCTTCGAGCGTGATCCGGCGTGGTCGCCCGACGGAAAGTGGATTGCATACTTCAGCGACGAGGGCGGGGAGTACGACCTGTACATCCGTCCCAGCGATGCGCGTCTTGCAGAAGAAAAGCAGGACGACAAGAAGGCAGAAGATGGCAAGGACAAGAACGCCGCGAGCGACGAGAGCGTGAACGCGGAGAAGAATGACGATGCCGCGGCCGCCCCGCGGAGCCGCGCCTACACGGGCGAAGTCAAGAAACTCACGAACCTCGGTCCCGGCTTCCGATCGCGCCCCACCTGGTCGCCGGACAGCAAGCACATCCTTTTCACCGATGAGGCGGGGCGGATTCAACTCACGACAGTCGAAGATGGGAAGACGAGCGTCGTCGATACGGACCCCTGGGCAGAGCCCGGTGCCTGGTCTTGGTCGCATGACTCCAACTGGATCGCGTACACCAAGGGCGATAGCGGAAACCAGCAGGGCACCATCTGGCTCTATAACGTCAAGGACGGCAAGGCAACGCAGGTAACGAGCGGCATGTTCGCTTCGAACTCCCCTGCTTTCGACCGCAAGGGTGAGTTCCTGTACTTCATCAGCAACCGCAGGATCGAATCGCCCATCTACAGCAATCTGGACACGAGCTTCGTCTATACCGCAGGCGAGCAGGTCTTTGCCCTCCCTCTGCGGAATGATGTCAAGAGCCCCCTCCTCCCCAAGAGCGACGAGGAGGAGCTTAAGAAGAATGACAAGAAGAAGGACGAAAAGGCTGACAAAGGCGGCAAGAAAG
>CALLYM010000023.1 GCA_937858155.1 uncultured Phycisphaerales bacterium | reverse complement strand
CGGTGTTCCCGCCGGTGAAGCCGCCGTCGTTGTACTGGTCCGGCAGCGCCACCCACCCCTCGTGCTTCATGCTGGCGATGTAGGCCTCCGCACTCTCGCGCTGGGCGTGCAGCGAGTTGAACTCCTGCTCGAGTCCCTGTTCGCTGGACTTGCGGGTATAGATGGCGCATCGCACCGTCGCCACGCCGGCGTTCTTTGCGGGTTTGGTTTCCATTGACGTTCTCATACCTTGCCCTCCGTGATGCCGGGCTCGTGGAGCCCGAAGAATCGGAATCCGTTCCAATGCGACCCGGTCACCTTCGCCGCGATGGCGCTCAGCGACCGGTAGACCTCTCCCTCAAACTCGAAGCCCTTGGGCAGCACCCGGACAAACACGGCGCGGCCCTTGTACTCGCGGCGGAGGACCGTCCCGGGTGGCGGCAGCCGCCCGTCCTCTCGCGTGTGGATGGGCACGCTCACCACGCTTTCGCCGTTGGCCCGGGGCTTGGGCGCGTCCGGCGATTGGGCGCGTGGCGGGCTTCGCCGCAGGTCAGCGTCGTTGGCCAGTTCGCGCGCCCGCTGGCGTGCCCGCTCCGAGAGGTCCCCCTCCCGAAGCGCCTGCATCCGCCAGAGAATCCGTTTGATCAGCAGCACCTTGTGGTGCGTGCGAGCTTCTTCGCCATAGACCTTGGCGTACCGCTGCTTCAGTTGCGGCACAGTCATCTTCTCCAAGGCCTTTTCGGCTGCATTCACATCGATCGCCATCGGGGTCTCCGTTCTCGTGGTCGTTAACCACGCGACCCATCAGGGCGGGCATGCTCGGAGAGTTCAAGTCGAGTCGGAGAGCCGTCTTGATGCTCGATGCTCGGCTCCGAAATGGCGACCTGTCGCCGCCGGCGGCGGATGCCCTCGGCAAAGATGGCGGCGATGGCATTCAGTCGCGCCACGGGCGTCGTCGGGGCATCGGGATCAAGCGAGGCGGTTGGGGGGGTGGGGGCGGGCGCATCGTCCGTGATCGCGGTGTCGTGCACGGGCACATCCTCCGTAAAGGGGGACATGCATCCGTGCGGGCGTGCGCTTGGCGCTCGGCTTCGCACCTGATGCTGGAATGGGGCCCGCGTCCGGTGCGGGCCGCCTGCCTCTGAATACGCGAAACGGTCGGAGAGCGGCGCAGGGTCCGAATCTCACCCCTCGTTCACCCCGGCAGCGCGTTAACCAGACCCGCCCGGGCGTTTGAGAGCGCGGAGAGACTTTCGGCCCCCAACCCCGGCGTGGCGACCGAAACGGCGATGCGATGCCTCGGATTCGAGAGCGCCCGGCAAATCGCGGACTTTCAGGAAGTGCCACGATTCCCGAGAGATACGCGCGGTGGGCGAAAGGCCCAGACCGTTAACGAGAAAAGGCCTCTTTACGAGGCCTTTCTCAGAACTCCCTGTACAAGACCGTTTCGGAGGGTTGGCGGACCACTCTCGGGGTGGCCCGATAGGTGTGCGATCGATACGGGGCGTTAACGGGGATCGGCGGAAACCGCGTTTTCAGGGCCGCCAGCGGGGTACAAATACTCCAGCCCCGTCCATTGGCGTCGCGGGGTGACCCCCGCGCGGTCCGCCGGGACGATATGGGCGACGCCCGCGTTCTGCCGCCGCGCCGGCCGGTTGCGGGCAGGCAGAGGATTCTCACGCCGACGAGCGGCTGAGACCGGATCTCGACATCGGGGTGGGTCTAATTGCCGGGTGTGCCGGGGCCGAGTCTCAAAGTCGCACGTTTTCCCTCCCCTGCCCCCGCCCCGGAGCCCCGACGATCGAGGGATGCCGAACCTCGTGCGTCGCCTGTTTGATGTCCTTGCCAGATCTTCTCGGGCCGAGCGTCTGATCCGTCTGGCCAAACCCCTTGGCTCGGCATTCAAGTTACCGGTTTCGATCGTCAGTCCGCAGACATACCCTCGGTGGACCCGGGATGCCGGCAAACGCCGGCCCAGTTAGAAGACCGAGCGGCCACGAGTTCTCCAAGTTGGTCCGTTGGCGCCGCGCAAGAGTTGCGAGAAGGGTCAGATCCGTCTCGGCGTACGATTCGCTGAAGCGGCGATGAGAACCGAATCCCACCAATCTGACCTCCCTGAGCATGAGCTCGTGGCAGTTACCGAGCTTGGCGAACGAGTGAAGGAGCTGCAGTGCCTCTACAAGGTCGCGGCGGTCTTCGCCGAGAGGCGGGGGTCGTTGCATGAGTGCCTGACTCGCGTCGTTTCGGTGCTCCCTGCGGCCTGTCGGTTCCCTGATCGGGCCTGGGCGAATATCCGGTTGGATGGAGTCGAAGTCACGACGACCACCGAGCGGCCCAGGTTCAGTGCCGCGCGCATCCGCGCACCGCTTCGCGTCGCTGACAAGGAGCGCGGCGAGGTGTTGCTCGCCTACTTGAGCGCGCCGGGTATCCCGGGCGGTCCCGACGCCGGGGATGCGGGAAAGGCGGAGCTATTCCTCGCGGAAGAACGGTCGTTGCTCGACGCCGTTTCACGCCAGATCGGCGTGTTTGTGGCGAGCGTCGAGGCCGAGCAGCGCCGCGTCGACATGGAAGCGAGCCTGCGACACGCCGATCGGCTCGCGACGATCGGCCAGCTCGCCGCGGGGGTCGCGCACGAGCTCAACGAGCCGCTCGGGAACGTGCTGGGATTCGCGCAGCTGGCTCTCAAGGCCGCCGATGTGCCGGTGCAGGTCCGCACCGATCTGGGGCGGATCGCGGAAGCGGCGCTCCGCGGGCGTGAGATCATCCGCAAGCTGCTGGTGTTCGCTCGCCAGGCGCCGGCCTCCAAGCAGCCGACGGCGATCAACACGGTCGTTGAGGAGGCCATGTTCCTGCTCGAGGCCGGGTGCGAGAACCCGAGTGTCCGCTTCGTGCGCGAGTTGGGGGCGGGGTTGCCGAGTATCGCGGCCGACCCAGTGCAGGTCCGCCAAGTGGTGACCAACCTGGTCATCAACGCGATGCAGGCGATCTCCGGGGCGGGCACGATTACGGTGCGCACCGCCGTCGTGGACGGTGCCGTTGTTCTCAGCGTCGCGGACACCGGCTCGGGCATGACGCCGGAGGTTCTTCGCCGCGTGTTCGACCCGTTCTTCACCACGAAGGATGTGGGACTGGGGACGGGGCTGGGACTGGCGGTCGTGCAGGGCATCGTCGCCGGGCACGGCGGGAGCATCGAGGTGGAGTCGGAGCCCGCGCGCGGGAGCGTCTTCCGCGTGCGGCTGGCCGTCCACGCGGCGGAATCCGCTCGAATACGCTGAATGGACGTGATGATCGACGCCGCCCGCATCCTCATCGTTGACGATTCACCAGCGACCCGCGAGGTGCTGCAGCGCAACCTGTGCGCCGAGGGGCATGAGGTGGTTTCGGCCGCGAACGTCGCGGCAGCGATGGCGATCCTGAGCCAGGGGCCGGTCGACCTGGTCATCACCGACCTGCGGATGCCCGGCGCCGACGGCATGGAGCTTGTCCGCCACATCCGCGACCACCACCGAGGCACCGGCGTCATCATGGTCACCGGGTTCGCGACCGTCGGCGGCGCGGTCTGCGCGATGCGGGAGGGCGTGGACGACTACCTGCCCAAGCCCTTCTCCGATGAGGAACTGCGGCACGCTGTCGCCGCCGCGCTCGACAAGGTGCGCCAACGGCGGGAGATCGAGGCACCGGGACCGGTCGAGGCCCCCGACGGCCTCATCGGCGCTTCCGCCGCGATGCAGCGCGTGTATCGCCTCATCGCCCGGGCCGCGAGCGCGAGCGTCCCCGTGCTCATCACCGGCGAGAGCGGGACGGGCAAGGAACTGGTGGCGCGGGCGATCCACTACCGCGGCCCGCGCGCCTCCGCGCCTTTCCTCGCGGTCAACTGCGCCGCGATCCCCGAGACGCTCATCGAGAGCGAACTGTTCGGGCACGCGAAGGGTTCGTTCACGGGCGCCACCGCGGCGCGGCAGGGCTTCTTTGTCGCCGCCGACGGCGGGACGCTCTTTCTCGACGAGGTCGCCGAACTCTCGCCGATCGCGCAGGCCAAACTCCTGCGCGTGCTGCAAGAGCAAACGGTGCAGGCGGTTGGGTCGGACCAGCCCCGCACCGTCGATGTCCGCGTGATCGCCGCGACCAACAAGGATCTTGAGGGTCTTGCCCGCGAGGGAGGGGGGCGGGAAGGGGGGGGAAAGTTCCGCGAGGACCTGTTCTTCCGGCTGCACGTGCTGCCGATCGAGGTGCCGCCGTTGCGCGAGCGCGAGGGTGATGTGGTGCCGCTGCTCCGGCACTTCCTGGCGGCCGCGGCGGAGCAGAGTTCAACGCCCGTGCCCCACGTCACGGACGGCGCTGTGGAGGCGCTGCGGCGCTATTCCTGGCCCGGCAACGTGCGCGAACTGCAGAACCTCACCCAGCGGCTGGTGATCTTCGCGGATGCGGGGGTGATCGACACGGTGGACCTGCCGACGGTGATACGGTATGTCGCTCAGGCGCCGGACACACAGAGCGAACCGCCGGGCTGGGGGCACCGCACGCTCCGCGAGGTCGAACTGGCCCACATCCGCGCGGTGCTCGAGAGCGTGGGCGGGAACAAGACCAGGGCAGCGGCGATCCTCGGCATTGACCGCAAGTCGCTGCGGGAGAGACTGAAGGCGACCGAGGCGGGGGACGGCGCGGAGCCCAGCACGCCGAACGCGGAGACCCGCTGATCGGCCCACTCGGCAGCTGCCCGCACGTCAACGAGCGCGCCGTACGGTGCGGGGGCGCGTGGCCCCGAGCACAACGACGTTGAAGCCTCAGTCGCCAGGCGCGTGTGCTCCGTCCGTACCCAGAGGCGATATGTGGATTTTCGGAGTCGTATATCTACAATCACGACGACGCGGCGGCGTTGCCGGCGAAGTATGAAGCGGAGAATGTGACGATGACCAAGCGTTCCTGGGCCGAGCCGTTCAAGATCAAGATGGTCGAGCCGTTGCGGATGACCACGCGAGAGGAACGCGCCCGGGCCATCCGTGAAGCCGGGTTCAACACTTTTCTGCTGCACAGCGAGGACGTGTACATCGATCTGCTCACCGACTCGGGCACCTCGGCCATGAGCGACCGGCAGTGGGCCGGGATGATGCTCGGCGATGAGGCGTACGCGGGGTCGGCGAACTACTACCACCTCGAAGAGGCCGTGGCGGAGGTGTACGGTTACAAGCACCTCATCCCCACGCACCAGGGGCGCGGAGCCGAGCACATCCTCAGCCGCATGTGCATCAAGCCGGGCGATGTCGTGCTGGGCAATATGTACTTCACGACCACCAAGGCCCACCAGGAACTCGCGGGCGCGCGGTTCGTGGATGTCATCGGCGAGGCAGCACACGATGCGGCGGACCTGTCGCCCTTTAAGGGGAACGTGGACCTGAAGCGCGTCGAGGCGGCGATCGAGAAGTACGGTGCGGCACGCATCGCCTACCTGTGCCTTCAGTGCAACGTAAACATGGCCGGCGGGCAGCCGGTGAGCTTGGCGAACGTGAAGGGGGTCTCGGCCCTCTGCCGGCGGCACGGGATCCGGATCTTCCTCGACGCGACGCGGGCGGTGGAGAACGCCTACTTCATCAAGGTGCGGGAGCCGGG
>CALLYM010000022.1 GCA_937858155.1 uncultured Phycisphaerales bacterium | reverse complement strand
GTCGTGCCGGGCTGGGCGGTGTTGCCGAGGTTCACGGAGGGCGGCTTGCCCGCGGACTTCTCCGTCCCGGGCTGCAGGGGCAGGCCGGCGGCGGCGGTCAGGAACGCCAGGGCGGTCAGCCCGCCCAGGCCCAGGCTGCGGAGTTTCGAGGCGGAAGTGGTCGATTCCATCGTGGGTCTTGCTCGTGACGGCACTCGTGCCGCGGCCGGTCGCGGGTTACCTCTGCCCGGAACCCCTGTTCCGGCCCTCCGCCCCACGCCGCGACGCGAAGGACGGACTCCAAGCATCGGTCGGCGAGGGCCCGGGGGACCCCAGAAGGGCCACCCGTCCATCTGCCGAACGCCGCGCGGGGATCTCGCGGACTCCTCACCCCATTGCGTACGCCCTCCGCGGGCGGATTAGGCCAGTTCGGGGAAGAGTTTCCGGACGACCCCGACCAGGTCCTTGACGTGGCTGATCGACTCGTTCATGAACTTCTGCTCTTCCGCGTCCATCTTGAAGGTCAGCACCCGCTCGACGCCGTTGGCGCCCAGCACCGCCGGCACGCCGACGAAGTAGCCCTTGCCCTTCTGGCCCGGGGCGATCCCGAACTCGTCCTCGCAGTAGGCGGCCGAGGCGATGACGCGCTTCTTGTCCCGCACGATGGACTCGACCATCTCGATGGTGCCGGAGCTGGGGGCGTACCAGGCGCTGGTGCCCATGAGCTTGACGATCTCGCCGCCGCCGACCTTGGCCCGCTCGACGCAGGCGTTGATCTTCTCGGCGCTGAGCAGGTCGCTGACGGGGATGCCGTTGACGCTGGTGCGCTTGGGGAGGGGCACCATGTCGTCGCCGTGCCCGCCCAGGAGCAGGCCCTGGATGTCCTCGACGGAGCAGCCCAGTTCCCAGGCGAGGAAGGTCTTGTAGCGGGCGACGTCGAGGGCGCCGGCCTGTCCGATGACGCGGTTGTGCGGGAACCCGGTGACCTTCCACATCACGTACACCATCGCGTCCAGCGGGTTGCTGACGACGATGACCACCGCGTTGGGGGCGTGTTGCTTGATGTTCTGGGCCACGTTCTTGACAATGCCGGCGTTGATGGCGACAAGGTCGTCGCGGCTCTGGCCGGGCTTCCTGGGGACGCCCGCGGTGACGACGACCACGTCGCTGCCCGCGATGTCGGCGTATTCAAAGGTGCCGGTGATCTTGGCGTCGAACTTCTCGACGGGGCCGCAGCAGGCGAGGTCCAGGGCCTTGCCCTTGGGCATGTGAAGTTCGGGCTTGTCCTTGTTGGCAATGTCGACCAGTACGACGTCGCCCAGTTCCTTCATGGCGATGGAACGGGCGCACTCGCCGCCGATGTTGCCGGCCCCGATGACGCTGATTTTCGCACGACGCATGGGCATGGAGGGTGCTCCAGATGGAATGAGCGAATGACCGAACAGAGTCCTTGCAGCGTGCTTGGCCGCAGGGGGTCCAAGCGTAGGTCGGGGTGAAAGAGGTGTAGGTGTTCGCTGGAGCCAGAGTGGGGGGCGTTACTCAAACTCTACCGGCAGTTCCATTTGCGCGTTCGCTCCACGTATGGGCAGCGGAACGGGCTGGGGCTCCCCGGCAAGGATGGCAGGTACGAGGAGCGGCTGCCCCGCCGCCAGTGCGGAATCGAACAGGATTACCAGGTCCCGCACGGGGCCGCCCTGGGAGAAGTCGAACTGGCGGTAGGCCTGGCGTTGGCGGCGGGGCGGGGAGCGTTTGAGTTCGGTTACACCGAGGAATTCTTCGACCGCACGCAGTGTCTGCTGCGACGGCGGGCCTCCTTTGGCGTCTCTCGCGAACGCGCACGGGCACGTGCGGAAGAGCGGCACGCCCGGCGCGGGCACGAACAAGTCGCCCGCGAACCCAGCTTCCAGCAACGCCGCGATGAGGTCCGCCGGGTGCTCGGCGATCAGCCGGTCGGTGGTGACGACCCACTCGACGCCCGTGTTGGTAGCAGCGGCGAGTTCCTTCTTCGCTTCCTCTATAAGAGTGGCGACCTCGGGGTGCATGGGTTGGCCGCGCCACGCCTCGTGTAGATCGCCTGCGTACTGACGTATGAGGACCGCGGCTGTATCAAGCCCGACTTCCCGCTGGGAGGGCGGCAGGTGGTCAAGGTCACGCAGTGCAAACGTCACGGCGTGCAGGCCGATGATGGCGGGGACAGCGCGCCGGAATGCGTCACCCTCCGGCGTTCTGGGAAGGGCGGCGGAAGACCTTGCAAAGTCGGTCCACGCGGCGAGCAGGGCAGCCCAGGTGGAAGGTCGGGTAGAGGGGGCGGGCATGATCGAGGGTAGAGGATGTCAGGGTGTGTCGGCATGCGGCCGTAGCATTCCGCATGAAACACTTGCGATGGTTCGTGGCGGGCATTCCGTTCATCGCTGCGGTCCCTGTTCTCGCTGAGCCGCCCGCTCACGCGGTTGCGCCGCCCCAGGCCCAGCCCCGGGCCGCGGCCCATGAAGAGGTTTCGAAGGACTCCCTCATGGGCTACCTGCGTTCGCTGCCCACGAAGAGGTCGGCGGTGGGGGACGAGGTGCACCGCAAGGGGCTGCGCGACACGCAGGACCTGCTCGTCAAGACGCTGACGGACCTGGGCTATGCGCCCGAGCGTTGGCCCTTTGAGCTCAAGCCCGAGGACGCCACGTTCTGGCGGGACCGTGTGCCCACCGAAGAAAGTGAACGCAAGTGGGAGAACATCGTCGTCAAGATTCCCGGCACGCTGACCAAGGACAAGGACCATCCTGAGCAGATCGTGCTGGTGGGCGCACACTTTGACGCCGTACCCAACAGCCCCGGCGCCGACGACGACGGCAGCGGCACGGCCGCGCTGCTGGAAGTTGCCCGGGTGCTCAAGGGGCGGGAGTTCTCGCGCAGCGTGCGTCTGGTGTGGTTTAACGGCGAAGAGGTGGGGCTGGTGGGCTCCAAGAAGTACGCGATCGCCGCACGCGAGGCCATGAGGGAGAAACGCGTTGAGATCGTCGCGATGATCAGCGTCGAGATGCTGGGTTTCTACAGCGACGAGCCCAACAGCCAGCAGAGCCCGATCCCGAAGATCGAGGGCGTGTTCGACCCGCCCACGGTGGCGGACTTCATTGCCCTTGCCAGCACTCAGAAGCACGCGCCGCTCCAGCACCTGATCGTGGACGCCATGAAGGAGGGAGCGCCCGAACTGAAGGTCGTCGCCCCGGACTTCATCCCCGACCTGCCGTTCACGCCGCCGGACCTTCTGCGCAGCGATCACTTCCCGTTCCTCACGCTGGGCATCCCCTCGTTCCTCATCGGCGACACGGCGAACTTCCGCAGCCCGCACTACCACCAGCCGACGGACACGATCGACACAATCGAGCCCGGGCGGTACACGCTGTGCGTGAAGGGGTTGGCGAATGCGGTCGTGAAGCTGGCGAACGCGGAGGAGTTGCCGAAGGCGAAGGCAGAGAGCAAGCGGCCGGACGCGGAGAAGAAGGACGATCCCGGCAAGTAGGAGCGCCGCGGCGTACGCCGTGGTTATTAGATGGCTCACGCGTCGGCAGGGGCCTGAGCACCAACAGCATCGGCCACGACGATGACTTCTCCACGCAGCACCGGTCCCGCCCAGCGTTCGGCCAAGCCGTCCTCGTCGACAAGCCGCCGCACCTGCAAGCCGCGGCGCTTCAGTATCTCGTGCATTTCCGGACGCGTCGCACTCCACCGGAACGGTTCCTTCTGCCACCAAAGCCACACACGGATGAGCCAACTGGACGGCCGGAACCCCGTACTCCCATCCGGCCATTGCTCCATCGCGGTGGCAATGACGCGAACGGGTGCAGCCGAACCGCTGAGTTGCCGCAGCAGACGCTCGACCTCCGAAGGCGTGAAGTACATCAGCAGACCCTCAAGAATGATGAGCGTGGGTGTCGCGGCTTCGTTGAGCAATGTCAAGACATCGAACTCTCGCAGGTCGGCCGGCACCAGCCGCACGGCACCGGGCATGCTGCGCTTCAGCGCCTGGGTGGCGGGGTGGTCTACCTCTGTAAATTGCACATTGGGAAAGCGGGGGGCGAGGCGAGCGCACAAAGAGTCCAGCCCCGCGCCCAACACGACGACGCGTGTGAACCCTTCGTTGATCGAGCGTCGGCACTCTTCCTCGATCCAGGCCTTGCGGCGCGCGACATGTTGGACAAAGCCAGGGGCAATCAGGACCTCCACGGCGCGCAGGCCCAGCGCGCCGACCCAGGACTTCAGAAGCAACTTGAGTACGGCGCGATTGGTGCCATGTTCGAGCCACCTGCTGCTGAGCCCGAGCGCCTCTGGGCCCGGCTGTGGATCGGTTCGCCTGCGTTCCGCCACGACAACGCACGCGGCGATAAGCAGAGCGGTGGAACTGGGCCTTGTTTGCCTCATGGCTGCTCGAACAGCGCCGCCATGTGTCGCCACCACGTGCTCTGGAATACCCCTGTCGGGTCCCACTGCCGCTTGGCCTCCAGAAACTCGTGAATTCGCGGATGGCAACGCTCTACCTGCTCCCGCGTTGCCCAACGGTGATATGTGAGATAGAACGAGCCTCCCAAGTCCGCCGCCGCGTCGATGAGGCCCCGGGCGGCCGCCGTGGATCGGGCGAGTCCCTGCGCGGAATGGTGCGTCCGAAGATTGAAAATGACACAGGCCCAGTCATCCCGAGCCCACGCAAGAACGGATGTCGTATCGCGCCGGATGAGACGGATGGTGCCGTAGATGTTCTCAACCCCGGTTGCACGGAGTAGAGCGCGGGCTCGCCCAAAGAATTCGCCGATCGAAGTCGTTGGAACGTACAACTCGGTGATCATGAGCGACTCGCCGCTGGTTACACCGGACCTCGCGAGGTATTCCGCGTACGCGGGTATGTACGTTGACATTTGCACATCATCCGACCAATACACATTCCCGTGCGACCGGAGATAGTGCTCGGAGTAATGAGCAAAGGCGCGGCGCTTATCGGTGTGGGCAAGTCGAAGGAGCTCCAGCCACGCTTCACGGGGGAGGTCCTCGGACGGCATCACGCCGGATGAGTCGACACCTGCGACCGGCCGGTAGCACGAAAACACGCCGCGACGCATGAACTCATCATCGTCGGGCGCGATGGCGTACTGGAAGTCGCCGTAGAGGCACCCGTCCGCGATGCGGCGACGCACCGCGTTCGCGGCGTCTTCTAGATCAAGCACATCCACCACGCGGCGGAGGAGCACGCGTGGCGTGAGGCGAAGAGTGACGTCGACGATCACGCCAAACATCCCGTAGCCGCCCACAGCGAGGGTGAAGAGTTCGCTATTCCGCTCGCGTGAGCAGCCCACGACCTCGCCCGCAGCAGTAACCAGCGTCAGCGAATCCACGTCCTCCACCATCGGCCCCATCAACAAACCTCGTCCATGCGCATTGCAGGAGACCGAGCCACCGAGCGTCATGTCGTCGGCACCAGTCTGCTTCTGGCGGATGGCCCAAGCCAAACGCCCCGATGCCTCGCCACGTCGTGTGGCTGCGACGACAGAGGCCCACGCAGCGCCTGCGCCGATCGTGAGAAGCCCACGGTCCTGATCAAACGCGGTAACCTTGTCCAAGCCTCGTGTATCCAACGCGATCGCCCCGGGACAGAACTGTTGCCCGCCCATCGCGTGACGGCCACCGAATGGGCAGATGGGGAAACCCGCGTCACGTGCCCGACGAACCGCGGCGACCACATCCCCTGCGCTCGCGGCCGGGATGATCTCTCGCACATCAGTTGCATTGAGTGCGGAATGCACGTCGTTGAGCGTGGGCATGCCTGGTTAGAGTACCCCTGGATCCAGCACTATCTTCCCCCATGCACATCTCCCCATCCGAGCTCTCCCTCGAAGACCGCTACAAACTCCTCATCGGCTCCATCGTGCCGCGGCCGATTGCGTTTGTGAGCACGGTTGCGCCGTCGGGCGCCGGGCTTGTGGGCGGGCGTGCGTTCAACCTCGCGCCCTTCTCGTTCTTTGCGGGCGTGGGCAGCAACCCCATGACGCTCCTTTTCTGCCCCGCAAACAAGCCCGATGGGAGCGAGAAGGACTCTTTGCGGAACGCAAAGCCCGTGCACGAAGGGGGCACCGGTGAGTTTGTCGTGAACATCGTGCCGCACGCGATCGCCCAACGCATGGCGGCGTGCGCGGAGGAACTGGCGTACGGCCAGAGTGAATTTGACCTCTCGGGGCTGACGCCGACAACGAGCAGCGTGGTGAAGCCGCCGCGAGTGGCGGAGTGTCCCATCGCGTTTGAGTGCCGAACAGTGCAGGTTGTTCGCACAAACCCCGGGCAGCCCAGCGGTGGGAACATCGTGATCGGCGAGGTCGTGCATATCCACGCGGACGAGAAGGTTGTCAACGAGCGGTTCCACGTGGACCCAGCGCTGCTCGACGCGATCGGCCGCATGGGCGGACGGACGTACAGCACGACGCGGGAACGGTTTGATATTCCGTGGGGGAAGGCGGCGCTGGGCGCGTAGATTGTCCTCCCTCTGCTGGGGAAGATGGTCAGTGCCTGAAGTGCCTCAGGCCCGACACTAGGCATGTCACCCCGTGCTTGTCGCACAATGCAAAGGTCTCGTCATCCCGCTTACTGCCGCCCGGGTGCACGATCACCTGCACACCCGAGTTGATGAGGATTTCAGGCCCGTCCGCGAAGGGGAAGAACGCGTCGCTGAACGCAACCGCGCCGCGTGCGAGCGGGCCTGCTTTCTCCACCGCGAGGCGGCAGCTGGTCACGCGGTCCATCTGCCCCGCGCCCGCGCCGAACATGCGGACGCCCGCATGGCCGGGCACGCCGCCGCCCAGCACGATGGCGTTGCTGAACAGGAAGCGCCCCGTAGCTTCCAGGAACCGCGCGGCGCGGAGTTGGTCGGGAGTTGGCTTGGGGCCTGCCTTGCGCTCGAGTTTCTCGGGCGGGGCCAGCAATAGATCGCGGTCCTGCACCAGCACGCCGCCGGGGATGCTGCGGAACTCGAGTTGATCCTGAGACGTGGGATCGCCGCCCGCGCCGATGAGCATGGCGTCACGCCCATCGGCGTCAGCGCGTTCGTCCTGGTGCAGGGCGAGCAGCCGCACGTTCGCCCACCGTGCACGCAGCAGCACCAGCGCCTCCGCCGAGTACGCCGGCGCGATGATCACCTCGAAGAAGTTGTCCTTGTGCGTCAGGCGCTCCGCGGCGTGAGCGTCTACGGTGCGGTTGAGGGCGAGGATGCCGCCGTAGGCAGCGATCGGATCGCCCGCTATGGCCATGTCGATAGCATCGCGTGCATTGGGAGCGATCGCGCACCCGCAGGGGTTGGTGTGCTTGATGACGCATGCTCCCGCCTGATGGGGCTCCACGCGAAGGAGCGCAAGCGCCAACTCCAGGGCCGCCGCGCCGTCGTTGATGTTGTTGTACGACAGTTCTTTCCCGTGCAGTTGTTCCGCCGTTGTGAGGCTGGGCCCCGCGTTCCCTACACGCCGGCTCGATAGCCGGTACAGCGCCGCCCGCTGGTGCGGGTTCTCGCCGTAGCGCAGGTCGTCTATTTTCACAAGACTGACGTTGAGCAAGGGCGAGAAGTGGGTATCGCGCCGGTTGGTGAGGTAAGCCGTGATGGCGGCGTCGTACCGCGCGGTGGCGCTGTACGCTTCGCCCGCGAGCGATTCACGCAGGGCGAGGGACGTGCTGCCCTTGTGCTGCGAGAGTTCGGCCTCCACGCGCCCATACTGCGTCGGCGATGTCACAACCGCCACGTACGCGTGGTTCTTTGCTCCCGAGCGGATCATGCTGGGCCCGCCGATGTCGATGTTCTCGATCGCCTGTTCCCGCGTGCAGTCTGCCCGTGCCACCGTCTGCTCAAACGGGTATAGGTTCACACACACCAGATCGATCGCGCCGATGGCATGCTCCTTCATGGCCGCGGCGTGGGAGGGCACGTCGCGCAGCGCGAGGAGCCCGCCGTGGACCTTGGGGTGGAGCGTCTTGACGCGCCCATCCATCATTTCCGGGAATCCGGTCACGGACTCGATGGTCGTGACCTTGAGCCCGGCCTTCTTGAGGGCCTCCGCCGTGCCGCCGGTGGAGATGATTTCGCAGCCATGGCGTGCGAGCGCCTGGGCAAAGGGAACCAGCCCCGTCTTGTCCGAAACGGAAAGCAGTGCCCGGCGGACGGGCGAGAGATCGGGCGGGGTGAAGTCGCGGGGGGTGGACGCGGACATGCGGGACGTTAGGCGTCACCGGCGTCGCCTCGGCGTTCAACTCACATAGGCTACATCGCCAGGTTTTTACTTTGCAACCAGCCGCGCCACCACGTTCCGATCGCTCACGGCATAGACCGTGCCGTCCTCAAGCTTGTCGGCTTCAAGGCGGGCGATGCCGGGCACGGGGATAGCGCGGATCAGGTCGCCGCGTTTCGCGTCCACAACGCTTACGGTGTCCTTGGCGTGCACGAGGAGGTTTCCACCCTTCTGCACAAAGACGCGCCCGTGCACCTTGGCGTTCTTCCAAAGCGTGGTGCCGGTGCCCGCGTCAAACGCGGTCAGGCCGTCACCCGGTACGTCAAGGTACACAGCGGTGCCCGTGGCCGCGGGCTGATTGGTCAGCTTGTGCGGCGTGCGCACGCGCCAGCGTTCCTGGCCATTGGTGGCAAAGCACCAGAGGGACTGGTCCAGCCCCGCGATGATCATGGAGTCGCCCGCCGCCACGGGCTGGTTGTCGACGCCGCCGAAGATCTTGGCCCGCCCGACGAGTGACCCGCTGCGCCCATCGATGAACGTGACGTCACCGCCCTGCGAAACCGTACCCACGACACCGCCCACGCGCACCGGGTTGGCCTTGATGGGACCAACGCCCTGGAAGCCCCAGCCCTTGAGGCCGTAGCCGAGCTTGTGCCCGATGATTTCGCCTACGGCTGTGCCGTAGACGTAGGTCCCACCCTCAGCGATCGGGGAGGTGCTGATGACGCGGGCGAACTTCTCCCGTCCGATGATGTTGCCGCTCGCCACCGCCATGATGATCGCCTCACCCTCGCTGGAGACGACGATGCGGGTCGGATCGACGGGGTCGCGCGTCACGCCGCAGAACTTGGTGAGGGGTGTGCCCAGATCGACGGACCACTTGGTCTGGCCGGTGCGGGCGTCGAGCAGGCTCACGACGCTGCGAGAATCCTGAGCGACAACTGCGTCCGTGAATATCGCCAACTGCTTCAGCGAGTTGGCCTGGGTGTTGCCGACGAAGGGGTATCCGACCCAGTCGAGGCGGTAGCCCGATTCACGCCACCCGCCATCGAGGTCGGGGAAACCCAGGCGGTTGTTGGAAGCGTCGCTCTGCTCGTCCTCGCCCGCACCGCCCATGCGGACGGTCACGCCCGAGGGCTTCCCCGCGGCGGGTGACGCCTGTTCACCGCGGTGGCAGGCGGGCAGCCCACAGAGAATGGCAACGGCGGCGGCGGAGAGAAGAGCCTGGCGGGGGCGGGGAGCAACAACCATGATCCGTGGTCCTTCGGGTAGGGGTGCGGGACAGGGGGACAGGATAGCGGGAAGCCGGCTTGTTTGCCGGGGCATCCGCCCCGCCCCGCCCAATGCCCCAACACTTGCCCCATGTTCACCGGGCTGGTCCAGCACGTCGGGGTGGTTCGGATGCGGGAAAGGCACGCGTCCGGGGAACGGCTGCTCGTGGACAGCGCGGGTTGGGCGCACACGCCAGCTCTCGGAGATTCCATCTCAGTCAACGGGTGTTGCCTCACCATCGCGCAGGAGCCGCGCTCCGTGCACGGTGCCTTTGTCTTCGATGTCATTCCCGAAACGCTGAGCAAGACCACCCTCGGCGAACTCACCCCTGGCACGCCCGTCAATCTCGAACACGCAGCAACCATGCAGACCCTTCTGGGCGGGCACCTGGTGCAGGGGCACATCGACGGCATTGGCGTGGTGAAGAAGGTGGAAACGAAGGGCGAGTGGCGCGTCACCATTGAGCCGGAAGCAAGCCTCATGGAGTTCCTCGCGCCCAAGGGGAGCGTGTGCGTGGACGGTGTGAGTTTGACTGTGGCGGGTTTGGTTGGCTCCCCCCTCCGAGGCGGGTCTTTATCGCAAGGGATGTTCGAGATCGCGTTGATCCCCACCACCCTCGAAAAAACAACACTCAAGGCTCTCACGCCCGGCAGCCGCGTCAATATTGAGTGCGACCCGATCGGGAAACAAGTGATTTGGTGGATGCAGCGGTTCCATAAGGGGTGAGCGGCGAACTTCGCTCGCCTCGTGATGTTGCGGACTCTTGGACAAGTCTTCACGCCTCGACTTCCTACGACGCTTTCACGCCCTTACGCCGAAGGCGTGGCCGTCAGTAGACGGGGGATGGAGGATGCTCTGCGACGAAAATTCCGGGAAGCCAAGCGAAAAAGAACGCTGAACGGGTCCTTGTGATGGAAACGCACCGCTTTCCACAATGTGTTTCATCGCCACAGCACGCGGCGTATCATTTCGTCGAACGAACTGGCACCGGGGAGGATGATTCATGGACCCAGGCCAAGTCTTGCTGTGTCTCGGTGTGATCGGTGCGTCCGCGTTACTGGGATTGATTGTTCTGTTCGTTGTCGTCCCCAAACGCGACACACCCAGCAGGTGGAACTGGATCGGGCTTGGCATCGCACTGCTGGGTGTCGCGCTCGCGTTCACTCTCGGGCTGCTCAAGATCGCCAACATCGCCGTAGTTGCAATCGGTTCGCTCTATGTCGGCGTCTTCATCGCCAGCGTTTTTCGTTCTCCAATCTCCAAAGTTTCCGGCCCCAGCGAGCGGCCCCGGTGACCTTCCTCGGCATCGATCCCGGCCTCCGCATCACCGGCTACGGCTGCGTCCGGTTCGGTCGGGATCGCGCCGCGCTTGTCGAAGCGGGCGTCTTCCGTCTTGCACGCACGGACCACGAGACCGGCGACACCGCCAGCGTGTCCAAACGCCTAGTCGAGCTCGACAAAGACGTGCGGGCGCTCATCGCTCGTCTCAAGCCGTCCTGTGTGGCGGTGGAGGGGCTCTTTGCCCACACAGCCCATCCTGCGACCGCGATGGTCATGGGGCACGCGCGGGGCGTCATCCTGCTCGCCATCGCACAGGCGGGCGTGCCTGTGGTAGAGCTCAAGCCCGCCGAGGTCAAAAAGTTCCTGACCGGCTCCGGTCGCGCCGAAAAGGGCCAGATGCAGCGCGCCGTGCAGGAGTACTTCCGGCTGCCCGAGTTGCCCAAGCCGCCCGACGTCGCTGACGCACTCGCCATCGCGCTGTGTGCCGCGGAACGCTCGCGGCTGGGCCTTCACGCCCCGGCGCTCACGGCCAAGCCCAAGCGAGCCAGACGTACGCTGCCGGCGGACGTGCTCAACAGGTGATCTCGGAGAATCGGCGGGGGTCGGTGCAACGCGGCGCGAACGGAAGGAATCGAATTCTCGCGCGGTCTTCCCGTTTTTCCTTTCTCGCCTCCCCGTTCCACGTCCCGTTGACCTTTTCCGATCCTCCGCGATCTGCCATTTGGTGGTCTCTGTCGGCATGAACACCCGAAGCAGAATGCCGGTGTACCATTGTGGGTCGGATCAAGCCTCGCTAGGCTTTGTCCGATAGGTATGGAGAGTCCAATGCACCCTCGGGATCCACATCCCGGAAGCGGGCAGTTCGACGAACTGCTCGGGCTCGACGGCGAGCCACTGGAGCCTGACATAGGCCCGGGGCATCTCTCCCCCTTCGCTCATCACCACGCCGACGCACTCGCGATCCACACCGATGGCCTTTCGGCCAAGGTGCTCGTCTTGAATCGGGCCTACGCAGCGATGCGAGTGGTGTCTGCCAAGCGTGCGTTCTGCCTGCTGGCACGCAACATCGCGGAGGTGATCCAGGTCGATACCAACGGCGATACCGAGGGCGCGGGGCAGTACGTCAACTACGACTTTGAGTCGTGGCTCGAGGTCTCGCAGCTGCAGCGGGAGTTTGAGCCCGAGCGCCACGACTGGGTGAAGACCGTGCGGATGGAGATCGCGGTGCCGCGGATCATCCGCCTGCTGGGGTACGACAAACTGCCCGAGCAGTCGGTGAAACTCAACCGCCGGAACCTCTTCGCGCGCGACCGCAACCGCTGCCAGTATTGCGGGCGGACGTACACGACCAGCGACCTCTCCATCGACCACGTCAACCCGCGCAGCCGCGGCGGCGGGGACACGTGGGAGAATCTGGTGTGCGCGTGCATCCGCTGCAACGCGCGGAAGGGCGGCAGGACGCCCGAGCAGGCTGGGATGAAACTCGTCAAAACCCCGGTGCGCCCCAAACGCAATCCGCTGATCACGCTGCGCCTTGGGCACGAGAAGTACCGGTCGTGGAAGGCGTTTTTGGACCACGCGTATTGGAGCGTGGAACTCGGCTGACTCTTTCTTACTCCTTGTTGAGAGGCAGGGCTGCTGTGGGGCGGTCAGCAGTCCAAACGAGCGCGACACTTTTCAAGTTGCTCCCACAGTTTGGAATAGCGCGCCGCCGCTTCGCGCGTCATCATCCGGCCATCGGCAAAGTAGCTCGTGCGATCCGAAATGATCGCACTGAGTTCAGCGGCGATGCACCGCAGATCGCTGCACTCGTTTGTACCGGCGTCTGACGTAAGGCACGCGACGAGCCAGTCAAGGTGATCCAGGTCCCGCAGGTGGGAGGTGCGGCCGCCGTCCTCCCAGTTCCAATTCCATCGCTGGACTGCCAACACAACAAGCGCACGGCGTGAGCGAGCGTCGCTGGTTGACTCGATGGAGTGCTGCTCACGCCGAAAACGTCGGCCGGTGAAGTCGAGCATTGAGCGGAATTTCACGCCAACCCCTCCCCGGTCCTCCCCCCGGGGGTGAGGGAGGAGATCGCCGCCACTGCGAGTTCATCGCACCGCTCGTTCTCCGCGTGCCCCTGGTGCCCGCGGATCCAGTGGAAGCGGATGTCGTGCTTCTCGCGGAGCAGGTCGAGGGTTTCCCAGAGGTCCTGGTTTTTCACGGGCTGCTTGCTCGCGGTCTTCCAGCCGCGACGCTTCCACTGGTCCATCCACTCCTTGAGCCCATTCAGCACGTACTGGCTGTCGCTGGTGAGGTCGATGAGGGAAGGTTTCGTCAATGCACGCAGGCCTTCGATGACAGCCATCAATTCCATGCGGTTGTTGGTGGTGCTGGCTTCCGCGCCGGAGCGCTCGATGGCCTTGCCAGTGGCGGGGTGGCGGAGGATGAACGCCCAGCCGCCGGGGCCGGGATTGCCCGAACACGCCCCGTCGGTAAAAAGTTCAACATGGGGGCGTGTGGTGGTCGCCGCCGCGGCGGTCGATGCGGGCGTTGCCGCATCGATCTTTGAGCGGGCGGTCACAACGTGCCCCCGCTGCCCGTGGCCCGGACCGGTTTGACCTCCGCCCGGATCGCTTTGGCATCCGGGTTCTTGTTTTCGGGCTTGCCCCCCGGCTTGTTGTCGGGCTTGAGCGGGGGCTTCGGCTCCGTCTTGGGGTCAGAAGGCTTGCCGCGAGACGAGTTGCCGCGCACAAGGTCGTCCGCGCTCACCATCGCCACGCCACCAATGGACGCCGCGGGCTGGTCGGCAACAACCTCCCGCTCCGCCCGGAACCGCGCCAGCGCCAGTTCGTGGGCAGTGTGGTACGCCTTCCCGAGCCGCGCCCAATCAAAGTCCCAGGAGCGCTTGTCCACCTCATTCCGCAGCGCGATGCGGTCCCGCCGCTCGAGCTTGCAGAAGTCCAGCATGTACTTCGCCAAGTCCGCGGCGGCGTCGAAGTATCCGCGCCCGCGTCGGCGCAGCACCTTGAGCCCCGCCTGCTCCGGGTTCGGGTATGTTTCTTGAACGTAGCGTCCAAAGCCTGCGACGTCGCTGGAAACGCTCGGCACGCCCATGGCGGCGCATTCCAGCGGTGTGTAGCCCCAGGGCTCGTAGAGAGAGGGGAACAGGCCCAGGTGGCATCCGCGCACAAACTGGTCGTACTCGATGCCCCACAGCCGGTTGTGCGGGTTGATGAAGTCCGGGTGGTAAACCACTTTCACCGGGTCTTCTTCGCGGTTGTACAGGCCCAGGTTCCGGATCTGGTTGAGCACCGGGTCGTTCTGGTCGTCCTGCAGCATGTGGGTCACGACCACCGGGAGCACGTTCTGCTTCATCGCCTGCTGGCTGCGCCGGTACCGCAGCATCCAGTACTCGTCGACAAGATCGTCCAGGTGGAGCTTGCCGCCCGCCGCCGCCCGCTGGAAGAGGCGCGACCGCACGCCCGAGGTGATCTTCTCGCACACCTCGTTGAGCTCATTCAGGACGCCGCGTTTTTCCATGCACAATGGGTTGATAGCGTGCGTCGCACGCTTGGTGATGATGAAGAAGACCACGTTCTTGTTGACGTGGGCGGCCTTCATTTCCGCGTTCAGCCGCGCCATCGCCTCGAGGCACAGGTCAAAGCCCTTGTTCCGAGGCTCGTACCGCCCGCTGGTGAAGAAGTACAGCGTGCGGTCCAGGTCAAACGAGTACGACGGGAAGAAGTGCCCCATCGTGAACCTGTGGATCACTTCCTTGTACTCGCCGTGCAGGCGTTGCTGCTCGTGCCCCGCGTTGTACAGAGCGATCGTCAACCCGTTGGGCACCACCACGTCCACGGGGCGTCCAAGCAGGAAGTTGCACTCCTCCGCGGTGACGGATGACACCGTCGTGAACACATGGGCGCCGTGGGCAGCCGCGCGCTCGATCTTGTGCTGCGTCAGGCAGTTGTACCGGCGGGCCTCGGCCTCGTGGTCGATCCAGGGCAGGCGGTCATAGAAGTCCTCGACGGCGCCGGCAACGTATCGCCCCAGGAGCGTGGCGTGCGTCGTGAACGCGGTGGCGATGGGAACGTTCTGACGCCGGAGCAGCGGGATGGCGAGCCCGCCCAACCACTCGTGAAAGTGCGCGAGTACGGGTGCGCCACCCGAGGCGCCGCCCGGCTTGTGGCGGGCGATGGCGTCCAGCACGCGTCGGGTTGATTCCGCGAAGCACACCACGTAGTTGATGAGCCAATCGTCGCCCGGCGTCTCTATGCCGTGGTCGGCCCACAACTGGTACTTGACGCTCGCGAGGTAGTCGGCGGGCAGCCAGTGCTCGATGAGCAGCACCCGCGGGCGTCCGGGCACCAGCCAACGCCCGTGGTGCACGTGCAGACCTTGAGAGCGGAGCTCCTCCAGAGCCCCGGCAAGCCAGCCCTCGGCAGGCACCTCCTCAAACTCGACGCCCGCCTTGCTCGCCTCCCAAGGCCCGATGAGGCAGTACCGTTCTCCCCAACGCTGGGTCATCAGCGGGGCTTTGCTGCGGATGACCTGGTAGATACCTCCGACCTGATTGCACACCTCGGTGGAGACCTCGAACAGGATGGGCGCGTGATCTTGTGATGACGGTTGCGGTTGAGGCGTCGGCTCGGCCGTCAGCCCGACGACATGGTCCTTGCTCGCGGACTCGCCCTGGAGGGTGCGCTCAGCCATCAGCACAGGGTAGGGGCGATGGAACGGTGCGAGGGTGCATCGGGTAACACCGTGCGCGGAACGACGAAGCACAGTCGCACGCCGCGCCCGAAGCTACCACGGGCGCGGAACCTTTGACCTATTCTCACACCATGACCCAGGCACCATCCGCGTACAGCCCGTTCCCCGGCGAGCCCTTCGGGGAGCAGAAGACGAGCATCATGGCGATCATCTCGCTTGTGTGCAGCCTCATCTGCTTCATCCCGGGCCTCTCGATCGTCGGCGTCGTTCTCGGCGTGTTTGCGCTTCTGATGATCTCGAACAGCAACGGGCGTCTGGGT
>CALLYM010000021.1 GCA_937858155.1 uncultured Phycisphaerales bacterium | reverse complement strand
ACGGGCGGTTCGACCTGTCGCAGTGGATCGACCGCCTGTATCCGGTCGACGCGGAGCGTGTGCTCGGCGAGAGCCGCCGCTGCGCACGCGAGTCGGCGACCTACGCGGAGACTTACCGGATCCTGCGCGCCGACACCGGCGCGATGCGCTGGGTGCAGGCGATCGGCCATCGCGTCGACGACTCGGTCACCGGCCACCAGCGCTTCCTGATGCTGTGCTGGGACGTCACCGACCGCAAGCGCGCGGAGGCCGCCGCACGCTTGAGCGACGAGCGCCTGCGGCTTGCCATGCAGGGCTTCGGCATGGGCGTGTGGGAAGCCGATGCCGATGCGCGGACGATGAAATGGTCCGACACGCTCTTCGCGATGTTCGGCTGCCTGCCCTCGCCGGACCAGAGGGTGCCTTACGAGTGGTGGCAGACGGTGGTGCATCCGGACGACGCCGGCAAGGTGCGGCGCCAGATCGAGGAGGCCCGGCGCACCGGGCTGCCGTTCGTTTCCGAATACCGGATCCGCCGGGCCGATACGCACGAGTGCCGCTGGATCACCGGCATCGGGCGCCGTCTCAAGGAAGCCCGGCCGGGGGTGAAACTGGTGGGAGTGGAGCCGCATCCCGGCTCGCAGGTCCAGGGCCTGCAATCGCTCGACCACGGTTATCTGCCGCCAATTCTCGATACCAATCTGCTCGACGGTAAGATTTTGATCCGGACCCCGCAGGCGTTCCGCCATGCCGTGGATGTGTTGCGGCAGCGATTGGGGATCATGTCCGAAGATCCGACCATCGAGACGCGCAGCGGCCTGGACGCGACTTGGGTCGTCGCGGGTTCGGGCGAAGCCGACTACGACAAACAGATGCGCCAACTCGCCCACGAGCGCGGGATTGCCGACCGCGTGGTATTCACAGGGCATGTCGGCGGGACGCTCAAAGTCTCGCTGTACCAAGCGTGTGAGGTCTTCGCGCTCCCCACAAGCCAGGAGAACTTTGGATTTGTTTTCCCCGAGAGTCTTGCCTGTGGCACTCCCGTCGTGACGACCAAGGGGGTGGATATCTGGCCCGAACTGGAGAAAAGCGGGGGATCGATCATCGCCGACCGCACGCCGGAGGCGTTTGCCCGGGCTGTCGCGGGTCTACTGAGCAATGACGGGCAGCGGCGGGCGATGGGCGAGGCTGGTCGAAGGTGGGTTTTTGATCGATTTGACGAGCAGCGACTGATTGGTGAGTTTGAAGCGATGTACCGGGCGTGCCTCACTCATAGTCCTATAACTAAGTAGGGTCTGCTGTGTTGGTTTACCCTCTTCGCCGAAGGACTAGTTTCCGCGACGGAAGGTTGTGAATTTTGGCACAGGTCCTGAAATTCTCGCCAGATTTCTGGTGGATTGGTTTTCTTGGTTCACCTTTTAGGCAGGCCCTTCACCGGGCCTGCTGGTTGGGCATGGGAATGGGAGCCCGTGCCGCCGGCGCGGAACTGAGTGTGGCCTTGGATAGGCCTTCCTTGGTGCCGCGAGAGACCGGGCATGCGCATACTGCACTACGTAGGGTCCACCGACTCGCGCCTTGGGGGCGTTCCGCGCTTTGTGCTTGACGCGTGCCGGGTGATGGCCGAGCAGGGCCACGAGACGGTGCTCGCAACGTGCGATACGACCGACACACCGCCTTCCTGGATGGGCGCGACGGTGAAGGGTGCGGGTGTTCCCGAGGTCATCAAAGTGGTTCGCGCGGGACTGATGGGCGACCTCCTCTGCCGTGCTTCCATGCGAGCGCTGCGGGATGAACTGTCGCGGTGCGACGTCGTGCACCTGCATTGCGTGTGGAGCCCCGCAAACCTGCAGATCGCACGTGCGGCGCGGTCGATGGGTGTTCCGTACATCATGACGACGCACGGCATGCTCGACGAGTGGAGCGTCCGCCAGAGCGCCGCGAAGAAGAAGGCATACATGCTTTTGGGCGGGCGTCGGATGCTGGCCGGAGCGGCTGCCATCCACTGTACAGCGCAGGCTGAATACGACCAGAGCCTGCGGTTCTTCCCCCGCACGCCGTGCGCGATCGTGCCGTATGTACAGGACCTTTCGCCGTACCGGGAGCTCCCCGGCCGGGCCCTTGCGCGGGACCGCTTTGAGTGCCTGCGGAATTCAGGGGAGCCGGTTGTGCTGTTCCTGTCGCGGCTGCACCACAAGAAGGGCGTGGAACATCTGATCGACGCGGCGGCCGAGCTGGTCACTCGCGGTGTCCGCGCCCAGTTCGTTATTGCCGGCACGGGGGATGAGGACTACATCGGCTTCCTGCAGCGGCACACATCTTTGCTTGGTCTTGAGGACCGCGTGCACTTCGTCGGCCAGGTGAAGGGCGCGGAAAAGTTCAGTTTGTACCAGAACGCGGACGCGTTCGTGCTGCCCACGAGCCAGGAGAACTTCGGGCTGGTGCTCATCGAGGCGATGGCGTGCGGCACACCCGTCGTGACGACCAAGGGCACGGATATCTGGCAGGACGTGGAAGCGAGCGGGGGTGCAACGATCGTGGCGCAGGCGGCGATGGAAATCGCGGACGCTGTCCAGGCGATCGTGACGAACCCGGAGAAGCAGCGGGCGATGGGCTCCGCTGCACGCCCATGGGTTTTCAAGACGTACGACGAGGGAGTGCTCGCACCGCGCTTCGCCCGGCTGTACTCGCGGGTGGCGGCGTCGAGGCAGGAAGCCATGGTGCCGGTGGCGCAGGGAGTACCGGCCTTGCTCGCGGTGTGAACAGACAGTCGCGGGCCGTGAACAGCGCAACCTTTCGCCTCGGCGGCGGCCGCGCGTGGCGGAGCGGCGCGGGCTACCTTGCGGCGTGCGCATTGTGCAGTTCCTCAAGTGGATGCGTCGGCGTGACGGCGGGGTGGTGAACACCATCAGCCTGCTTTGCCCCATGCACGCGCGGATGGGGAATCGCGTGGTGCTGATTTCGTGCGAGGATGACGACCTCTCCACGGACCAGTGGATCAAGATCGACGGGCGCGTGGGCGGCGCGGGCGTTCCGCAGAATCTCTGGACAGATGAGTCGCTCTGGGATCGCAGTGTGCGGGAGGGCAAGCCCGTGAGCATCCGCGTGGACCTGGACGATCCGCTGGCGCGGCTGCGTGGGCGAAGCCCCTACGCGGCCGAGCGTGACATGGTGACGCAGGTGCTCACCCGCCATGCGAAGGGGGTGGCGCAAAGTGTGCTACGCGGGGCCGAGGTGCTGCACCTTCACGGGCCGTGGGCGACTCCCAATGTGCAGATGGCGACGGTCGCGCGTGGCGTTGAATGCCCCTACGTCGTGAGTCCGCACGGGATGCTGGACCACTGGAGCATGTCCCAGGGTGCAGCAAAGAAGAAGTTGCACCTTGCGCTGGTTGGTCGGCGGATGCTGGACGGTGCGAGAACGGTGCACTTTGAGGGCAGCGTCGAGATGAATCAAGGGAGGGCGTACAGCAGTGCACCGGTCACGTCCGGGCCGCCGCCGCCGATTGATCCTCGCCCGTTTTCTCCCCCAGAAGTTACGCCCGACTTGGCGCGGACGGCGTTCCCGCAGATCCGGACCACCAACGCCGTGATTGTGTTCTTGGGGCGGCTCAATTACAAAAAGGGCCCGGACAAACTGCTCCACGCAGCAGCAAAGTGGAAGGCCATGGGCGTGCCCGTGACCGTCGTCATCGCGGGGCTGGCGCAGCCGCCGGAATTTGGTGAGTATCTTCCACGGCTTGCGCGAGAATTGGGCGTGGAGGACATGTGCCACCTTGTGGGGCTGGTGACGGGTGAGGCCAAGTGGAGCCTGCTGTCCGCGGCGGACCTCGTGGTGCTACCCACGCTGCAGGAGAACTTCGGCATTGCTTTGGTGGAGGCGCTCGCGGTGGGAACTCCCATACTCACGACCAAGGGAGTGGACATCTGGCCCGAGCTGCGCCAGAGCGGCGGCGGGATCATCATCGAAGGCGGGGAGGGGATGGTCGAGCAACTGACAATGGGAGTCGCGGACGCGGTGCGCGACCGTGAGGCGCTGCGTGCTATGGGCGCGCGCGCAAAGGCGTGGGCGCACGAGACGGAAGAGCCGGAAAAACTTGCAGAGTGGTACGTGCGGATGCTGCGGGGTGAGTGCAACGTCAAGTGACAGGTTCTGGGCAATGGCATCCGGTGCGGGTCAAACGCGTGTCGGCGCGGCGGGGTCGGTCGCGTGCGTGTTCGTGCTGGAGTCTTACACGCACGCTCGCTCGACGTCCATGCAGAGACGGCGTGCATCATCCGTCATGCGGTCGACTTGGGATCGAAGCTGCGCGGCGTCCAGCCCGGGGACAGGACTGGATAGGTTGATGAGAACGTTCCATCGGGCTGCGCGAGCAGTCGCTTCCGTGAGCACCGCCGCGATAGCCAGGTCACTTCGCAGGTGCGGGTTGGAGGTGCCGCAGAGCGAGCGCATGAGGCGCAGGGTGTCCAGCGCCGCCGCAGCGACGGACATCGGAACGGCAACGGCCGCTTGCGCGGCGGCGGGGAGCTCGCGGGCCTTGCGTGGGTCTGTATCGGGCAGTCGGGAGAGTTCGTTGACCAGCGCGTATGCCTCAGCATCTTCTTCCGCAAGCGAGAGGAAGATTGATCGGGCGCGTTCGAGCCGGTGGGCGGCGTTCTCCAGCAGTGGTTGGTGGGCCGCGAGGTTCTTCTTGCCTACGGAGTAACTTACCACCATCTGCGCAAGCGCGCTGCTGAGCGCGCCGCACAGTCCGGCGACAGCGCCGCCGCCGGGCGTAGGTCGTTTGGCCGCAAGGTCCGCAAGGAATTGGTGGATAGGCTGTTCGCGGAAGGTCATGAGTGGAGGATAATCATGACATTGGAGTTCCGCGCGGCGTGCCACTTGCATCGTGACTCTCAGTCCATCAGGCCGTGCGCGCGGAGGAACGATGCGAGGGCTTCCTCATACTTCGAAGTGTCGTCGCCTGGGAAGTCGTTGTGGGAGCAACCAAGTTGGACGAATACAGCGCCAGGAGCGAGCGACGCCAGGCGCTGGCCGTGCGAGAACGGGATGATGTTGTCCCGCGTTCCATGAGCGATGAACACGGGGTGCTGGTAGTGCTCCAGCACATCGTCGGTATGCAAGGGGTTGCGGACCAGGAAGGGCGGGACGAGGTACCCCCGCGCCATTGCCGATACGCTGGTGAATGCGCTGTTCAGCACGATCGCGGCGGTCGGCCTGCGCTGTGCGACTTGGGCGGCAAGGCCTCCGCCCAGCGATCTACCGTGGACAAAGATCCGGGACTTGTCCACCTCCGGGCGTTGGGCGAGCATGTCGTACAGGGTCTCAGAATCGGTGACGATGCGGTCTTGCGAGGGCGTTCCCCCGCTGCGTCCATAGCCCCGGTACTCGACCAGCACCACGCTCACACCACGGTCAGCGTACCAACGGGCCACGTCCTGCACGTGATCGATGAGTTCCGCGTTGCCGTGGAAGTACAGCACAGCGGGTCCTGGGGATTCCGCTGTGCGGCCCCGACCCTGCACGTACCAGGATTCGACCGTCACGCCTTCGCCGATTGTGATCTTCCAAGCTTCAACGTCGGCGGGAGTCTGCATTGCCCATCCCAGCGAATTCGGCAGGCTCCGCGGGAACAGCATGGAGGTTTGGAAGGAGAAGAGCATTGCGCACCAAACCAAGTAGGCGCACCCGAGGACGAGCATGGCTCGCTTGAGCCGGCGGCGCCAGGGATTGCATGGCTTTGACATGCGTTGCGCTATGCACCCTTGCGTGCTCAGTGTGCGTGCGGGGCACCCGCGGACCTTCGCGATTGGTTGCCCTTTACGATGATGTTGAGCACCTCCACACCGAGGGAAAACGCCATAGCAAAGTAGATGTAGCCCTTGGGGACGTGCTGTCCCACGCTCTCTGCCACGAGCATCACGCCGATGAGCAGGAGGAACGCGAGCGCGAGCATTTTGATGGTGGGGTGGCGGTCGATGAACGCTGAAATCCTGCCCGACACCAGCAGCATGATGCCGACCGCGATGATGACCGCCGTAATCATGACCCAGCGGTCGTTCGCCATGCCCACCGCGGTGATCACGCTGTCCAGGCTGAAGACGATATCAATGACGATAATCTGTCCGATGACGGGCCAGAACTTCGCGACGCCCTTGGTCTGTTGCGCATCGTGCTCACCTTCCATCTTTGCGTGGACTTCTTTGGTGGCCTTGTAGATCAGGAACAGGCCACCCAGCAGGAGCACAAGGTCCTTGGCGGTCATCTCGTGGTCCAGCAGGGGGAGCGTGAAGAGTTTCTTTTCTGACAAGCCCATGATCCAAGTAATCGTGAGCAGGAGCAGCACGCGCGTGATCATCGCGAGCGCGAGGCCCGTCACCCGGGCCTTGTTGCGTTCATTCTCTGGCAAACGACCGCACAGAATCGCGATGAACACGATGTTGTCGATGCCGAGCACGATCTCCATGGCGGTGAGCGTGACGAGGGCGATGATTGCGCCCGTCAATCCCGGGTGGGGAGCGGCTCCTGCAGAGTCAGCGAGGGTTAGAAGGGTGTCCATGGGTGTCGGTGTCGGTGTGCGGTCGTGGGGCGGCTATGCGGAGGGACTTTCAGGCAAGTTGTAGGTGCCCTGAGCGATCAGGTGAGCGAGGCCTCGATGACCCGAACGACGGTGTTGACGGCGTATGGCGGGGGCGTAGTCTTGAGGTTGAGCGTTCCGCCCGCTTGGGTAAACGCAACTTCCTCATTTGTGTCGCACCATCGTGCGGACTTCACAGTGCTCGGCATTCCCTCGAATACAGCCGGGCGTCCGGGATCTCGAACGAGGAACCACGCACGTCCGTTTCCCAGCAGAGCGCCGTCCCGCGGGTCCCGTGGGGTGATCGCGCCTGCCCTGCCGTCGTACACCGCGTTTCCGCAGTGCCGCACCCAGTCTCCAAGGCGACGGAGCACGGCGGCGTCAAAGTCACGGATCGAGCCCGCGGGGGTGGGCCCGACATTCAGCAGGTAGTTCGCCCGTGCGGCCCGGCACACACATACGTCCTCGATGATCTGGGGCAGTGATCGGTGGTTGAAGTCCAGCGGCGCGTAGCCCCACGCGCTCATCGAGGTGGTCTGGCACATTTCCGCGGCGAGGTACTTGTCGCGCCCGCGCTGGTCGACCTGGCTGGGGCGGCCTACTTCGAAGGTGAGGGCATCGATTTCAGGGTTGCCCGGCTTGCCGCGTGCCTCGGTGCCAGTGTTGTTGATGATGATGGCGTCGGGCTGGTGCTTGCGGATGATGCGCAGCATCGTCTTGTAGTCGTCGACGATCAGGATGTTCATCGACATGTCGACACTCATGGGCCTCTCCTTGTGCGCCTGCGCGTGGCCGGCCGCTTCGGGCCGGGCTGTGGAAACGTGGTGAGCAGTTTCAATCCGGGGCTCTTAAGACTCGGTAAAGCGCGTT
>CALLYM010000020.1 GCA_937858155.1 uncultured Phycisphaerales bacterium | reverse complement strand
CACTGGCGCGGTCGACGGCCTGCTCGGCCTCCCGCCAGCCGATCTCGGGCTCGTCGAGCAGCATCTGCCGGGGCGCCTCGTCGGCGTCGACGATCCCCTCGGCCCGGACGCCCACGAGCCGGATCCGGGCGCGCTGCAGCCCCAGGGCGTCGTAGAGGGCGACCGCGGTCGCGTAGATCTCGCGGCCGACGTCGGTGGCCGAGCGCAGGGTGCGCGACCGGGTGATCGTGCTGAAGTCGGCGAACCGGACCTTGATCACGACCGTGCGGCCGGCGTACCCCTGGGCGCGCAGCCGGGAGGCGACCTTCTCCGAGAGCCGGAGCAGCTCGCGGCGGATCACCTCGGGGTCGTCGACGTCGCGCGGGAAGGTCTCCTCGTTGCCGACGCTCTTCTCCGCCGCCGGCGGGGTGACGTGGCGCGGGTCGCGTCCCCAGGACAGGTCGTGCAGGTGCTGCCCGCTCGCCGGGCCGAGCGCCCGGACGAGGGTGTCGAGCGGGGTGTGCGCGATGTCGCCGACGGTGAGCAGGCCCAGGCGGACGAGCACCTCCTCGGTCTTCTCGCCGACGCCCCACAGCGCCCCGACCGGCAGCGGGTGCAGGAAGGCGATGACGCGGTCGGAGGGGACGACGAGCAGGCCGTCGGGCTTGGCGCGGGTGGAGGCGAGCTTGGCGACGAACTTGGTCGGGGCGACGCCGACGGTGCAGGTGATGCCCTGCTCGTCGTGGACGCGCGCGCGGATCTGCTCGGCGATGACGGCGGGCGGGCCGAGGCGCCGGATCGCCCCCGACACGTCGAGGAAGGCCTCGTCGAGGCTGAGCGGCTCGACGAGCGGGGTGACGTCGCGGAACACCGCCATCACGCCCGCGGAGACCTCGGAGTAGAGGGCGAAGTCCGGCGGCAGGATCACGACGTCGGGGCACAGCCGCTTCGCGCGCGACATCGGCATCGCCGAGTGGATGCCGTACTTCCTGGCCTCGTACGTCGCGGCGGTGACGACGCCGCGGCTGCCGTCGCCGCCGACGATGACGGGCAGGCCCACGAGGTCGGGGCGGCTGCGCAGCTCGCAGGAGGCGAAGAACGCGTCCATGTCGACGTGCAGGATCGGGCAGCCGTCGTCGTCGCGCCGCCCGTCCGGGGTGCGGCGGGCGGCGGAGACGTCGGACTGCGTGACCCGCGCCCCGCGCGTGATCTGGCTGCGGCTCACCGCCCGCCACCTCCCCGCGCTGCTCCCACGGCGGCGCCGACGCGCTGCCCTCCCCCATCCTCCGCCTCGGCGCCCACGACGACGACCACCACGCCGCGGGTTCTCACCATCCGGAGCTGCCGGGGCTGGAGTGCCAGAGCTTGCTCGGGGGCTTCTTGTCCTTCTGCTGCTCGATCCAGATCCGCTCGTCCGCGAACGTGATCCACTCGATCATCTTGTCGGGGGTCTGCGCGGGGAACTCATACTCCTGGAAGAACGGCGGCGTCAGAGCTTCCTTGTACCGCTCCAGCACATTCTTCATCTGCTTGAGAATGTTGCGCCGCTTGCCCCGCGCGGCGGTCCGCTGCTGGTACTCGGCCGGGGGCTGCACCCGCACCTCGCGGTAGTCACGCCACATGTTCTTGAGCTGCGTCCGGGTGCGGGCCAGTTCTTCCTTCCACCCGTCCGAAATCTTCTTCGCCTTGGGCGACACGTCCACCGCGTTCACCGACAGGTCGAGCGCGGCCAGCAGGTCGTCCTTGCTGTCGAACGTCCCCTTGGAGAGCCCCATCAGCTGCGCGATCCGCGGCTTGATCGTCAGCACGTCGTTGGTCTCGCCACGCACGCGCTGCTCCAGCGTGTCCACGTTCTCCTTCTCGCCGTCGTCCGTCAGGAGCTCGTCCGCCGGGTTCTCCGGGTAGCCCTCGTACAGCGTGCCGTCGGGGTGCATCGAAAGCACGTACTCGGCCTGCGCCATCGCGGACATGATCCGCTCGTCGTACCCGCCCTTGTGCATCCAGCCCTTCGCGTGGCCAAGCCGCAGCGAACGCTGCTTCTGACGCACCACCTCGTCGCCCGTGCTGCCGAAGATGAACGACAGGTCGCCCAGCCCGCCGATGCGCCCCTCCGGGTGCATGTAGATGTTCGGGCACGAGATGGGCAGCATCGCCGCCCCGCCCATCGCCGTCCGCACCCAGAACACCATCTTCGGGGCCTTGTCCCACTCCTTCGGAACCCCCTCCACCAGCATCGGAAGGATGTCTTCGGAGCGGAAAATCGCGTCAAACGACGCCACGTCGTCCGGCGCGTCCTTCCCGTCCTCGCTGTTGCGGAACTTCCACGTCGCGTCAAGATAGAAGATGACCACGTCCGCCTTCTGCTTCTGCGCGTCCTTCAGCAGGCGGCTGATCACCATCTGCGTGATGTCCTCGCCAAACCGGCCGGTCAGCTCCGCGTAGTAATACCGCTGACGCCCGTCCACCGGGATGATGTCACCGGGTGAACTGGTGTCCTGCGCCGTCGCATCGGTCGGCGCCTCCGCTGTTGCGGCCGCCGCCTCCTCGCCCGCCGCCGGATCGGCCTTGGGTGTCTCAGGCCTGGGAGTCTCGGGCTTGTCCCCGCCAGCCTTGCCCTTCCTCACTTCCTTGATCTGCGAACGCGGGTACTCCACGTCCGTCGTGATCCCCGCAATCGACAGGCGGAACTTGATGGTCGTGGGAGTCTCCGACAGGATCTTGCCCTTGAGCTCCTGCCCATTGGTCATCAGCAACGTGTCCTCGGCCTCGTCCGCGGGCACCGGGAACGCCGGTGCGGCCTGAGCGACCGGCATGACAGGCACCTGCAAAATGCCCAGAAGGACGGCCCCGCCCGCCAACGCCGCAACCATCCAGTTCTTCCGATGCTTCATTGCGCCATCCTCTCTGATCAGGCCTCGACCCACCTGGGTGGACTCGAGTGTGTGGGGAATCACCCGGGCCCAAAACAGCCCGGCAATGGTCCTAGACGCGTATCTTTGCCACCAGTTCCCGCGCCGTCTCCAGATTCGTGACCCGCCCCTCCAGTTGGGCGTCATACACCGCATCCAGCAACGCCTTGAACTTGGGGCCAGGCGTGTACCCAGACGCAACCAGGTGGTCGCCCGTCAGTATCGGTGCGGGAGCCAATCCGGCAGGCGTCTGTGCCAGGTCTGCGATGCGCGCGCGGACGCGAGCAGCAGCGCTTGGATTGACGACCGATAACAACAACAATCCCGCTTCACACGCTTCGCTCACCGCAAATCGCTTCTGCCTCGCCACAGACCACGCCGCCCACTCTTGGTCAGACTGCATGAAAGAAAGCCCGCTCAGGCTCTGCGCAACCTGCATTCGCTCCTCGTTCGAGAGGCACAACGCACGCCGCGCAGCATCAGTGAATTCGCTGTGTATAGCATGCTGACGCCAGTCTACTCCTAAGTCCAAACCCCACGCAGCCACCGCGACCCCAAACGGCACCGGCGTCGCCAGTCCGCCAAGCACGCCAAACCCCCCGGGCGCCGTCCAACGTCCTGTCGCGTCCATGAGAACCGGCCCCGTGAGCGCCAACGCCTGCAGCGTCGCCGCCGCGGAAGCACGGCTCGGGTGTGCAAACATCAACCGCAGTTCATCGCCGACCCGCTCCCGAGAAACCCCCTTCAGCTCTGCAGCATGTTCCCGGATCGCGCCGGCGGTCGCTTCATCAATCTGGAATGAAAGTTTCGCCGAAAGCCGCACCGCACGCAACGCACGCAGGTGGTCTTCCGCCAAGCGTTGGGCAGGCACGCCCACCGCCCGTAGCGTCCGGGCTCGCAGATCCGCCAGTCCGCCAACGAAGTCGATCACCCGGCCACCACCGCTTGTTCCCCATCCCGCGGGAAGCGGCCCCTCCCCGGCACGGGGCGTTTCAAACGGGTCGAGGTACAACGCATTGACCGTAAAGTCCCGCCGCTGCGCATCCGCCTCTGGCGTTGAAAACGTAACAGAATCCGGACGACGCCGGTCGGAATAGGACGCATCGGTGCGAAAAGTCGCGACCTCGATGACTTCCTTGCTCGCGCGTCCGGGTGGATGCACCAGCATCACGCCAAAGGCCGCCCCCACATGGCTGCTCCGCGGGAATAGGTGGGCAATGCTGTCGGGCGTGGCGTCCGTCGCGATGTCGTAGTCGCTCGGCACCAGCCCCAGCAGCTCATCCCGAACACACCCGCCTGCGAAGTACGCGATGTGACCCGCGTCCCGGAGCGCACGCACGATCGCCGCCGCCGCGGCGCGGTGCGGATGCGGGGGGTGAGGCGGATGGGGGGAGTTGGCCGGCGGCTGCGTCACAGGAGAGGATGGTACTGGCAGCATTGGCGACGGTGCCCAGAGGCGTTCATGACGGTTTCCTACTATCGGCGGTGTCGCCCCTTCCTCGAAAACCCGCCCCGAAGCGCACGGCCAAGGCCGCGCCCAGGACCCGCACCCCTGCGAGCCCTGCCAAGACCGCCCGCAAGGCGTCCCCCAAGCCAAGCAACGCCTCCATTCCCGCCGTCCGCACGATCTCCTTCGTGAGCCTGGGCTGCCCCAAGAACCTCGTGGACAGCGAGAAAATGCTGGGCCTGCTCGCCGAGTCGGGCCTCACCCCGGTTTCCAGCCAGCAGGACAACTTCGGCGGGGCCGACGCCGTCGTCATCAACACCTGCGGCTTCCTCGAGGCCAGCAAGGACGAGTCCCTCGGCGTCATCAAGGAGGCGATCGCCGCGAAGGAAGCCGGCACCGTCCAGCGCGTCGTCGTCGCGGGCTGCCTCGTCCAGCGTCACCGTGCCAAGATGCTCGAGTGGGCCCCCGGCATCGATGCCATGGTCGGTGTCTTCGACCGTGACCGCATCGTCGAGGCCGTCACCGGCACGAAACAAGCCCGCAAGGAACGCGTCGACAGGGACGCCCCGAAGTACTGGATCGCGGGCAACGCCCTGGTCGCCGCCCAGGAACGCGGCCTCAAAACCACCGGCCTCACCGTCCACGGCAAGGACTCCAAAGGCGTCGGCTACTTCGAGGACGACTCCTCCCGCCTCCGCCTCACACCCCGCCACTACGCCTACCTCCGCATCAGCGAGGGCTGCAACCAGAACTGCGCGTTCTGCACCATCCCCAGCATCCGCGGCAAGATGCGCAGCAAAGGCCCCGACCGCATCGTCGCAGAGGCCCGCGAACTCCTCCACGACGGCGCGTTCGAACTCCTGCTCATCGGCCAGGACACAACCAGCTTCGGCGACGACATCGGCAAGGGCTTGGGCCAGGGTGGTGGCGGCCTGCCCGGCCTTTTGAAGGACCTCTCCACCGCCGTCCGGGAAACATCCGGCGCCGGCTGGCTGCGCCTCATGTACGCCTACCCCAGCAACTTCTCCGACGAGATCATCGATTCCTTCGCCGCGCTCGCCCGCGACGGCATCCTCCTCCCCTACCTCGACATCCCCCTCCAGCACGCCAGCGACCGCGTCCTCGACCTCATGCGCCGCCACGTCACGCGCGAGAAGCAGGCCCATGTCGTCCGCCGCCTCAAGGAACGCGTCCCCGGCATGGCCATCCGCACCACCTTCATCTCCGGCTTCCCGGGAGAGACCGAGGCCGATCACCGCGAGCTCGTGGACTTTGTCCGCGAGATGGAATTCGAGAACGTGGGAGTCTTCGAGTACTCGCGCGAGGACGGCACCGTCGCCGGCACGATGGAGAAGGACGAGCGCCTCGCCGTCGCGCCCGAGACCAAGGCCCGCCGCCGCGAAGAAGTAATGGAAGCGCAGCAGAAGGTCGTCTTCGCACGCAACAAGGCGATGGCCGCCAAGTTCGACGAGCACCAACCGCTCGACGCCAAGGCGCGCGCCAAGGGCCACGTCGTCGACGTCCTCATCGACGCCCCGCTCCGCACGCAAGGGCGCAAGACTTCCGGCGTCGGCGATGGCGGCGGGCTGTACCAGGGCCGCACCTACGCCCAGGCCCCGCAGATCGACGGCGTGACCTTCGTCCAGAGCCGCGAGAAGCTCGCCCCCGGCGAGCTCGTCCGCTGCGTCATCGTCCACTGGGACGGCTACGACCTCGTCGCCAAGCCCGTTGCCGAACTCGAGAAGCGCGTGGGCCTCAAGATCCTGAAGAACGGCTGCTGAACCCGCCGTTACGTGCAGGGACCACCCGAGAACACGCTCAGCAATGCGTCGATGTCCGCCGTGTCCGGGAACAGCCCGTCGTTGTTGAAGTCGATGTCGCCGCAGTCCCCCGTGCTGCACGCCCCGCCGCTGAACACGCTCAGAAAGTCGTCGATGTCCTGCGTGTCGGGGAACAGGCCGTCGCGGTTGAAGTCGATCGAATCGCAGCACCGCGTGGGGCCCGAGCCCGTATACCGGAACCACGACGTGTACGAGTCGCTGTTGGCCCAGTACGTGGGATCGCCGAAGTACGCCACCGCACCCGTGTTCTCGACCGGCCCCTGCGACAGCATCACGAGCTGCTGCACGCCATCGATGAAGAGAACGGCCCCGCCCGACGCGGCATCGCGCGTCAGGCGGTACGTGTGGAACGCGTCTGTGGTGTTGAACGCGGTGGTCACCGTGTTGGAAGTGCCATACTGCCCGAACGCCGTGTTCGACAGGAACACCTCACCACTGCCCAGCCCCACCCAGAAGAGTCGTCCATGGATGTCATAAATCGCCAGCGTGTACCCGGGGCGAGGCCAGCCCGTCGGAGGGTTCACAGAGTGGTCGGGGGCGCTCACGATCCTGAGCCGAGCCTCCACCACCCATGGCTGGTTGAAGTCGATCGTGACATCAGTCCGCTGCACCCACGCGCCGCCACCAAACTGCCCCGAAGCCTGGAGGTTGGTCGTCGAAATATGGAGGTCACTCCCGACAAGCCCGTACCCGTAGGGAACGACCGGATCGAGGTCCTCGCGCAGCTCCCAGCACTGCCCCTCGGGCAGCCCTAGCGACGCGTCGTAACTCACGAACGACTGCGCCCGTGACTCCCACGTAGCACAGAACGACAACGCAGCTCCAAGCAGCGAAACACAACCGGTCGCAATGATGGAACGCATGGCGGGGCCTCCCATGTTCTCCCGGCACCAACATACCACGGTCGCCAAAGCGCCACAACCCCTATTGAGGGGCATGCCACCAATATCATTGCATGATGGACTCAAAACCCCGCCGGGCCGCCCACGCCACCGCACGCGAAAAACTCTCCCGCCCCCACGCCAGCCACGGCACCGTCTGCGACCTGCCACCCGCGCAGCGCAAGGGCGCGTACAAGGCCTGCTCGCGCCTCCTCATCCCAAACCCCGCCGATGTCGAAGCCCTCATGCGCAAGGTCCCCCAGGGCAAGCTCCTCACCATGGGCGCCCTCCGCGCCACCCTCGCCCGGCGGGCACGCGCCGACATGGCCTGCCCCCTCGTCACCGGTATCTTCGTCCGCCTCATCGGCGAGGCCGCGGAAGGGGACCGCAAGGTGGGAAAGGCGCGCGTCACGCCCTGGTGGCGCACTATCAAGGACGACGGCAAACTCAACGACAAGTTCCCCGGCGGAACCGCGGCCCACGCCAAGCACCTCCGCGCTGAAGGTGTCCGGATCATCAAGAGCACACGCGGACCCGCCCTGCGCGTGGACGACCACGACCTGAGAACATGGTCACCGGACGCCTGAATCGCTCTACACCACTACTGCGCCCTTCGCGCCCGTCCCGCACCCTCCGTTGCCGCACTTGCACCCACCGCTCCCGCAACACCCCTTCGGCAGCACCAGCGCGATCGCGAACCCCGACACCGCCCACCCCAGCACGCTGTCCAACGCCTGCCCCAGCGTGAAGTCCCACGGGAACTCGTACCAGTTCCAGTACGACACGTTCACGCTCAGCCACACGATCCCGCCGAACATCGTCGCCGCCACAGTGCGGCACACACGCCCGCCGCAATACCGCGACAGCACGCACGCCGCCAGCATCGCCGCCGCGAGGTTGCTCCCAAACTCCACGCCCAGTTTCTTCGGGCTCATCCCCTCGCCGGGCCCCGGGTTGATGATCAGCACGCCGTTGGGCCCCTGCTTCACCTTCTCCTCAAACGCCTTCATCGCCGCGTCGCTCTTGTCCTTGGGGTCATAAGGCGGGAAGAAGTAGAACCCGCGCTCCTTGATGTTGGTCGTCATCGCCGTCGTGAGCGCCGGATCGGTCGGCAGACTCCGCACCCCCATCTCACCGATCGGCAGCACCATGTGCGCCACCGCGCCCCACACAAACATCACCACTCCACCGACAATACCCGCCAATATCACGCGGATCGACCTGCTCATGATCCAGTCTCCTTGCCCCGCTCCCCACCACCAACCCTCACCGCAAACAGCCTACCACAATCCAACCCGCCCCGCCAACCACCACCGCCCGCCGCTATCCTTGACCCCTATGGCGTTCCACCCCCAAGGCCTCACCACTTCCAGCCCCTCCGGCAAGGTCAACCCCAACCTCGCCGGCCTCGCGCACGGTGGCGGCTCCATCCTTCTCAAGCGCATCCCCTCCTGGCCCTACGCAGACCCCAAGGGCCGACACACCGTCCACATCGACGAATACCTCAAGACCGGCGGCTACGAAGGCCTCAAGAAGGCCATCGCCATGAAGCCCGACGCCGTCATTGACGAGGTCAAAAAGTCCGTCCTCCGAGGCCGCGGCGGCGCAGGCTTCCCCTGCGGCCTCAAGTGGACCTTCCTCCCCAAGCTCAAGGTCGACGAGTCGGGCAAGGAAGACGACCCCGGCCAGCGTTACCTCGCCGTCAACGCCGACGAGTCCGAGCCCGGCACCTTCAAGGACCGGCTCCTCATGGACTTTGACCCTCACCTCATGCTCGAGGGCATCGCCATCGCCTGTTACGCCTGCCGCATCAAGACCGCCTTCATCTTCATCCGCGGCGAGTACCACCACCAGGCCCACGTCCTGGAAGAGGCAATCAAGGAGGCCTACGCCAAGGGCATCTTCGGTGGCAAGGGCCTGATGAACGGCGCCTCCACCGGGCGTGGCGGCACCTGGACCGTCGACTGCTACGTCCACCGCGGCGCAGGAGCCTACGTCTGCGGCGAAGAAACAGGCCTATTGGAAGCCCTGGAAGGCAAGCGCGGCTGGCCCCGCATCAAGCCCCCCTTCCCCGCCGTCAAGGGCCTCTTCGGCAAGCCCACCATCATCAACAACGTCGAGACCCTCTGCCACCTCCCCAGCATCATCGAGTTCGGCGCGGACTGGTTCCTCAAGCAGGGCGTCGCCAGCACCTTCGCCGGCGCACCCGGCAGCCACGGCACGAAACTCATGGGTGTGTCGGGCCACGTCAACCGCCCCGGCTGCTACGAGTGCGAGCTCGGCATTCCGCTCCGCGTCCTCGTCGAAGAACTCTGCGGCGGCATCCGCAACGGCAAGAAGTTCAAGGGCGCAATCGCCGGCGGCGTCTCCATGGGCATCCTGGGCCCCGACCAGTACGACGCCGAGATGGACTTTGACATCGGCAGGAAGTACAACGTCCTGGGCCTGGGCACCGCCGGCCCCACTATCTTCGACGAAGACACCGACATGGTCGCCGTCGCCCGCAACATCGCACGCTTCTTCAAGCACGAGTCCTGCGGCCAGTGCACCCCCTGCCGCGAAGGCTCCGGCTGGCTCTACCAGCTCATGACCCGCATCGAGGACGGCCAGGGCCGCACCAAGGACCTCGACCTCGCCCTCGAGATCGCGACCTCCATGGGCTCCATGCCCGGCACCACCATCTGCGGCCTCGCCGACGGCAACAACTGGGCCATCCGCACCATCATGAACAAGTACCGCGACGAGTTCGAGAAACGCGTCAAGCCCACCTTCGTCCCCGTCAAGATCAGCGTGGGCGCGGGGGCGAGGTAGGTCAAACCTACTGCACTTGCTGTTTATGACATCGCCCGACCGCAATGTCGCAACCGCTTTCTTGGGCCTGAAAGGCTCTCCCCGTCTCTAGCCATCGTCAAAGCCCGGGTAGTGTGACGCGATAGCTACTCAGAACGGATCACTCCGCGACGAGCTTGATGCCAACTTCCCGCATGAACGCGAGGAGATTGATGCACTTCACTTCCATGACGGAGCACACGTCAGGAATCTTCGCCTTTTTCTTGGCCAAAGGAGCCGATCGCTCTTGAGAGACGACCGTCGCGCCACGAGCCTTGGCGAGCGCAATCACCCAAACGTCGCCATCAGAGTCTGGGCGGTCAGGATCAACAAGAGACGGGCTGTGTTCGTTCACCTCCACGGCGAGCACGGCGCCCACGAGGTCCTGAACGTCCTCCTCAGACTCGCGGTGCATGAAAGCCCGCTCCTTCACCCACTTCAGCAGATCGTCGTCTCGCTTCTCAAGCTCCTTTACCACTTCCGCAGAGACGATCACGGTTCCATCCCGACCCAGAGATTCGAGCTGTTCCCAAAAACCTGGCGCAACATCGATCGGAAGCAAGTCGCACCAAGCGTGAATCAGTACGTTCGTGTCGAGGGCGAAGGTCATTCCTCACCCTCCTGCCCAGTGGGGTAATGCGCACGCGCCGCCATTGCGAGATCGCCGATACTGCCCACCTTGACCTTTAGTAACGCCCCCGCATCCCGCGTCGTGATGAGCCCCTCCCGGTGCGCCTGAAGTACACTGTCGGCAAATGCTCTACCGATCC
>CALLYM010000019.1 GCA_937858155.1 uncultured Phycisphaerales bacterium | reverse complement strand
TCTCGTTCGTAAATCTGATTCGCGCGGTTGACGGTGGTGACGATGCCCGCCTGCGCGCCAGCCGCTGTGCCACCGTAAAAGTTTGTGTAGGAGGCGGTCGCGGCGACGGCCATGTCGTACGAGCGGAGCGTGGTGCCGGTGGCACGGTCGTGGAATGCGCTTTCTGGCTCGGGCGGCGAGTTGTCCGGGCCGTTGTGGCATATCCATGGCTCGGGCTCTTGCAGCCCGCGGTAGGAGTACGACGTGTAATGCGCGGTGTCCTGGAACGAGTACGGGTCGATCGCCCAGTCACCCGCGGCGCCGAGTACCTGGGCGTGGAAACCTTGAGGCGTGAAGTCCAGGCGGACGGTGGCCGTAGGGTCATCAAGCCCCTGGCCGACGAACGTGCGGACCTCTGCACCCTGCGCGAGCATCCACGCGGCCAGTTGGGGCTTGACGACCGGGCTCTCGGCAACTTCAAAGTAGGAGAAGTCACCGCTTGGGTTGGGAAGCGCGACGACCGCGCGCTGCCGACCGCTGAACTCGAGCGGTGCACCTCTGAGGAGTTCCTTCATGGCGGGGAAGTCGAGTGCGAGCAGTTTGCCGGTGTGACGGACCCAGGGGCGGGCGGCCTCAACGGCCGGGGGCACGGCAGCGAGCGGTGTCCAGAACGTCTCGCCGGATTGGAAGGTGGAGGCTGCGGTCTGTGCCTCGGCGGCCAATGCGGTCACACAGCAGGCGATTGCCGCGAGGCAGGCGGGTAGGTGTCGGAAGGACATGCGGGCTCCTATGAGATATCGGGCCTCATCGATTGAAATGGAACAGCCACCACCAGGTCTTTGGGGGCGAGAGGAAGGACATTCGGACAGGTGCCGGGCCTGGTTGCGGCCGATGCAGAAGTCTCGCGCATGAAGCTCACATAATTGCCACACCCGGCGGCAGTATCAGGACAACGGAGAGACCCCGATCAAAGGCACGGACCGCCTGAGAACACGCTCAGCAGTGAATCGATGTCAAGTGTGTCGGGGAACAGTGTGTCGTTATTGAAGTCGATGTCGTGGCAGCTGGGGTCGTTGCTGCACGGTCCGCCAGAGAAGACGCTGAGGAAGTCGTCGATATCGGCGGTATCGGGGAAGAGCCCGTCCGCATTGAAGTCGATGTCATCGCACCCGGAGCCGAGGGTCAGCAGCAGCACCGCGTCTGTCGACGTGCCCAGCGTGACCTTCACAATCACGGAGCGGCCGTCGGGACTCTGGTTGTACCCCGTCGAGACGCCCAGTATCGTGTTGATCGTCTCGCCGTCGACGACGTCGCCCTCGCGGAGGATCAACTGCTGGTCGTGGAACAGGCCGCGATCGCGGGTAAGGTCGGGGTCGTTCCAGTCGCCAAACCACAGGACGCCGCCGTCGTTGTCGATAAGGACGGGCCCCGTTCCAAAGCCGGTGAATTGGAACCCGGGGATCGCGGGTGAGCTGCTGCCCTCCTGCGCGATGATCTGGTTGCCCTTCACGATGACCGAGTCGGTGGCCGTGTCGCCGCTGAGTGTTGCGCGAAAGGCATACGCCCCAGAGTCATTGACCGAGACGGGCGTGCCCCCCAGCGACAGGTAGGTGCGCCCGGCGACCGGCGAGGCCTGGCCCTCCTGGACTACGGCCACAGAGTTGTCGTAGATTGTGTCCTGCGCCCCGCCGACAGACGAAACGACGTACATGGTGTGGAGACCGTTGGACGAACGCGCCATGGTCTCCGGGGCCGTCCCGAAGTCGGCGACCGCGGCGGTCATGCCGGGCAGCACGTCGCCCTCCTTTGCCAGGACGTTCTCGGTGAAGGTGTTGTTGGCGGCGTTGTAGTCGAAGACCACGACCGCGCGGTCAACGGTCGACGTGATGGCCGGGTCATCCACGGAGGCCATGACCATGAAGTCGTTGTTGTCATCGCCCCTCACTTCGAAGAATCCGATGTAGGGCGTGGGGGACGTGAACGCGGGTGATGTCGAGACCGTGCTCTCCTGCATCACGAGCGTCGAGTTGAAGCGGATGCCGCTATCGGTGCTGGTCGTGGCGTTGCGGAAGAAGTTGTTCCAGGCCACATTGCCGCTGGCGTTGATGTTGATGGAGTCGAAGCTGGAGATAGCAACGGCGCCGATGCCCACCGGATCGTTCTCCCGCGCAAACAGCACGCCATCCCGCATCACGACGAGGTTTGTGTTCGCGTCGGTTCCGTTGGTGGTCACCTCCACAAGGTCGGAGCCGGCGTTGTTGACCGCAACCCCGCCGAAAGAAGTGGCCGCGCCGATGAACTCGCTGGAAGGCGTGGAAATGACATCCCCGTCGCGATAAAGGCGGGTGACCGTCACATTGAGCGGCTGGGCGAGGGCGCCGCCCGCCGAGATGCAGAGCACGATGATGGCGGGTGTGGTCGAATAGGGCATACGGCCTCCTTGTGGGATTGCCCATCCTACCCGCCCATGGCGGAACGACCAAGTAAAAATGACGCACGATCAACCGCTTTCACGCCGGATCGGCGCTCACGATTGAACGCCCCAAGTCGTGTGGTCGGGACTTCACTACAGGCATTGACCCCCGCTAAACACGTTCAGCAGGCTGTCGATGTCGAGAGTGTCGGGGAAGAGACCGTCGTTGTTGAAGTCGATATCGTGGCAGGTTCCTGTGCTGCACGGTCCGCCGCTGAACACACTCAGGAAGTCATCAATGTCCGAGGTGTCGGGGTAGAGGCCGTCGGCGTTGAAGTCGATTGAATCGCACGTGATGTTCGAGCACGCCGTGTACGCGATGATGCGGTTGGACGTCTGTCCATCCATTGTGCCGAAGGACCCGCCGATCCAGAGCGTGTCACCATCGACGAACAAGTTGAAGACACTGGCATTGCCGCCGGCGCCGATCGTTGTCCAGGTGTTTGGCGTGTCCATTCGATAGAGGTAGCCGCTCGCGGGGAGTGTGCCGCCACCGTAGAGCTTGGTGCCGTTCCCGTCGTTGAACGCGGCCAGACTCCAGGTGCGTCCGGAGGTGTGCTGGCCGACCGCCGACCAGGTGAGGCCGTTCCACTTGACGACGTTGCGGTTGATGCCGTCGGCGTTGACCCGCATGTTCGTGCCACCGGCGTAGAGCGCGAGGCCCGTGCCGTCGTTGTAGGCGAGGAAACAGTCAATATCAGCGGCCGCGTTCCGGGGCGTGAGGTTGGTGCCGACGGCGCTCCAGGCGGTGCCGTTCCAGCGGGCGACCATCGGCGCGGTGACGCCATTGACCGTCGTGAACCGGCCACCGATGTAGAGTTGGTCACCCCCGCCCTGGCCGTCATTGAAGACGGTCATCGCGGGGACATACGGGTTAATGCCCGTGATGGTCATGGACGTCGCGATGGGCGTGATGCTCGTGCCGTCCCACATCGCGACCGAGCCGGCAGGCTGTCCAGCAACAGTGTCGAAGGTGCCCGCGAAGTACAGGCGGTTCTGTCCGCCTATCGCGTTAGTCGCGTACATCGACCACACGGCGTTGACGGTGTCGGGACCCCAGCCTGTGCCCAGCGAGTGGAACGAGGTGCCATCGAAGCGGGCGATCGCGCGAGTATCCGGGACGCTTGACGCGTACGCGTACGACCCTCCCACGTAAAGATCACCGTTGTATTCAGCGAATGAGGTCCCGAAGGCGTTGCCGATGCCCATGGTGAGGCCATTGCTGAGCGAAGACCACGCGTTTGCGCCTGTGTTGTACTTCGCGACGTAGCTGGTACCGGCGGCACCCGCCATTTCTGTGAATGATCCGGTCGCGACGAGGGAGTCTTGATACTTGGTGAACGCACCGACGTACCCCGTAGTAGTGCCGGGCGTTCCGGCGGAGGTATTCCACGTGGGCGTGCAGACCTGCCCAAACACCGGCACAGCGACCAACGAAGTAACCAACGCAGAGCTTGAAAAACGCATGAAATCTCCTTGAGTGCGGGTGGGTACGGCGGAAAGACGAGAGCACCGCGCGTGATCCGCGCGGAGTTTCTGGTCAACGCAATACGCGTACTGCCGCCAAAGGTAGCAGAAAAATCCTACTCTGCGGCAAGAAAGGCGGGTCGCTTGATTCTCGCGCAAGGGAGGCGGATGACCACTTTGCTGACAAGGTTGCCCAGTGTGAAAGTGTGATTACCTAAATGGGGCGTGTGGAGTAACGGAATTCAAGCACGCAGACAGCACAGTGGACGACTTACGCCAAGGAGAGCGGGCGTTGAGCGTGACGCGCACGTCAGTGTTGGAGTTTCGCTAGTCGCTTTGCCCACACCCGGCGAGGTGGTGGTGCTTTGGGCTTACTTTCTTGAGGTATGTGATGTCATCGCAAATGATGGATCAGGGGGAACAGGGGCCGCCCGAGAAGACGCTAAGGAGGGCGTCGATGTCCGCGGTATCAGGGAAAAGGCTGTCGTTGTTGAAGTCAATGTCGGCGCAGTTGGGATCATTCGAGCACGCGCCGCCGGAAAAGACGCTAAGGAAGTCGTCAATGTCCGCGGTATCGGGGTAGAGGCCATCGTTGTTGAAGTCGATGGAGTCGCACAACGCGCTCACGACGCGGACGGTGGTCAGGGCGTCCGTGCCGGTGGCGAGGGGTTGCACGCCGACAGTGACGCGCCCCGTGACGGGGTCGCGGGTGTACGGGATATCGACGCCATTGCGTTCGACACGCGCGATGGGGACGTTGACGTCGGTGCGGAGCACAGTCTCGACGCCCAGCGCGAAGCCGGAGTGGTTGGTGAACTCGTGCACCTCGCCCAAAGGCTCCTTACGGACGTTCACGCTCACCCTGTGCGTGCGGCCGGCGGCGGTGTTGGTCAGTTCCACGTTGCGGTACGTCATCGTGTTCCATGAGGACGGGATCTTGGGCTCAAAGTGCATGATCTCGGCCCGGGCGTCTGGCCTGTAGTCCAGGAACATCATGAGCGAGTCGACATAGAACGACATGCTCTCCCATGCGTTGGGCCACGCCGCCTGCAGCGAGAAGTCGGGTTGGCCGGCGTAGAGCAGGCTGTTGGAGGGGGCCATCTGTTCTGCGCCAAGGCCCAACAATCCGTTGTGGTCGGCAGCGCGGGAGACGCGGTACTGGAGGTTGTCAATGTCGGCAGTGCCGGGGTTGTCGTCCTGGCGCTGCGCGTAGTAGCAGCCGTACCACATGGTGGAGAGGAACCAGGGGCCCGCGGGCGTCGGGCCGTTTGCGCCGTTGCCCCAATAGCCGTCGCCCCAATAGCGGTCGAGCAAGCCAACATAGTCGCTGCTGTCGTTGAGGTACTGGCCGCCGAACCGCATCAACGGTTCGGCGGTGGCCACGCCGCCGTTGCAGCGATTCCAGATTCCGTTGATGCGGTTGACAATGCGCTGGGCGCGGAAGTCCGAGGGGGCGACGACCTCGAAGGGGTACACGACGCCCAGCAGGCTAATGTCGGTATTCTCACAGTCCCAGTCGAGCTTGCCGTAGAAGCCCGGCAGCAGGCCGTTTTCCCTGTTCAGGTAGTCCGCCGCGTCCGCGCCGTTGCCCAGCGTGTTCGCAATCGCGCGGGCATCGCGCAGGCCGCGGATCACGTTCGCGTTGCTCATCAGGAACGTGTTGTACGAATCTTCCCACACGTTGTTGGAGTACATAAGCACCTGCCCGCTCGGCGCGCCGGGGTAGGCCGGGTCAAGGCGCAGACGCCCGGGCTCATTGCCGCTGGTCTGGCTGCTCGCGATCGCGGCGTCCTTCACCATCGCATAGTTGAGCGCGAGGAACGCGTTGTCGGCCATCACGTCGTCGTACCACTTGCACATCCACGGAACGACGGCGGTTTCGTCCACCTGCGGCGCGCCCCACACGGTGTAGCCGTCGGTGGTGTACTTCTGCTTCCAGAAGCCCTTGCGCCCCCAGGACTCAAAGTCGCGGTAAGCAACCTCCCGCAGGAAACGTGCAAGTTCAGAGACTTCCTCAGGGTGGCCGGTGCGGGCGAGTGTGACGCCGGCCCATGCGGCGTCACGGGGCCAGATGTACGGGTACGCGCCGTTGCGGAAGCCGGCGATGAGGCCGCCGTTGCGTTCATCAATGTGGAGCTTCGTGGCGAGCAGGCCGCGCTTGAAGAGGGTGGCAAGGCGTGAATCGGGGAAGTCGACCGTCGTGCCCGCGTTTACCCAGCTTTGCCAGTACGTGTCCGTCTGTGCCAGCAGGCTGCTGACATTGCCGAGTTGGAACCAGTCGATCACCGGAGCCACCTGGGAGTTGTACGTGCCCGTCGCGCCGGCGAAAGAGTCGAAGCCCGTCGCGAGCAGGAAGCACACCTCGCGCGTCTGCCCCGCGGGGATCGTGACCTGCTGCCCGATCCATCCGCGGTCGGTGTCGGCGCTCGTGTCGCTCCACCGGTCCGGGGACATCGAGCCGCCCGCCCCCCCCACGGGCCCCACCTTCATCGCCGCGGCGAGGTAGCACGAGACGTTCTTCTCGTAACCACCAAAGGTGGTCGGGTTGTATTCCTGGCTCGGGCCAATGGGGCCAGTGCCGTTCACGATGCGGTAGGTGTTGTCGTACGCCACCATCGCGCCGCGCGCGGCGTCGGTGAACATCGAGTCGTGGATGTCCCCGCCGTTGAGCGCGGGGTCCATGTACATATAGACGTTCGCGGTGAGGCTGGACGCGGACTGATTTGTCAGCCGCATGCGTTTGACGACCATGCCGCGGAGCATGCCTCCGCCGGGGTACGAGATGCCCTTGGGGGCAAAGTCGGCCTGTTCCACGAGCAGGTTGTTCCCGCCCGCGACGAGTCGCTGCGAGGTGGTGATGGTGTTGCTGTCGGCGGTGTAACTCTGCGTGAGGCCCGTGTAGTCCGTCCCGTTCTGATTGCTCAGCCAGTAGGTCGTGCCCGCGACACGGATGCCCGTGAGGACCTGGTTCAGGTGCATTTGCCCGCGGTTGTCCGTCGGCAGCAGCGCCGGGAACGTGTCCGCGCCGTCGACGTACCCCTCGTTCTTGGTTGAAATTCCCTGCGCGCCGCCCGCGCCCGGGAAGTACAGGTCGAAGTAATTCCCGTTTGCGTCCAGCATCGCGTTGACCCAGTTGTTGCCGACGACGCCCTCCTCTTTCCAGGGCCAGAAGGGCGGGTAGCCTGCGTCGTCGTTGCCCGGAAATGCGCTGCCCTGTCCGGGCCAAGCCAGCTTGTTCGTATATGAGAAGGCGAAGCCGCCGGACGCGAAAACCTCACTGCCGACGAAGGGCTTCCATGCCGAGACCTTGTACTTGATGGTCTGGCCGTACTGGCGAGTGGCGACGGGGAGCGTGGCGCGCCACCAGTCGCGCGTACCGCCGGAAGACTCGTTTCGCACGAACGTAATGCCCCCGCCGGTATTGGTTACAACCTGGGTAGTGCCCGTTGGAGAACCGAATGCGCCTGAAGGTTCGGAACCGTCCGTCGTGTAGTACACAGCGACGTTGTCGTACGTGAACTGGAACGACACGCGGAAGTAGAGGGCGACGGTCTCCTCTTCACGAGGAACGTCAGGCTCGCGCTGGGTCGTGGAAGAGGGCTCGCCAAATACGGCGGCGGTGGGGGAGTGCTCCACGAGACTGGGCTGGGCAATCACGGGCAGTGTCAGCAGTGCGACACCAAACAAAACACCAATGGTTCGACCAACGTGCATGATGGCATCCTCGAATACACCGGATGAACACCGGGAGCGGGCGGGGGAGGGCACGAAAACAGCCTACCGACAACCACTATCCATGAATGACAGGACATGGTCAAGCGTCCCTGTGGCATTTCGCCCGGTTCATTCGTGCCGAGCGAGCGCAGATACCTCGGTAGCGGCCGTGCAGAGCCCGCCAAGGTCGTGTAACCTACCAGCCTTAGCTCTCCCTCACCATGCGAACAGAGGGGGTGCGTTTGGAATCGGTACAGTTTTCCAGCATGAGAGCCGTCGGGCCTTGCGCCCGCTGCACGAAAGGATCCGCATATGAGACCCGCCGTGTCACTTCCCGCGCTGACCGCCCGTTCCGCCCTCACGCTCGCCGCGAGTGCGCTGCTCGCACTGGCGTCCTGCGGCAAGAACGAACCTGCTTCAACCAGCACCGCCCCCGCTCACAAGCCCGAGGGCGCCGCGGCACCCTCCGCCGATGTCATCAAGATCGGCCATTATGGCTCCCTCACGGGCGCGGAAGCCACGTTCGGGCGTTCGACCGACGAGGGCATCCGTCTCGCTGTGAAGGAAGTCAACGAGCGTGGCGGTGTCCCACTGGGCGGCAAGAAGATGAAGGTCGCCCTTACTTCCGAGGACACCGAGAGCAAGGCTGAGAAGGCGGGCGACGTGGTCCGCAAGCTCATCGACAAAGAGCACGTGGTCGCAGTGCTCGGCGAGGTTGCTTCCAGCATTACGCTGGAAGGTGCGCCCGTCTGCCAGCGCGCGAAGGTGCCCACCATCACACCTTCCTCGACGAATACCGAGGTTACGAAGGTCGGCGACTACGTCTTCCGCGTGTGCTTCATTGACCCATTCCAGGGCTACGCCGGCGCCAAGTTCGCCTACGAAGACCTCAAGGTCCGCAAGATCGCCCTGCTGGTGGACAAGGCCAGCGCCTATTCCGATCAGCTCAGCAGCGAGTACGGCAAAGCCTTCGAGGCGATGGGCGGTAAGGTCGTCGCCACCGTGGACTACACCAAGGGCGAGAAAGACTTCAATGCGCGCCTGACCAGCCTCCGCGAGAAAGGCCCCGAACTCATCTTTATCCCCGGCTACTACACCGACGTCGCTAATGTCCTGATCCAGGCCCGCGCCTTGGGCATGAAAATGCCCATCATGGGCGGCGATGGCTGGGATAGCGAGGACCTCGCCAAGAACGCGGGCGACGCTCTTGAGGGCTGCTTCTACACGAACCACTACGCCCCCGACAACCCCACGCCCGAAATCACCGCGTTCCTCGCCGCCTATGGCACGGAATACAACGGCAAGGTCCCCGATGGCCTCGCCGCCCTCGGTTACGACGCCGCCAACGTCCTGTTCGCCGCCATGGAACACGCCGGCAGCACGGACGGCAAGGCCGTGCGCGATCAGATTGCCAAGACGGTCGGGCACAAGGGAGTCACGGGCAGCATCACCATCAACGAGCAGCGTGACGCTGTCAAGCCGATTGTCGTGCTGGAGCGCAAGGGCGGGAAGTGGGTCTTCCGTGCGCAGGTCAACCCGTAAAGAAGAGATAAACCATGAAGCAGTCCTCTCTGTTGTGCATCTCTGCGCTGTTTGCGCTTTGCGCATGCCTATTTCAGACGGCTTCCGCGCAGGACTCACCCCTTACGTCACCGGCGCCAATCAGGGCCGAAGACGAGGCGATTGGCATTTACGCCTCCGCTGGCGTGAGCGAGTGCAACATCGAGACTGTGCGTATGCGGTTGAGAGAGCACGAGCAGGTCGTGAGCATGGTCTTCACGTCCGAGGGAGGCCTTCTCGCGGTCGGAGAGCGCGGAGGGGTGAGTTGGTGTGGGGACGAGGCTAAAGGGCTGTGGACCAAGCTTAATGAGACGCTCGATTCCTGGAAAGCTCAGAACCCGTTTTATGGATCGTGTCACCCGAAGTATGTCTCGTATCGGACGGGCAGCCGTGAGTTATTTTGGTTTGTGGAGGGAGCTGACGGCCGGACCTCAAGCATTCGTTGGTTGACGGACAACGAGACCAGCGCAATGGCCCAGCGACTGAAAGCCGGTCCCAATTCCCCCGGGAGCGACTCCCCTGTTCAAGGCCGCGACCCGGGCCTGGGGACCGGCTCTAATTGCACAATCCCCGC
>CALLYM010000018.1 GCA_937858155.1 uncultured Phycisphaerales bacterium | reverse complement strand
ACCGTGCAGCCGGCCGCGAGCGCGGGCGCCGTCTTCCAGGTCGAGAGCATGAAGGGCGTGTTCCACGGCGTGATGACGACGGCCGGCCCGCTCGGCATGCGCAGGACGCGATTGTGGGTGCCGTTCGACTCCCAGACGCGCTCCTCGTACTCGACGGCGAGGTCGGCGTAGGCACGGAAGTTGCGCGCGCCGCGACCGATCACGCGGTCGAGGACGACCCCCGGCACCTCGACGTCGTCCCCACCCACGGCCACGGCCGACAAGGGTACGGGACACGCCGTCATGGGATCGAGCCGTCAGGGGGGCGCTGGCAGCGCGTCCAGATCCGTCACCACGACCAGGCGGCGGTCGACCATGTGGCGGACCAGGCGGGCCCGACGGCTAGTGGCGAGCACGCCCGACTCGCCCTGCATGCCGTCGACGCCCTGCTCGGCCAGGCGACGACACAGGTAGTCGAGCTTGCGGTTGAACTTGGAGACGGTCCACCCCAACCGGCGGGCGATCTCCTTGTTGCCCGGGATCTCGGACTGCCAGTCGGTGCGACCCCGCAGCAACGGCTCGGCGAGCGCGGCGACCAGCATCCGCTGCTCGGCGTTGAGGCTGATGGTGGCGAACTCGACGGTGTCGGACGCGACCGACACCCCCAGCTCGAGCGGGGTCGGCTCGGCGAGCGCGCCACCGATCTCGTAGCTGGCGGGACCGGCGTCGAAAGCGACGACGAACTCACGCATGCCCCAAGTGCTCATATAGCATGTCAGGTTTGTCTGCGAAGGCGTCTTGCCCTGAGTGTGGCCACCGACCAAGCGCAGAAATGATGTAGACTCACTAACACATCCCTGCGTGCGTGTAGTTGCAGGTGCGTCCTGGTCAAAAACTCAATCTCACGAAGACCGTCCTGGTCAAATACTCAATCTCACGAAATCGTCGGCGCTCTCAGGCTGATGTGCATCACGCCGCCATCCTCGTGTAGTGCTTGATTACACCCCCGAGTCGCTCGTGGCGGCGGATCGTGCCCGCGACGACAAGCCCGACGCGTGCCTCGGGTGGTTTGCCGCTCATCGGCGTTGCGAAGTCCAGCGACGAGTGCGGGCGTTGCCGGTTGTGGTAGTCAATGTACTCGGCGAGCAGGTAGTCCAGGTGCCCCGTGCCCATGACGATGAAGTGGTCAAGGCATTCCTTCCGGACGCTCTGGATGAGCCGTTCCACGTGGGCGTTGAGGTTCGGCGACCGAAAGGGCAGTTGCACGGCCTTCATTGCGTGCCCGGCCAGCGCCTCATCGAAGCCCTGTCGCCCGCCCCGACATCGCGCGGTACATCTCGTACTTCCACAAGCTGCCCGAGTCCACCCAGTGCATGATCGCGCTGAACTACCTCCGCGAGCTCGTGGAAGTGTCCGAAGGCCCCATCGAACAACGCCGCGCGGCCACCACCCTTCTCCGCGCCTTGGGTCGTCCCCCCTCCCAGAGGGAGGGAGAGGGGGGTGGGCTCCGTCCGCGATGGCAACGTCCAAATCACCCACACCTTCCCCCGCACCGGCTCCCCCTTCCACTCGTCCTCCCTCAACAGCACCCAGCCGTTCCGCACTGGTTCTTCCTTCCTCACACCTTCCAGCGCGAAGCCCGTCCTCGGCCGAAGCTCCGCCCCTACATCAGGCAAGGCCCGCCGCTGAACACCGAGAGAAGGCTGTCGATGTCCAGCGTGTCGGGGAAGAGCGAGTCGTTGTTGAAGTCCAGGTCGCTGCAGGCGCCGGTGGAGCAGGGGCCGCCGCTGAACACCGACAGGAAGTCATCGATGTCGGCAGTGTCGGGGAAGAGGCCGTCGTTGTTGAAGTCGGTGGGGTCGCACCCCTGCACGACGATCAGCCGCACCGCGTTGGACTGGTACTCAACCTGCCAGGCGAGCCCGCCGGCGAGGGGCGGGAGGCTGGTGGTGCTGAATGACCCGCTCACGGAACTCGCGGACAGGATGTTGAACACCGCGCCCGGCGCGGGTGAGTAGCCGTTGAGCAGCGACACGTTAAGCGTGCCCGCAAGCGTCGCGCTGCCGCCGGTCATGACCAGGCGGTCAAACGCGCCGGTGCTGCCGATGTCGATGTTGAGCGCCCCGCCCGCGGCCTGGGTGTAGCTGTTCTGAATCGTCATCGTGCCGAAGGGGCTCCCCACAAACCCGGCGGGCGCGACGGTGCCGGCGTTCTGCACCTGGCCGCTGACCCTGCCGAGCCCGGCGAGTGTCCCGCCGCTGGCGATGGACACAAGGCCCAGGCCGGTCGCGGAGCCGGTGGTGTTGTACAGCGCAAGCGTGCCCTCGCTGACGGTGGTTGTGCCGGAGTACGTGTTGGGCGTATTGAGGTAGAGGTAATCCGGACCGGTCTTTGTGAGCCCGGCGCCGTTGTTGATCTGCGAGACGTTCTTGAGCGTCCCGCTCCGGAAGACGGCGTTGTCGATCGGCGTGGACCCGCCGATGGAGTGGTTCTGCATGTCAAGCGTGCCGGCATCCAGGATGAACGTCGTGGTCCCCGAGCCCGCGTCGCTGATGCTCCCATCGAGAATCACAATGCCGCCGTTGACGCTGAACGTGCTAGACGAGCCACCCATGTTGACGCCGAACACCCCGCAGGTAAGGTGCGAGAGCCCGCCGCTGATGCTGAGGTCCGCGGTGGAACCCGCGCCCGAGCCCAGCCAGAGCGCGAGGCACGAGACGTTCGCGCCGGTCGAGATATTCATCGAGCCAGACCCGTTGAAGCCGAGCTCGAGTGTGCCGGACACGTCCAGGATACTCCCCGAGCCCTCCAGCGTGGCCGTGCCCGAGCCCGACGAATTGCCGATGCTGACCTGCCCGATAGTGGCGTGCCCGCCGCTGGTGACCGTGAGGTTCCCGGAGCCGCCAAGGTACCCGACGATCAGCGCATCGGTGTCCAGCGTGGACCCCGAATCCATGACCACCACCGATCCCTGCGACCCGTTGAGCAAGCCGGCGAACGTGTTCCCGTCCAGGGTTGCGGCCCCGCCCTGCTGGATGCGCAGCAGGCCCAGGCCGGCATCACCGATATCAACCTCGCCCGTCGACTGCCAGCGGGATCCAGCGCCCGACACATCCACCACGCTCCCCGAGGGGGTGGTGTTATTCCCGATGGAAGAGTCACCCAGCGAGGTCACCACCGCGCCGGAAAGAACACTCAACGTGCCCTCGCCCTGGAACCCGACAGTCATCCCGTTGTTCTGCATCGTGGACCCGGACCCCGTGAGGGTGACGGTGCCGTCGCCGCTGGTGTTCTGGCCGATGGTGCACGTATCGCTGGTGACGCGCCCGCCCGTCGTAATGGTAAGTGAGCCGTCGCCACTGCCGCCCACGGTCAGCGAGCTGGCGTTGGTCCACAGCGAACCCGCACCGGTGACAATCACGTCGCCGGTGCCATCCGCCATGCGGCCGACCTGCCCGGTCTGGTTGGAAACATGGCCGCCATTGGTGATACTCATCTGGCCCAGCCCATGCTCCCCGATGACGGGGCTGCCGGCCACGCTCCAGAGCGACCCCACACCGTCCACGCTCACCACCCCGTGCGAGCCGGGGTCGGTGCCAACAAACGTGCTGTCCGTGCTCACGTTGGCATGGTCCTGGATGTTGAGCGTGCCCGTTCCCTGGTACCCGACGCCCATGAAGCCGCTGTTGGTCCACGTCGTGCCGGTGCCCGTGACGGTGGCGGTGCCGGTCGACCCGGGGAGGCTGCCGATGTGCGTGACGGCACTGAAAATATCACCGCCGGTCTGCGCGAGCAGCGTGCCCTGGCCCGAGTACCCGGCGACGCAGTTGCTGCTCATGTTCCAGAGCGAGGGACCGTTCAGCACCACGCTGCCGATGGACCCGGGGTTGCGCCCGATGAACCCGCTGGCAGCGACCACGTTGCTGGAGTTCACGGTCATTGCGCAGTCGTCGAGCGACAGCACCCGTCCCGAGCCGGAAAACTGTGCGCTGTTGAGGATCACGTTCGCGTCCAGGAGCGCGTCCTGGCTCAGCTGGAAGTTGCCGGAGTTGACGGTCACGGCGCGTGCAAGGGCGCCGGTGGTGTTGAGGCGCAGCACACCGCCCGGGTTCACGACGACAGGGCTTGCCGCCGTGCCGACACCGCCCGGGTGGTTGAGCTGGAGGGTGCTGTTGATGGACCAGTCGCCGACGTAGTTGTTGGCGGAACTGAGCTGCACCGTGCCGACGTTGACGGAGGTAGCGCCCGCGCCGTTGTTCCACACGCTGGCGCCGTTGGAGCCGAGGACGAGCGTGTCGGTGGACGCGGGGCCGCCATTGAGCGAGACTGCGCCGCTGACGTTGGCGGAGCCGTCGAAGGTATGAGTGCCGGTGCCGCCGCGGATGGTCGTGCCGGTGTTGGGAGTGACAAAGCCCGTGAAGACTCCGCTGCCATTATTGACCTCGAGCACCGCGCCGCTGGACAGGACGGCGGCCCCTGGCGACCCCAGGCCGTTCGCGTTGTTGAGGCGCAGCAGCGGCACGCTGACAAAGGTGGAGCCGGTCCGCGTGCTGGTGCTGTTGAGCTCGACGGTGCCGTTGCCCGTGAACATCAGGGGGTTGGCGTTGGCGCCGAGAGCCGTGTTGAGGTCAAGGAAGGCATTGTTGAGGAGCTCGATGGTGCCCCCGAGTGCGCCGGCGGTGATGGTGCGGCCCGTGATGAGGAACGTGGGACTCGTGACACCGTCCAGCTGGAGGCGGCCCCCGTTGATGTCGATGTCGTTGGCGGTGTTGCCGAGGGCGACGTTGGAGCGGACATACAGCGTGCTGCTGAAGCCGGAAATGCTGATAAGGCCGGAGAACGCGTTCGAGGATGTGGGCAAGAGCCGGAGCGTGCCCGAGCCGGTCTTGGTGAGCCCGCTCGAGCCATTGATGACGGTGTTGATGGTCGCCGTGCGGCCGCCAGCGACGCCCACGCCGCCGGGCCCGATGAACATCTGGCCGGACTGGAGCGTGTAGTCGTTGTTGAAGGTGATGCCCGAGGTGAACTCGGTTGTGGTCATGAGGATGGTGGACTGGTTCAGCGGGATGGTGGTGGGGAACACCACGGCGTCGTTGATCGTGGGTTCGGTGTTGTCGGCCCAGTTGGTGGCGGTGGACCATTGCGCGTTGCCCGCGCTGTTGTCCCAGGTATCGGCGAACGCGGGCAGGGCGGTGCCGCAGGCCGCGACGAGGAGGGCGGGGCTGAGGAGGCGTATGCGTGCGGTCATCGGTGGTTCTCCTGGGGCGGGACTTGGGGCAGTCCGCCCATTCTGCAGAGCGGAACGCCGCGCAGGCGGGCGCACGGGACAGGAAAAGAATGTTGGGGCCGGAGCCATTCCTTCCTAATATTTCCCGTGACCAGCGACCCCCCAGCCAAGAAAGAGCCCGGCGCGGGCGAATCGCCCGAGGGGTTGTACCAGGCGGTGTACGAACAGCTGCGCGCCATCGCGCAGCAGCGGCTGAATATGGAGGGAAAGGGCCACTCGCTCCAGGCCACGGCTCTCGTGCACGAGGTGTACCTGCGGATCGCGGACGGGCGGAAGGTGCCGTTCCAGAACCGGGCACACTTCTTCGCGGCCGCGGCCGAGGCTATGCGGCGGATCCTGATCGACCACGCGCGTGCGAAGAAGGCGGTCAAACGGGGTGGGGGGGCCCGGCGTGAGCCGTTGTCGGTGCTCGACCTCGCGGTCGAGAGCGATCCTTCGGAAATCTTTGCGCTGGACGAGGCTTTGTCACGCTTGGAGAAGGCGGAGCCGGATGTCGCCGCGGTGGTACGTCTGCGCTTCTTTGCCGGCCTCAGCGGGGATGACACGGCGGAGGCCTTGGGGACTTCGCCACGCCGGGTCGATTCGCTCTGGGCGTACGGGCGTGCATGGCTCGCGCGGGAGCTGGAGGTCTAGGGCGTGCTCGACCGCAATCGAGTCCGGGAGGTATTCGCGGTGGCGGTTGCGCTGCCCGCACCGGGCCGGGCGGTGTACCTGGATCATGCGTGCGCGGACGACGCGGGGCTGCGGGCAGAGGTGGAGTCGCTGCTGACGTCGTCCGAGCGGCGTGCAGGATTCATGGCCTCGCCCACGGTTGGGGCACCCGTGCCGCAGGGCGGGGAGGGGCCCGGGTCGCGGATCGGGCCGTACGTGCTCCTGCACGAACTGGGGCAGGGTGGCTTCGGGGTGGTGTACGCGGCGGAGCAGGATTCGCCCGTCCGGCGCCGGGTCGCGCTCAAGGTGATCAAGCTCGGCATGGACACGCGCGCGGTGATCGCCCGCTTTGAGGCGGAGCGGCAGGCACTGGCGATGATGGAGCACCCGCACATCGCGACGGTGATGGACGCGGGCGCGACGGACACGGGGCGGCCGTACTTTGTGATGGAGCACGTGGACGGGGTCCCGATCACGGCGTACGCGGACACGCACGGGCTGGGGGTTGGCGAGCGGCTCGGGCTGTTCGTGCAGGTGTGCCAGGCGGTGCAGCACGCGCACGCAAAGGGGGTCATGCACCGGGACATCAAGCCCGGCAACGTGCTGGTGACGGTCCGGGACGGCCTGCCGCACATCAAGGTCATTGACTTTGGTATCGCGAAGGCGGTAGACCACCGGGGCACGGCGCGGACGGCGTTCACGGAGGCAGGGCAGTTTGTTGGGACGCCCGAGTACATGTCGCCGGAGCAGGCGGGCGGCGAGCGCGACGTGGACACCCGCACTGATGTGTACGGGCTTGGGGTGCTGCTGTACGAATTGCTCACCGGGGAGACGCCCTTTGCGGCGAGCGAGCTTCGTTCGGTCGCGTATGAGGAGGTCCGGCGGATCATCCGAGAAGTAGAACCCCCGAAGCCGTCGACGCGTCTCTCACGCGCGGGGAAGGGCGGTGCGCACACTCGGCGGGCGCACGCCGGCTCGGGGCAGCGGATCGCGGAGGTACGCGGGGACCTGGACTGGGTCGTGATGAAGGCGATCGAAAAGGACAGGATGCGGAGGTACGAGACGCCTGGGTTGCTGGCGGCGGACGTGCAGCATTACCTTGCGGGCGAACCGGTATCGGCGGCGCCGCAATCGGTCGCGTACCGGGCGAGGAAGTTTGTCGGTCGCAACCGCGTGCTGGTGGCGGCGGGGGGGGCCGTGGCGGCGGCGGTGGTGCTTGGGCTCGTGGGGACGAGCCTTGGGCTCATTTCAGCGGGGCGGGCGCGGGCGGCGGCGGTGCGGAACGCGGCGGAGGCCCACGAGCAGTCTGCGCGTGCGAACGCGGCG
>CALLYM010000017.1 GCA_937858155.1 uncultured Phycisphaerales bacterium | reverse complement strand
AGCATTCGGCCGGTGGGCTTCCTCGCAAACGTGGTGATCCCGGCGAACAGGAGCACCCCCGCCCACGCTGTTCCGATGCCCATGAGCGTGAGTTGCAGCACGTTCGGGAGGAGCAGCTCGGGCATCGGCGAGCCCATGCCCTTCTCGGTCATTTCGCGGAAACTGCCGGTGTTCATCCACATGAGCATGAACATGCCTACGACGCCGCAGAGAAGGCCAAGGCCGGCCCAGGAGATGCTGATGATGCCGATGACGGCGGGCCACCGGGGCCGGTCGATGAACAGATCCGGGTTGTTGGGGTCAAACGGCGCGGGGGAGGTCGGGGGAGTCGCGGTGGTTTCGGGGGTGATGTTCATGGTGGAAAAACGGACGATTGGCGGCGGCGAAGTATGGGCGCCCGCAGAGTGTTGGGCCTTTCCTATGAGCGGTTGCAGCAGCACGACCGCCGGGTGGGGGAACGCATGTGCCGGGATTGTTCGCACCCTGCACGGTGCGGATTCTTCTGGTACACTGGGGGTATGTCGCAAATGTCTAACGACCCCAACTCCCCGTCCTCCACCGTCCCCCCTGCTCCCCCCACTGCACCCGCCGCAATTCCTGGGGAGGAAACCGCCACCCCAGAAGAAATCGAGAAGGGGAAGGTGCTTGCGCTGATCGGGTACATCGTGTGGATCGTGGCGCTGGTGCCGCTGATCCAGAAGGATAACAGGTTTGCGCTGTACCACGCGAAGCAGGTGCTGACGCACTTCTGCTGTCTGTTGCCTTGCTTCCTGCTGTTCGCGATCCCGTTCGTCAATTGCGTCGCGGGGCCGGTAGTGATGCTCGCAAACATCACGATGATCGTCTTCGGAATCATCAACGTGGTGAACAACCGGATGAAGCCGCTGCCGGTGATCGGCAAGTTCGGCGAGAAGTGGTTTGCGGGGATCCAGGTGAAGCAGGCGTGAGGCGGGCCGCCTGCTCCGCGGGTGATCGTCGGTGAGCGAAGCACGGTGCGATATTGCTGTCGTCGGCGCGGGCGCTGCGGGGCTGTTCGCGGCGATGTGGGCTGCGCGCGCGGGGGCGCGGGTGATGGCGTTGGACTCCGCGGCGAAGCTTGGCGCGAAGGTGCTCGTTGCGGGCGGAGGGCGGTGCAATGTCACTCACTTTCACGTGGATGAGTCGGCGTACGCCGGGTCTTCGCCGCACGCCATCAAGAAGGTGCTGCGGCAGTTCACGGTCGAGGACACGGTGGCGTTCTTCCGCGAGCGGGGTGTGGAACTCAAACGGGAAGAAACCGGGAAACTGTTCCCGGTATCGGACGACGCACGGGACGTGCTGGCGGCGCTGCTTGGAGCGGCGAAGGACGCCGGTGTGGAGGTCGTCCACCCGTGGCGCGTGATGCGCGTGGAAAAACGGGAGGACGTTTTCTTTATCGAGCGAGAGGGGCCGAACGCCGGCGTGGTCGAATCGCGGCGGGTGATTCTGGCAACGGGTGGAAAGTCCCTCCCCAAGACGGGCTCGGACGGGCACGGGTACGAGATCGTGAGGAGCTTGGGTCACACGATCACGCCCCACGGGGGGGTGTTCCCGGCGCTGGTGCCCTTGGTGCTGGAGAAAGGGCACTGGCTGACGTCGCTGGCGGGCATCACGCTCGATACGACCCTGGAACTGAAGTCGTCGTCGGGCAAGCGGCTGAAGGCGTTCACCAACTCGACGCTGCTCACGCACGTGGGGTTGTCGGGGCCAGGCGTGCTGGACATGAGCCGTTTCTTCACCGCGGCGCGGCGTGAGGATGCCGGCACGGTGCTCACGATCAGCTTCACGCCGGGTGAAACCGCGGAATCCTTGCGCAGCGCGTTCGAGCGCCACACGCAGCAGTCCGTGCTGCGGTTTGTGAGCGAGCGGTCGCTGCCGGAACGGCTTGCTCGGGCGGTGTGCGCTGCGGCGGGCGTGGATGCTGGCGCGACCGTGCGGTCGCTCACCCGCGAGCAGCGCGGGGCGCTCGTGCAGACCATGACGGCATTGCCGTTGCCCATCGTCGGTGCCCGGGGGTGGCTGTTTGCCGAAGTGACGGCCGGTGGGGTGCCGCTCTCGGAGGTGCACCTGGAGACGATGGAGAGCCGGGTGTGCCCGGGGCTGCACTTGTGCGGCGAGGTGCTGGACGTGGACGGGCGGATCGGCGGCTTCAACTTCCAGTGGGCATGGTCGAGCGGGCATGTGGCAGGGAGAGGGGCCGCGGATAACCTCGGACGTTGAGTTACGTGTGCGTTCCCATCACGGTGCTGGACACCTCCGCGGCGCTGGAGGACGCGCGGGCCGCGAAGTCTGCGGGCGCGGACATGGTGGAGTTTCGGATCGACGGGTTGCCCGACTTTGAAGAGGCCACGCTCGCCGGGGTGGAATCGTTGATTGCCCAGTGCCCGCTGCCATGCATCCTGACGTGCAGGAGCAGCGCGGAAGGCGGCGAGTGCGAGCTGCCGGATGCGGAGCGGGTGGCGGTGCTGGAGAGACTCTGCGCGGCGTCGAAGCATCCGCCGACGTACCTGGACGTGGAGTGGACGTCGTTCTCGCGTTCGGCAAACCTCGCTCAGAAGGTGAGGCTGTGTGTGCAGCATGCGGGGCAGGTCCGCGAAGTGGGAACACGGTTGATCCTCTCCACGCACGACTTTCAGCAGCGGCCCGCCGATCTTTCGCGGCGGGTGGCTGGGATGGCGGGCGAGGGGGCGTGCGGCGTCGTGAAGGCGGCGTGGCGGGCACGCTCGGTGCATGATGCGATGGAGGCATTGGACCTCCCGGGGCAGGCAGGGAAGCCGACGGTCTCGCTCGCGATGGGCGAGTTTGGCGTGATGAGCCGGGTGCTGGCGGGCAAGTTGGGGGGGTTCCTCACCTTTGCGCCGCTGCGGGCAGGCGGCGCGACGGCGCCGGGTCAAGTGACACTTCAGGAGTTGCTCGGGGCGTACCGGTTCAGGTCGGTCGGCCGCACGACAAAGGTCTACGGCGTGATCGGGTACCCGGTGTCGCATTCGCTGTCGCCGCTGGTCCACAACGCGGGGTTCGCGGCAATGAACATGGACGCGGTGTATGTGCCGATCGCCGTGGCGGGCTACGCGGACGCGGGGGCGTCCTATGCCGGCTTCCGGGCGGCGGTGCTGGAGTTGATCGAGCACCCTCGGCTGGACTTCTGCGGCGCCAGCGTGACGATGCCTCACAAGGAAAACCTGGCGAGGCTCGCGGTGGAAATGGGCTGGGAGATGGACAGGTCGTCGCGGGACCTCCTGGCGGCAAACACGCTCGTTGTGGACCGGGAAAACGGGCGAGTCGGCCGCATCCGTATCGCCAATACAGACGTAGAAGCTGTGGTCGGTGTGTTGGAGGGCGGGCCGGGCGTTCTGTCCGTTTCCCGCGAGACACCAGCCAGGGTCGGCGTAATTGGAGCGGGCGGTATGGGAAAGGCCGCGGCGTACGCGTGCGCGCGGGCGGGCGCGCACGTCGTCATCTACAACCGGGACGGCGAGCGAGCACGCAAGGTCGCGTCGGAAGTGGCCACGTTCGCCGTGCCGGGGGCCCACATCACGTCCGCGGAGCTGCATCTCCTGCCGCGCGCGAACTGCCATGCGTTTATTCAGTGCACGCCGCTGGGAATGACTGGGAGCGGGCTTGAGAATCAGTCGGCGCTTCCGATCCACGACATGCACTCCTGCCCGCGCGGGGTCGTCGTGGTCGAGACTGTGTACCGCCCCCGGCGTACGCCAACGGTGATGGCGGCGGAAGAGAAGGGGTGGCGTGTGATCACAGGGGATGATGTCTTTGTGCGTCAGGCGGTTGCGCAGATGGAAGCGTGGAGCGGGCAGGCTGGGCGGGGGCTGCTGGGCTTGTACGCGCGGCTCGTCGCGGAACGCCCGGGCAACGGGAGCGAAGAAGGGGGTGCGGCATGAACACGGCACCCGCCAACACCACTGTCCCTGCGCCGGCGCGGCCCTTCAGCGTCCTCTGGAAGCAGGCGATGTACCCGGACCACTACGCGTGGTACATCCTCGCGTCGTCGCTGGACGTGATGGTGACCTACTTCATTATCTGGCGCTTGGGCGGGAGGGAGGTCAACGCGGTGGCAAACCACCTGGTGCAGCAGTTCGGGCACTGGGGGCTCATCCTGCTGAAGTTCAGCAGCATCGTGGTGGTCGTCGGGATCTGTGAGTGGATCGGGCGGCAGAGCGTTGCCCGCGGGCGGCGGCTGGCGACGGTGGCAATCATCCTGAGCTCGTTACCGGTGGGCGCGGGTCTGGTGCAGATCTTCGCATGGGTCGGGTGGGGGACTGTCGGGTAAGCTCATCAGACGACCTGGCCAAGGCCCCGAAGCGGGATGAGCTCGCGTTGAATCGCGGTATGAACATGCTCTGCGATCGCCTGCGCGTTGGGCGAATCACTATGAATGCAGATCGTGTCTGCGCGGACGGGGGTCAGCCTGTCCCCCGTGGAAACGCACCTGTGCACAGCAATATCAACCGCCTGGCGCGCGGCTTCGTCGGGATCATGAATGAGCGCGTGGGGCTGTGAACGGGGCACGAGCGTGGCGTCGGGCTGATAGCGGCGCTCGCAGTAGGCCTCGGCGGCGACGGCAAACCCCTGGGCTCGCCACTGGTGGAGGCGACGCGACCCGGCAAGCGTGACGAGGAACGGCAGGGGTGTGCTGAGCCAGATAGCCCTGACCGCGTTTATGAAGATGGTGGCAACCTCTTCCTTCACCGTGATGTCGTGGTAGAGTGCGCCGTGGGGTTTCACGTGGGTGATATCCGTGCCGGATTCGCCAGCGAGGGCGCGGAGGAGGCGGAGTTGTGCCGTGATTGATTCCTGCAGCGCCGCCGCTGCCATGGGCATGGAAACGCGGCCGAAGTTCGCAGGGTCCGGGTAGGACGGGTGCGCGCCGATGGAGAGGCGGTGTGCGTGGGCCGCCTGGAGCACTCCGCGGATCGTTTGGTCGTCTCCCGCGTGCGCACCGCAGGAAATATTGACGCTGGTCAGGAACGGCATGAGGCGTGTGTCCGCCGCGATGCCCGCCGGTCCGGGACGCTCGGCGCAGTCCGCGTTGATGTCGATGGCGTGGTGGCCTGTGGTCATCCCGCGTGCTCCCAGCCCAGCGCGTCCGCGGCGGTGCGCCCGCCGTGGTGGAGCAATTCGCAGCGTGGTCGCGAGGATTGCCAAGGGATCACACGGCCGATGCGTGTCACAGGCGTGGAGCCCAGCACGGATGGCACGCTTACGCCTGATCGCACAGTAAAGAGGAGTTCGTAATCCTCGCCGTCGGCCGCGGCACGGAGAGGATCGGACACTCCTCGTGAGAGTGGGATGCTCGCAGCGTCGACTTCGATAGCGGCCCCGGACCGCAGCGCGAGCCGCGCCGCATCGAGCCCGAGCCCGTCGGAGATGTCCATGAGGGCGTGGAGGTCCTGGCCGATGGCTTCGACGAGCAATGACGCTTCGCGGACGCGCGGCTCAAAGGTGAGGTGCCTGCCCGCTCCCGCGAAGGGCGGCCCATGGCGTAAGAAGGAGCCGCCGAGAGCGCCCGTGAGGTAGACATCGTCACCCACCTGCGCGCCGCTGCGGAGCACGGCCCCGCGCGTAGCGTGCGGCGTGCCGACGATGGTGACGCTAAGCGTCAACGCCCCACCACCACCCGCGGCGTCGAATACGGCGGTGTCGCCCCCGACCAGTGGGCAACCAAAGTGCAAGGACCACTTCAGCAGATGCTCGTACAGCGCATCGGCCCGGACTTGCTCAAAGTTTGCGGGTAGCGCCGCGCCGACGAGCGTGAACAGGGGTCGGCCCGCCATCGCGGCGATATCCGACACCGCGCGTGCGATGGCCTTGCGGGCCACGAAGTCGTACGGAGTTTCGGGCGTGAAGTGCCGGCCCTCGACAACCTGGTCCACCTTGAGGAGCAGGGGCGTACTGGAACCCGGTGCAGTGACCACCGCGCAGTCGTCGCCCGGGCCGACGAGCACGTTGGGAAAGAGCGAGGGCAGGTCGGCGGAGCGCGAAATGATGCGTTGAAGAAGTTCGCCTTCGCGCATGGGGAAGGCTACGCGAGGGTGGACAGGACGTCGGGTGCCGAGGCGCTCAGGCCGTCACGTCAAGGTGGCCCGGCGCGGCCTTGTTCAGTTCGCGGGCCAGTTTGGCGGCGGCGTCGAGCATCTGCACCGCGGCGTCGCCCTGCTGCTGCTGAGCGTCCAGCGCCTTGCGCGCGACACGCACCGACACCTGATCGGAGAGGGTCTGCTGCGATATGGATGTTCCGAGGGCCGCTATTGAGTTGACGTCCATGGGGGAGATATCGGCGGTCGGGCGGGCTTCTTGCGGGGAAATCAGCGGTTTGGGTGATGTTTGGACGTGCAGGACCGGTGCAGAGATGGTGCAAAACCCTCAGCTGATTTGCAGCGGCGGGTTGGATGTGTTGTAGTAAGGCCAAGAAGGAAGGTGGAGGAGACAGAGCAAAGAACCGGGCTGCGTCGAGGGACGGCCCGGTCTTTTCTTTGGGATGACGTGCTACGCAACGCACCGCATGACTGGGTGTATATTGCCGAGTGCGGTTGCAGTGTGGCGTTTCACTCGGGCAACTCGCAGTTGCCTCCCACAAGGAATATCCCCATGCACGCAGTCGCACGTTCGGGCTCGCATCGGCGTCGCGGAGAGACCAAGGTCGGGGTGATCATCGTCATCGTCGTGTGCGTGATGGCGGGGATGCTGCTGATGTTCTGCGTGGGCGCGGGCATCTTCCTGCCGGCGATGGGCAAGGCGAGGGCCACGGCACGGCAGATCAAGGACGCGACTCAGGTGCGCGGAATCCATCAGGGGTTGGTGCTATCCGGGCAGAGCAACGGGGACAGATATCCACTGCCCTCCGTGTACGACAAGAACAACACCACCCTCAGCCTCGCGAAAGACACCGCGCCCGAGACCAAAGACACGACGGCAAACGTTGCATCGATCTTGATTTACAACGGCTTCTTTTCGACCCAATTGTGCCTGTCGCCCGCGGAATCCAACCCCAACATCGTGGAAATGGCGAACTACTCGCAGTCGATGCCGCCAACGGCGGCGGTGCCCCAGCAGGCGCTGTGGGACCCCGCGTTCAGCGCGGACTTCACGGGCGGGAAGAAGGGCAACTTCTCCTACGCGCACTCCTACTTCCGCGGAGCACGCCGGGCGCTGTGGGGCAACACGTTCCAGGCGGATGAGGCGGCACTCGGCAACCGCGGGCCAGAGATCGCGGGTGTGACCAACCGCAACGCCACGAACAAGAACCCCAACAGCAACACTCTCCTCATCCACGGCGGGCGTACGACCTGGGAGGGGAACATCGCGTACAACGACAACCACGTGGACTTCCAGCTCGCGTACGGCAAGGACCGGACAATGAAGGACAAGGACGGCAAGCCCTTTGGCTTGTGGGATTGCCACTTCTTTGACGACGTCACGAACGACCCGACAGGTGCAAACAACTACCTCACAATCATTACTCAGAATGGGAAGGATGAATCCGACGTCACCACGATCTGGGATTGAGCTTTGGGGATCGGTAGGATGACGGGCCGCGTTTCGACCGGCGAGCGAAGGAACTGTGGTCGTCGCCAGCCGACCGCAATTCCCCTTTCCCGGCCATTCCAAGGGGGTTGACCGCGTGCTATCGGTCTCATATCATTCATCCGGATATACGGATGAAACAACACGCCCCCATCCCGGTCACGGACCTGCTCGGCGCGATGTCGGACGCGACACGGCTGCGGCTGCTGCGCCTGATCGAGTCGCACGAGCTGTCGGTGGGCGAGATCGCTCTCGTGACCCAGCTCCCGCAGTCGACGGTCAGCCGGCACCTCAAGGTGCTGGCGGACGCTGGGCTGGTCTCGCGCCGGAGCGAGGGCACAGCGTCCTACTTCTCTGTGATGCAGGACGACCTGGGCCCGGAAGCGCGGGGCGTGTGGGCGGCGGTGCGGGGGCGTGCGGTCGCGTCAGCGGAGCGTGCAGAGGACGACCGCAGAGCACGCGCGGTGCTGGAGCAGCGTCGGACAGACTCGTCGGCGTTCTTCGGCGCGCTGGGCGGCGGGTGGGACAGCCTCAGGACCGATCTGTTCGGGCCGCGGTTCACGGGGCTGGCGATGCTCGCGCTGCTGCAGCGCGACTGGACAGCCCTTGACCTTGGGTGCGGCACGGGCAGCGTCAGCGAAGCGCTCGCGCCGCACGTCGAGCGCGTGCACGCGGTGGACGTGTCGGGGCCCATGATGACGGCGGCCCGCCAACGGCTGAAGAACGCGAAGAACGTCGTGTTCACCGAAGCGCCGGCGGAGGCGACAGGCCTGCGTGCGGGGGCCGTGGACGCGGCGCTGTGCGTCCTGCTCCTGCACCATGTGGACGAGCCCATCGCGGTGCTGAGGGAGGCCAGGAGAGTCCTGCGGTCCTCTCGCGGGGGGGGCGTGGTGCTTGTGGTCGACACGATCGCGCACGACCGCGAGGAGTACAAGCGCACGATGGGGCACAAGCACCTGGGCTTCTCGAGGAAAGACATGAGCAGCCTGCTGTCCGCGTCGGGGTTTGTCGATATCCGGTACTCGCCGCTCCCGGTTGAACCGGAGGCGAAGGGGCCGGGGCTTTTCGCCGCGACCGGGAGGATCGAAGGGTAAGAAGTCTGGGCGTCACGCCATCACGGAACATCAACCACTCAGAAGGAGATTCACGAATGACCAGCATGTCCACACGTCCAAGCCACAGCAAGGTTTCAGGCGACTTCAAGGTGAAGGACCTTTCCCTCGCCGAACTGGGCCGGAAAGAAATCCGCCTCGCCGAGCACGAGATGCCGGGCCTCATGGCTCTCCGCGAGAAGTACGGCGCGCAGAAGCCCCTCAAGGGCGCGAAGATCGCCGGCAGCCTGCACATGACGGTGCAGACCGCAGTCCTGATCGAGACCCTCGTCGACCTGGGCGCGGACGTCCGCTGGTGCTCGTGCAACATTTTCAGCACGCAGGATACCGCGGCGGCGGCGGTCGCGGTGGGCCGCGACGGCAGCCCCGCGGACCCGCGCGGCATCGCGGTCTTTGCCTGGAAAGGTGAGACGCTCGACGAGTACTGGTGGTGCAGCGAGCGCACCCTCTCCTGGCCCGACGGTTCGGGTCCCAACATGATCCTGGACGATGGCGGCGACATCACGCTGCTCGTCCACAGGGGCGCGCAGTTCGAGGCCGCAGGCAAGGTGCCCGACGCCAAGGCGACCGACGCCGAAGAGTGGACCGTCATCCTGAAACTGCTGCGTGAAGAGCAGAAGAAGCACCCGGGGCGCTTCACGAAGATGCTCGCGGGCATCAAGGGCGTCAGCGAAGAGACGACCACGGGCGTGCACCGCCTGTACGAGATGGAAAAGAAGGGCGAACTCAAACTCCCCGCCATCAACGTCAACGACAGCGCGACCAAGAGCAAGTTCGACAACCTCTACGGCTGCCGCCACTCGCTCGTCGACGGCCTCAACCGCGCCACCGACGTCATGCTCAGCGGCAAGGTTGCCGTGGTGCTCGGCTACGGCGACGTGGGCAAGGGCTGCGCCCAGGCCCTGCGCGGGCAGGGCACGCGCGTGATCGTCACGGAGATCGACCCCATCAACGCCCTGCAGGCCGCGATGGAGGGCTACCAGATCGCGACGCTCGAGGACGTGGTGGAAACGGCGGACATCTTCATCACCGCAACGGGCAACATGAACGTCATCACGCTGGCCCACATGCAGAAGATGAAGGACAAGGCCATCGTCGCGAACATCGGGCACTTTGACAACGAGATCGACATGGCGGGCCTGTACGCCGCGGAGAAGAGCGGGACCGCGAAGCGCGTGAACATCAAGGAGCAGTACGACGAGTTCGTGTTCACCAAGTCCAAGAAGAGCATCCTCGTGCTGGCGGAAGGCCGACTGATGAACCTGGGCTGCGCGACGGGGCACCCCTCGTTCGTCATGAGCAGCTCCTTCACCAACCAGACCATCGCGCAGATGGACCTGTGGGCGAGCGCGAACGGCAAGCCCACGATGGCGGGCATCAAGTATGAGACGGGCAAGGTCTACACATTGCCCAAGAAGCTCGACGAGATGGTGGCCCGCCTCCACCTGGAGAAGCTGGGCGTGAAGCTCACAGTGCTGTCCAAGGAACAGGCGGACTACCTGGGTGTGCCGGTGGATGGCCCCTACAAGGCGAACCACTACCGCTACTGAACCAGCGTCTGACTCAACGTGCTGCCTATTCGCCCCACGTTCGCGTGGGGTTTTTACTTTGCAGACATAATGCCCGAACATACCCCTATCTGGCGGGAATCTCGGAACCCATGGGCACGTGGGTGCGGATCGATTCGCACTCGCTGGGTGGATGGGTATACTCGCCCCCCTCGCCCTTAGCGATTCGGCGGCAGGAGCCGCTGAAACGAGTCGTGTGGGCCCTGTGGCCCGGTGCGTGCGCTCTGCACGCCTCTCTGGAGAAGGATGCAATGGATAGAAAGTTTGCAACGCGTCGTGGCGCGTTCACCCTCATCGAATTGCTGGTCGTCATCGCGATCATCGCGCTACTCATCAGCCTGCTGCTGCCCGCTCTGGGCAAGTGGCGGCAGACCGGGCGTGCGGTCATCTGCACCGTCGGCATGAAGCAGTACGGCGTGGCCACCCACACGTACGCCGCCGACTTCGCAGACAAGATCTACTCATACTCCTGGACCGCGAACACCTGGGCGGGCGAGGTCACGGCGAACAGCCCGATCGCCGGCGAGACCGCGGCCAACGACCTCGAAGCTGTCAAGCTGCAGCAGCGTGACATCATCTGGAAGGTCACCGGCCACGACATCGGCGACCAGGCCAACCACATCCCCCACGTCTCCTACTCGCAGCTGACGCTGACGTCCTACCTCTCGGGCAAGTTCCCGGAGAAGGCGTCCGTCTGCCCCGAGGACCGCTTCCGTCTCATCTGGACGCGTCCGGACAACTGGACGAAGTTCTCCCAGGGCACCTACAGCGATTCCCCGGTGCCGGACCCGGTGCTCGGCCGCTGGTCCTTCTCGTCTTCGTACATGTCTCCCACGTGCATGGTCGCGCCCGACGGCGGCCCGGACGCGATCTACCAGGCCAACGACCACATCTACTGGAACGTGCCCGGCTCGATCGACAAGTTCGGCAAACGCCGCATGGGCGACGTGTCCTTCCCCGGCCAGAAGGTGCAGATGTACGACAGCATGGCCCGCCACCAGGGCAAACGCTGGTACCCCTGGCTGTACGCCGACTCCCGCATCCCGCTGCTCATGTTCGACCAGTCCGTGTCGCAGCGCCGCTCGGGCGACTGCAACAAGGGCTTCCAGCCGAACAACCCCACCGCGGCCGCGTGGACGGTGATCTCCTACGCCCCAGCCGGCGGCAACGCCCCGACAGGCAGCGGCAACCAGTGGGAGGCCCCCACCGTCAGCGGCAACACCAACGAGCCGTACGCGGGCGGTCTTTACCGCTTCACCCGCGCGGGCCTCAAGGGCATCGACTTCGGCGGCACCGAAGTGCCGTGGCGCGGCTCGTAAGTCCGAACAGCCTGCAAACATACCGAGTTTGACCCAGCACCCCGCGTTCCGACGCGGGGTGCTTTGCACTTGGAAATGCCCGTAGCTGTGGTTCGACTTGCACTGCTCTTGAGCATGTGGTAGGCTGATTTGGGGTGCCAGTCCGGCGCCCGACGCATGTGGTGGCGGCCTGTCGGGCCTCTTCACGTGCACGACGGCCGTTTCTGTGGCGGCCTGTGGGTGGATCGCGACGGTTCGAGCGTGCGGGGTATTCACGAGGAGTGCGGCCCATGAAGAGTCGCGTAGGTGCTGGCGGGCGTGCGTTCACACTGATCGAACTGCTGGTGGTGATCGCGATCATCGCGCTGCTGATTGCGTTGCTGCTGCCCGCGTTAGGCAAGTGGAAGCAGACCGGGCGCACGATCGTGTGCGAAGTGCAGATGAAGCAGTACGGCACCGCGACGCACTCGTACGCCGCGGACTACCAGGACAAGATCTTCTCGTTCACAGTGACGGCGAACCGGTACGACTCGATCGCGCCCAACAGCCCCGTGTATTCACTGTTCAACCCGAATACCTCCGACCTGGATGCCGCTCACTATCAGGCGCGCGATATTGTGTGGCGCCGCGCCGGATGGGACATCGGCGACCAGGGGGCGTGGATCCCGCACATCCTGTACACGCACCTGGTGCTGCTGGACTACATGTCCATCGTGCTGCCTGCGAAGTTCGTCGTGTGCCCTGAGGATACAAACCGTCTGCGCTGGCAGACGCAGGTTGAGCCCTTCCGGGACGGCACGCCGACCTCGCCATTCCCGCAGCCCCAACGCTCACGCTGGCCGTTTGGGTCATCGTACCAGATGACCGTTTCGTCCTTCGGACCCGATGGCGGTCCAAACTCGGTGGGCTATGGCGGTATGCACAGGCTGTACCAGAATCCGTCCGCCAACAACGTGCTGGGCAAACGCAAGCTCGGTGACGTGAACTTCCCGTCGGGCAAGGTCCAGACGTTCGATGGCTACGCCCGTCACATGGGCAAGCGCCAGTACTTCTACGCCTACCAGGACGCCAAGGCGCCCATGTTGATGTTCGACCAGTCCGTGCTGCAGCGACGGACAGGCGACGGCAACCGCGGCTTTGACCCCTCCAACCCGTACAGCGCTGGCTATCTGATCATTAACTATGACCCGGATGACCCGCCGAACAACTGGGAACCCCAGACAATCCGCGGGGATTATGCGCCGGAGAATTACGCGGGCGGCTACTACCAATGGACGCGGGCCGGACTCAAGGGTGTGGACTTCAGCGGCGGCGAAGTGCCGTTCCGCGGTGCCTGATCGGCACAATGAATCTCCTATCAGATTGCGAACGGATGTGTAAGTGCCCCCGCCCCCGCGGGGGTTTCCTGTTTTTTGCGTGATTTGCTTCATTGGCTTGCGTGTTTGGCTGAATTCTGGTATGTTGTTGGTGTCAGCCGATAAGCCGCATGAGAATGTGCCTTCGGGCCTTACGGCGCACCGTTCTGGTGAAGCAAGGCTGCTCATGGTCGTTTCTGTGGCGACTGGGCTTGGATCGGTTGAAGTTGTGTTGGGTCACCCTTTGCGGAGTGAGTCAATATGAAGACATCGTCAAGGCAACGAGCGTTCACCCTCATCGAGCTGCTGGTGGTGATCGCGATCATCGCGCTGCTCATCAGCCTGCTGCTGCCCGCCCTGGGCAAGTGGCGGCAGACCGGGCGTGCGGTCATCTGCACCGTCGGCATGAAGCAGTACGGCGTGGCCACCCACACGTACGCCGCCGACTTCGCAGACAAGATCTACTCATACTCCTGGACCGCGAACACCTGGGCGGGCGAGGTCACGGCGAACAGCCCGATCGCCGGCGAGACCGCGGCCAACGACCTCGAAGCTGTCAAGCTGCAGCAGCGTGACATCATCTGGAAGGTCACCGGCCACGACATCGGCGACCAGGCCAACCACATCCCCCACGTCTCCTACTCGCAGCTGACGCTGACGTCCTACCTCTCGGGCAAGTTCCCGGAGAAGGCGTCCGTCTGCCCCGAGGACCGCTTCCGTCTCATCTGGACGCGTCCGGACAACTGGACGAAGTTCTCCCAGGGCACCTACAGCGATTCCCCGGTGCCGGACCCGGTGCTCGGCCGCTGGTCCTTCTCGTCTTCGTACATGTCTCCCACGTGCATGGTCGCGCCCGACGGCGGCCCGGACGCGATCTACCAGGCCAACGACCACATCTACTGGAACGTGCCCGGCTCGATCGACAAGTTCGGCAAACGCCGCATGGGCGACGTGTCCTTCCCCGGCCAGAAGGTGCAGATGTACGACAGCATGGCCCGCCACCAGGGCAAACGCTGGTACCCCTGGCTGTACGCCGACTCCCGCATCCCGCTGCTCATGTTCGACCAGTCCGTGTCGCAGCGCCGCTCGGGCGACTGCAACAAGGGCTTCCAGCCGAACAACCCCACCGCGGCCGCGTGGACGGTGATCTCCTACGCCCCAGCCGGCGGCAACGCCCCGACAGGCAGCGGCAACCAGTGGGAGGCCCCCACCGTCAGCGGCAACACCAACGAGCCGTACGCGGGCGGTCTTTACCGCTTCACCCGCGCGGGCCTCAAGGGCATCGACTTCGGCGGCACCGAAGTGCCGTGGCGCGGCTCGTAA
>CALLYM010000016.1 GCA_937858155.1 uncultured Phycisphaerales bacterium | reverse complement strand
CCCAGTACATCCCCAACGCCATCGGCGTCGCGCGAGCCATGAACGCCGATGGCAGCATCATCGCAGGTGGTCCCTCCACCAGCACCACCAACCAGGCATTCATCTGGGACGCGGTCCACGGCACCCGCAGTTTCTACGACTTCGCGGCGAGCGAAGGCTTCAATGTCACCGGCCTGAACTTCGTGAATGTGACTGGTATGTCCAACGATGGGCTGATCTTCGCGGGAAACCTCACGCAGAACGGCGCCCGAAGAGGATTCATTCTGGACCTCACCATCCCCGCGCCGGGCACGTTGGCGCTGTGCGCGGCGGGCCTCCTGATGGCTCGAAGGCGGCGGTGACAGACCAAGTACCCGTGGTCGCCACGCCCTTGGCGTTATCGGTCACAATGCAAAGTCGGCAATGAAGCAGCCGCCACTCTTGCGACCCCTCCATCGTTCGAGTAGCATGCCGTTCCGCGCCCGGCGCGAGATGGAGAGAGCGACATGCAACTCACGAACAAGCGTGCCTCGGCACGGATGGTCGGTCTTATCACGTGCGTGGGCGCGTACGCGAGTGCAGCGCACGCGACCGTCACGCTCAGCGTCACCAGCGGTTTTCTGATCGAGGGTGTCTCCACAGACGGCTCGGCGGCGATCGGCCGCGTACTCGGCACACCCGCCCGCGGTGGGGTGTGGCACCCAGGGCAGGCGATGGAACACCTCCCCATGCCCGCGGGGATTACCGGCGGTATGGGCGTGAAGGGCATATCCGCCGACGGCCGCTACATCAGCGGGCAGGTGACAAACGCCGGCGTCGCGCAGGGGTACCGGTACGACACGCTCAGCAACACGTTCAACCTCTTCGGCAACATCCCGGGCGGCCTCTCGCAGGGACCGGCGATCGACGGGATTTCCGGCAACGGGCAATGGGTGCTGGGCTCTGTCTTCCCCGGGAACTCCACCACACAGTCCGCGGCCTGGAACTCGGCCACTGGCACGTGGCGCGTCCACGGTGTGCCGCTCAACATCTCCATCCTTTCGACCGTCGGGTCAAACTATGACGGGTCCTTCGTCATCGCACAGACCGCAGGGACAGGAACGTCCCGGTACGCGTTCACTTGGTCGTTGCAGAGCGGGTTCCAGGCGCTTTCCAACTACATGGGCGGCCAGAATTCATCGACGTGGGACATCAGCGACAACGGCGACGTCTTTGTCGGAAGCAAGGGCACCACACCAACCCGGTGGAACCGCATCGGCTCTTCCCAGTCGTACAGCGACACACCGATTCCAGGAGCCACCGGCGCCGCATTCGCCACCAGCGCCGATGGCAGCCTGATCGGCGGCGGCGCCGCTGTCTCGACCACGCAGAATGTCGCCTTCCTCTGGGACCAGGCCCACGGCACGCGATTGTTCTCCCAGGTGCTCTCCGACGCCGGAGTGGATGTCACCGGGATGACCTTCTGGCAAGTGAAGGGGATTTCCGGCGACGGCAATGTCATCGCGGCCCACGGTTTCCAGAATGGCAACGCCGTCGCGTTCCTGGTCACTGTCCCCGCCCCGGGCACGCTCGTGATGTGCGGCCTGGGACTCGCGGCGGCACGCCGCAGGCGGTGAACACCGATTACCTGCCGGGGCGGCGTTCGCGCCGCAGCCTTCGCTCGCCCTGCACCACCTCCACCGCAAGCCGGATGGAGTGGTCGATCGTGTCGTTCACCAGGAACACGTCATACACGCCGCAGGTCTCGGCCAGGTGCATCTCGTGCTTCGCCGCGTTGAACCGCTTCTCGATCTGATCGCCCCCTTCGCGCTTGCGCTCACGCAGCCGCCGGAAAAGTTCTTCCTCGCTGGGCGGCTTGATGAACACCGCGAACGCGTCCGGCACCTGCTTCTTGACCTGGATCGCCCCCTGCACGTCGATCTCGAGGATCACAAGCCTCCCGCGCCGCAACTGCTCCAGCACCGGGCCCTTCGGCGTGCCGTACTTCTTGCCATAAACGCCCGCGGTCTCGAGGAAGTCGCCCTTCGCCTTCATCGCCTCAAACTGCTCATCGTCCACGAAGTGGTAATCGACACCCTCGACATCCACCGCCGTGCGCGCCCGAGTCGTGCACGAGACGCTGAAGACACTGTCCGCGATCGATCGTTCCACGCCGCGCGTGATCGTGGTCTTGCCGACACCCGACGGACCGGAAATGATGAGCAGAAGCCCATCATCGGTGTCGGTAGGAAGGCGGTGGGTCGAGGATGGAGGGGGTGTGTTGGTCATTCTCTCTTTACCGCTCGCCTACACAGGAATTACTTCGCCACCAGCCCCCGCAGCGCCGCCATCCGTACATACACCCCGTTGGTGACCTGCTTCAAGATCAGGCTCCGCGCGCCGTCCGCCACTTCCGCATCTAATTCAATGCCGCGGTTGATGGGGCCCGGGTGCATGACAACCGCTCCGGGCTTCATGCGGGCCTCGCGCTCGCTCGTCAGCGCATACCGGGCGCGGTACTCGCGCACGCTGGCGATGACGTTCGGCTTTTTGTCGCCAGCCCCGGCACCGCCCGGCGCACTGTCGTACCGCTCGAACTGAATCCGCAGCATCATGACCGCGTCCATCGTGGGCAGCACGCCATCCAGGTCGTCGGTCACGCGGCAACCAAGTGTTTCAAGCGACCGGGGCGCAAGAGAGGGGGACCCCACGCACGTCACCTCCGCGCCCAGCGTCGTCATCCCGGCGATATTGCTGCGGGCCACGCGGCTCGCGTTCACGTCCCCCACGATCGCCACCCGCAGCCCCGCGAGCGAAAAGTCCTTCCGCGCAAAGTGCTCGCAGAGCGTGTAGATGTCGAGCAGCCCCTGCGTCGGGTGCTCGTGCCGCCCGTCGCCCGCGTTCAGCACCGGCACGCCCACGTGCCGCGCGATCAACGCCGCCGAGCCGCTCTGCTTGGCCCGCACCACAAACGCCGCCACGCCCATCGCCTCGATGTTCCGCGCGGTGTCGATCAGCGT
>CALLYM010000015.1 GCA_937858155.1 uncultured Phycisphaerales bacterium | reverse complement strand
GACCTCCACCATGGCGGCACGGGCCGCAGCCAGGCCCGGATCCTCCGGGCCCGCCGCCGGCATGTCGGGGGGGTCGGGTCGCGTCACGTCGGGTCTTGCTCCCGCATAGCCACATCCCATATAGGGCTTCGCCCCGGGGCGTACCAGGGCGCCCCGCCAGGGCGGCGCGGCAAGGCAGCCGAGCGAATGGGAGGAGTTGGACCGATGGCGGAAGAAAAGCTGCAATTCCAGGCGGAGGTCGTCGCCCTTGAGAACCCCAAGGACGACAAGGCCTGCAAGCCCATCGACGACCTCTTCGACGCCATCGATACCTACATCCCCGAGCCCGTGCGCGAGATCGACAAGCCCATGCTCATGAGCGTGGAAGACGTCTTCTCGATCAAGGGCCGTGGTACCGTGGCCACCGGCCGTATCGAGCGCGGCGTGATGAAGGTCGGCGACGCGGTCGAGATCGTCGGCCTCGCCAAGGAGAACCTCAAGAGCACGATCACCGGCGTCGAGATGTTCCAGAAGACGCTGGACGAGGGCCGCGCGGGCGACAACGTCGGCGCCCTCCTCCGTGGTATTGAGAAGGAGCAGATCGAGCGCGGCCAGGTCATCTGCAAGCCCGGCTCGATCAAGCCCCACACCAAGTTCAAGGGCCAGATCTACGTGCTCACGAAGGAAGAGGGCGGGCGTCACACCCCGTTCTTCTCCGGCTACCGCCCCCAGTTCTACTTCCGCACGACGGACGTGACCGGCGGCGTCAAGCTCATGGGTGGCGCGGAAATGTGCATGCCCGGCGACAACGTCGAGGTCGAGGTCGACCTGATGGAGAAGCCCGTCGCGATGGAGAAGGGCGTCCGCTTCGCCGTCCGTGAGGGTGGCAAGACGATCGGCTCCGGCACCGTGACCGAGATCATCCAGTAAGGCTGAAGTACCCATCACCCGGGCGGGAACGCCCGGGCGATGATTCGAAAGCGAGTCCTCGAGCGTTGGTGTGCGGGTGTGGGCGTGCCGAGATCCGGTATTCCCTCCCCGGAGCACCCCGGCACTCTGTTCTGCAAAGGTGTCTGTTATGGCAAAGAAGAAGTCCATGGCCCGTGAGTTCTGCTGGCTGCAGTGCAGCGAGACGGGCGATCTCAATTACCGAACCTCCGTCAACACCAAGGGCGGCATGCCCGAGGGCCTCAAGGAAGGCCTCATGAAGTACAGCCCCCGCGTGCGCCGGCACACCCTGCACAAGATCAAGCGCAAGTAAGGCACCCGTGGCTTGGGGCGCGCGGCATCGACCGCATGCCAGAGCGCTCCACGCCCAGATGCCCGGTCCCCATGCCTTTCCGAACGGCGGTAGCTCAACTGGTAGAGCAGCGGATTCCAAATCCGCAGGTTGCGGGTTCAAGTCCCTCCCGCCGTGCTTCGCGGGGCGTTCCGCCCGGCCTTCTTGATTCCCCGCATCCCGGCTGACCACCCATGGCTGACAAGGACATACAAGTCCGCTCCGCGTCCGAACGCCCCGACGATGTCGTCAGCGAGCGGTCGTCCTACGAGTCGTCCAAGGAGGCGGCAGGTGGCTTTGGCATCCTGAAGCCCGGCCGCGGCTACTGGGTCCGCGTCCTCACCGCTGTTGCCCTGGGCACACTGTTCCTCGCGACCGCCCTGTGGGCCGCGGGGCAGCTCGGCGCGTACAACCCCCCCGTGCGGGCGTGGACCGTTCGTGTGACCAACGTGCACGGCTCGCTCCCCGCAGCCGGCCAGGTGGTCGAGCTCTCCAAGCTCGAAATGTCCGACAACCGCGCCGTCAAGATCGGCACCGCGACCGTGGAGAGCGTGGCGACCGAGGGCGAGACCGCCGCACGCGTGACGGTCCGCGACATACTTCTCGACAGCCCGAAGGACGACACTCCGACCGAGACCAAGCGGCTGAGCGTCCCTGGCGCCACGCCCGAGTCCGACCCGGTGTTCAACGGCCAGGTGAACACTCCACCCGCCCCCGAGTACAAGTTCCAGCGGGTGTACGTGCAGGCCGGCGCCGCGGCGGTCATCGTCTTCGGCGGGCTCTTCCTGATTTACCGCTACGTGGGCAACCGACCGACCACCGTGGACTTCCTGATCGCGACCGACGAGGAGATGCGGAAGGTCAACTGGTCCACGCGCAAGGTCATCCTGGATTCCACACTGGTGGTGATTTCCGCCACGTTCTTCATCGCCGCGCTTATCTTCACCGCCGACCTGATCTTGAAGCAGGTGCTTCTCAACCAGTTCGTGGGCAGGTGAGCCGGCACGACATCCCGAGGGGCTCTTTGTGTGCCCCACCCTTGTCCGTCTGTCCATTCCCCGGCCTTGGCAGGTCCCCGGCGCGAGTTTTCTCGCCCCCGGAGGCCTCCCAAGGCCGGTTGTCAAACCCGGTCTTTGAGATGCGCAACCCCTCTGGCTGCGTATCAAGTTCATCCGCGGCAGGCTCTCATGCCCGCCGCACCGTTTGGAGGCCACCCATGTCCGACAGCACTTCCCCATCCACCCCCGCGCCCATGGACGGTCGCCCCAACGAGAAGTCCGACCTCATCCCCAGCGACGGCCCGCTCAAGGCCGATGGGATGAACTGGTTCGTGCTGCGCGTCGCCTCCAACAAGGAGAGCAGCGTGCAGGCCACGCTCCTGCGCAAGGTGAAGATCGAGAAGATGGAGCACCTCGTCGGGCGCATCCTGGTGCCCACCGAAAAGACCAAGACCGTCAAGAACGGCAAGCAGAAGATCTCCGAGACGAAGTTGTACCCCGGCTACGCCTTCGTTGAAATGAAACTCGAACTCGATGGGCGTATCCCGCAGGACGTCTTCTTCCTCATCAAGGAGACGACCGGCGTGGGCGACTTCGTGGGCACCGCGGGCCGCCCCACGCCCATGAAGGACCACGAGATCGAGAAGATGCTCAAGGACTCGCGCAAGCCCGAGGACGAGCCGAGCGTCAAACTCGTCTTCAGCAAGGGCGAGCACGTGATGATCAAGGAAGGCCCCTTCCAGTCCTACGAGGGCACCGTGGACGAGGTCTTCCCCGAGAAGGGCATCGTCCGCGTCCTGGTCACGATCTTCGGTCGCCAGGCCCCGATCGACCTGGAGGAGTGGCAGATCGGGAAGTCGGAGAAGGTGTAATTCCGGCGGCCGTTGTGCCGGCCGGTTCTCTATTCATCGCGAAACGACGGGCGTGCTTCTGCACGCCTGTTTTTCTGCCCGCGAAGCGTTCCGCGGCTCATCCTAAAGTGATCGCCCGTCCGCACGCCCGTACTCATTCGAAGGACTCCGCATGACTTCCCCGTCCTGGCTCCGCGTCGTTGACGCACTCAAAGCACCCGTCGGCACCGCCGTCACCGTGAAAGGCTGGCTGCGCACACGCCGCGACAGCAAGGCCGAGGGCGGCCTTTCGTTCCTCAACATCCACGACGGCACGTGCTTCGACCCCATCCAGGTCGTGTGCACCGGCGCCCTGCCCAACTACCAGAGCGAGATCACCAGGCTCACCACGCACTGCGCGGTGGAGTGCACGGGCGTGATCGTCGAGACGCCCAAGGGCGGGCGTGAGATCCAGGCCGACCCCGCCAAGGGCGGCAGCGTCAAGGTCGTCGGCTGGGTCGAGAATCCCGACCACTACCCCATCCAGCCCAAGCCCCACACGATGGAGTTCCTGCGCGAGCAGGCGCACCTCCGCAGCCGCACCAACACGTTCGGCGCGGTGGCGCGGGTGCGGCATTGTCTGTCGATGGCGATGCACGACTTCTACCATCAGCGCGGCTTCTTCTACGTCCACACCCCCATCATCACCGCCAGCGACTGCGAGGGCGCGGGGCAGATGTTCAGGGTCAGCACGCTGGACATGATGAACCTGAAGCGCACCGAGGACGGCAAGCGCATCGACCACTGCGACGACTTCTTCGGCAAGGAAGCCCACCTCACCGTCTCCGGTCAGCTCAACGTCGAGACGTACTGCATGGCGCTCAGCCGCGTCTACACATTCGGGCCGACGTTCCGCGCGGAGAACAGCAACACCAGCCGCCACCTCGCCGAGTTCTGGATGATCGAGCCCGAGATGGCGTTCTGCGACCTCAAGC
>CALLYM010000014.1 GCA_937858155.1 uncultured Phycisphaerales bacterium | reverse complement strand
GGGGGTGGGGGTGGGGGTGGGCTTGGTCGCCGGCGGTGTTGGGGGCGGCTCTTCGGTGCACGCCGCGAGCGAAGCAGAGGGCGCAAGGCACAGCACCATCGTCACGAGCGAGCGGTTCAGACACTTCGCAGCAGCCATGCATCATCCTCCTGCGTGAAGACCACATCCGAATGGGGAACTCTATCAAGGCTGAACCGTCCAAGAAACTCACGCGCACTCATGGGCACTGGCCCGTCCATGCCCTGCACGCCGCTCCACCAGGCGCACAGCCCGATCACGCGTTCCGCGCTGACGCCGCGCGAGCGGTACGCATCCAGCCGCGTGTCGCCGTGGCGTTTGGCAAGCCGCTTGCCGTCTGCTCCGCGGACCAGCGGCAGGTGGCAGTGGAGTGGCCCGGGCCCAAGTCCCAGTGCCCGGTACAGCCGCAGCTGCCGGGCGGCGGAGTCGAGCAGGTCATCCCCACGGACGACGTGCGTCACGCCCGCGCGGGCGTCGTCCACGACCACGGCCAGCTGGTACGCCGCCTGCCCCGGCGCGGCAGCATCGCGCCGCGTCCACACCACGAAGTCGCCGATCGTTCGAGCAGGGTGCATTGTCTGCGGCCCCGTGAACAAGTCCGTGAAAGAAACCGACTGGTCTGGCGTTGCAAACCGCCACGCGGCGTGGTCGTCGCGGAACTCGTTGGGAACAGTCACTGGCCTCAGCGAAGCCGGGAAAACCACCTCATGGTGACCTTCGTTGGGAGCACTCTGCGCACCCGCCGCCTCGACTTCGCGGCGCGTCATGTCGCTCGGGTACACAAGGCCCTTCCGCGCGAGCGACCCCATCGCTTCCACGTGATGCTGGCGGAACGCGGACTGGACCTGCGGCCCCTCGTCCCAGTCGATGCCAAGCCATGCAAGAAGTTCGACAGTAAGGTCCAGCACGCCCGGTTTGACGCGCGGGGTGTCCAGATCTTCCACGCGCAGAACGATGCGCCAGCCCGACTGCCGCGCCAACGCCCAGTTGATCAGGAACGTCCGGGCATTGCCCAGGTGCAGCGCACCGGTGGGCGACGGAGCCAGGCGTGTGGTGGGCATCGCCCACAGTACCCACGCCGTTCGGGCAAACCCGCGATCACCGCGGGGCCGCGGACAAACAAAGCGGAGAGGGGGGGATTCGAACCCCCGAAACGGTTGCCCGTTTACGCGATTTCCAGTCGCGTTCCTTCAGCCACTCGGACACCTCTCCATAGGCTGGGGCCCATGTTAGGCCGCGCGTGGCCAAAGTTCAGCGTGCGGCGTTCAGTTCAGAGGTTTGAGGACCACCCGCCCGCCCACCTCGACCACCAGGTGCACCCGCACCGCGGTGTCGAGCAGGCCCCGGGCGGACCGCGCGTCGTCGGTGGTCACATGCAGCACCGGCCCGGCCTGAATCGTCCGCTCGTGGATCGCGGGGAACGCCCTGGCAAGCAGCTTGGCATGTTCGCCGGCCCATGCCGCTGCGGCGAGCAGGCTCGGGACGCTGTCGCTGCCGCCGCGGGCGAGCAGGTGCAACGTGCCGTCATTTTCGGACGCGAGCATGACCGCGGGAGCGTACGGGCACGTGATGTCCAGCAGCGTCAGTCCTTCCGGGAGCACCACCGTTGGCGCGCGTGCAGGGGCTATATCTCGCGTGCGTTCTGGGACAACGACAGTTTCGATCGGAGCTGGCTTTGGCTCAACGGTCGGCAGCGGTGGGGCCGCGATGACCGCTTGCGGATCGACCGCCGGTGCTTCGCTGCGGAGCAATGCAACGGCCCCTTCGAGGCCGCGGGCCCAATCGCCGCGGTAGAACGGCAGGGCCGCGCTCGGGCCGATCTTTGCGACGCGGGCGGCGGCGTCAATGTCCCGCCCCAGGAATGTCATCGATGCGCGGCGCAGTTTCGCTTCGGCGGCGGTCGCCTTGTCTTCGGGCGCTCCCATGATCGCGAGTTGCAGAGCGGGCGCGGGGCCGTCACTCGACAAGGCATGCAGGCCCTTCATGGTCCGGTAGGAGGCGACAATTGCCGCATCGTCCGCCCCGGTGAGGAGCGTGACGGCGTTCAGCCCCGGAATTCCGGCGAGGTCGGGCTCGCTTGTGTCATCCACGCGCACGAGCCAGTAGCGGGCCCATCGGCGGGCGGCGGCGATGCCCTCCTCAAGCGAGGAACGCTCGTTGTTCAGAGTTTCAATGCGGGGCTGTCCTCGCCCACCGATGACGTCCACCGACGCCTGCCCTCCTTGGACGCGGAGGAGGCCGACCGGCTCGCCCAGCCGGTCGGCGGTGTGCTTGGCGTACTGCATGACCCACGCCGCGCCGAGCACTGGTAAGTGGCCGAGGATCAGGCCCTCCGCTACCACTTCCTGCGTTGGGCTGGAAGCGACAGAGTCCGTGCGGGCGGGGCTGCCGCCCGTGAGGCGCAGCGATGCGGGCTTGGCCTTGATCGCGGGCCCGCCGTCGGAAAGAAACAGGTCTGCCAGTGCGTCGTACTCGGACATGGCTCTCTTCCCCGGTTGTGCACCGTGCGTTTTTACGCTCCCACCGCGATGGCCGCGCGCTCGCCCACGTAGACCACGCTGTTCACCTCGCCGAAGGGGTTGGGCTCGCTGGCGTTGTTGTGCGGGTCGGCGGTCCAGTGGCCGTCGATGACCATGCGGTAGGTGTGCTTGCCGCGCGCGAGGCGGAGGCAGAGCTCGAAGACGCCCAGCGACGGGTTGGGGCGGAGTACGTGGGCGGTGGGGGACCAGTTGTTGAAGGTTCCGGCGACCGAGATGGTGCGCCCGGAGTGCATCGGCTGCACAAAGAGGATGCCCTGGTTGGTCTCGGTCACCCCCAGCAGGCGGTGGGTCGCGGGGCTGATGGACGCCGGCGCGACGTTGTCGGGCGAGGGCGCGTCGTCCACGAACGCCAGCACGTTCCGCGGTGAGTGCAGGGACACCGTCTGGGTCTGCACGGCGTGCTGCTGCACGTCTGCGATCGTTTCACTCACGTGGGGCTTGGCGCCGTTGTTCGCGGGGATGATCGCCTGCGGCTGGTAGTACTGCTGGATGGTGGTCGCGGCGGTGGGGGGCTGGGTGGGTGTGAAGGCCGGTTCCGCGGGGGACGGCGCGAACCCGTTCTGCGCCGGCTTGTTGGCTTCCGCGGGCGTCTTGCCCATCGCGATGCGGCGCAGGAATTCCTGGGCGCGGCGGGCGACATCCTCGGCGCGTGACACGCTCTTGACTTCGTGCGGGGGCTGTGCGTGCGGGCTGGCCTGGGGCGCGGCGTGCGTGTTCGGGGTCGCCGACAGCGTGGTGCTTCCCTCGACATTTTCGGCGCCGTCGGTCAGCTCCATGTGCTCGGCGTGCGCGGCACCGTCCACGATCGCGATCTGCTTGGCTTGGAGGTTCTCCATGGCCCAAACGCCAAGGCGGCCGTAGTCCTCGCTGCCGGTGGAACCGGGGGCGTAGTCCACGATCGACTGTCCGAAGCTGGCCGCCTCGCGGAGGCGTGAGTCGCGGCGCACGATGATCGGCACCACTTTCTCGCGGAACCTGCGGTTGAGTTCTTCCAAGAGATCCTGCGCGACCGAGTTGCCCTCGTCGTGCAGCGTGGGCAGCAGCCAGATGGGGATGAGCACGCCCAGCTTCTTGCCTAGTGTCCGCACGGTGTTCACCTGGCGGGTTGCACCCTGCAGGGAGAAGAAGCCAGTCTCGACGGGGATCAGGACCATGTCCGCCGCCGCGAGCGCGTTGAAGGTGAGGAGGCCGATGGACGGCGGGCAGTCGATGACGCAGACGTCGTAGTCGGCGCGGAACTTCTCGATGACGGCGGTCAGGCGGCGGCTCTTGTCGGGCTGCTCGGCGAGGCCGCCCTTGGCTGCTTCGAGACCGGCCAGCTTCATGCGGGAGGGGGCAAGGTCCAGGTTGCGGGTAGCGCGCCACAGGAGTCTTGCTGGGTCGATGGGCTTGCTGCCGATGGACAGCATGGCGTCGCCGATGTCGGCCTCAATGCGCTGCTCGGGGATGCCCAGGCCGGCGGCACAGTGGCCCTGCGGGTCCATATCAATCAGAAGCACGCGCTTGCCGTTGCGTGCGAGGACGGCGGAGAGGTTGATGGCGGTGGTGGTCTTGCCGCAGCCGCCCTTCTGATTGATGATCGCGATGGTGCGCATGGATAGCCCTGGGGAGGAGGCGTGTCCGGTCGGGCCCCGCAAGGACCCCAGCCCGTCACGCGGCCAATATCGGGCGTTGGGCGATGCCCGCTCCAAAAACCGGCATCCACAGCGGGAAAGGGCGGGGAATGCTGGTATTCCACGTCCTGGCCCCGCCGTTGCGGGACTGGCACGCAACCCGGGGGAATGGGCTTGACTTCGCGCGGGTGGGCGGACTGAACGCTGCCTGCACCCCGGGCGCATGGGCGGGCAGACCGTCAGGGCGTAGCATCGATGAACGATGTGCGGCAAGTTCACCAAGAAGTACACGTGGCGGGAGCTGCATCGGCTGTATTCGCTCACTTCCATGCCGAGCGAAGCGCTGGACGACCAAGACGTGGTGCCCTCGAACTTTGCGCCGGTCGTGCGCGCTGGCGCGGAGGGGCGTGAGGCCGTGATGATGAAGTGGGGGTTTGTCCCTGCGTGGTCTTTGGCGCCCAAGGTCTCCTTCAGCACCATCAACGCGAGGAGCGAAGAGGTTGCGGGCAAGGCCACCTACCGGGCGGCGCTTTCCAGGCGTCAGCGGTGCATCGTTCCGGCGAGCGGTTTCTACGAGCCCCAGAGAATCGCAGGTCAGAAGAAGAACAACCAGTGGCTCTTCACGCTCCGTGATCGGCCGGTTCTTTCCATTGCCGGACTCTGGGACCGCTGGGATGGGGAGGGGGGGCCGCTCGAGACCTTCACGCTGCTGACCTGCGTGCCCAATCGGGTTGTGCAAGCGGTGCATGACCGCATGCCCTGCATCGTGCCTCCTGAACTCGTCGATCAGTGGCTCGATCCGGGAGTTGCGGAGGTGCCGGCGGTGTTCCGAGCTTCCGGCGAGGAGACCATGCTGGCCGTGCAGGTGTCGAGCGGGGCGGGCGGAAGGTCGGAAGACGGGCCGTCTCTCTTTATGTCTTGAGCTGTCGGCACCGCGTGATCGGGCAGACGCTGGTCCGTCCGGGACAGTTGCGGCACGGGTGGCACGATCGAGGAACCCGCGTGATTGGGCGGGGTTTATCAAGTCGTCACTATCTTTTCATGTACTTCCGGAAGAATGTTTGTTGGCGTGGACCTTCGTGGTTCGCGATTGTGCTTTGGGCGGTGTGAAGGAGTTGCAAGGGAGTTGAGCGCGGTCTCAGCGTGCTTTGCCGTTCAGGTTGCGTGGGGGACGTTTCGGCGGTTGCGTGCGATGACTCCGGGCGCCGACGTATTCATAGAGGTGAACCTTGAACCACCAGGGGCATGACATTGATCCAATGGACCCCCGCACGCCTGTTGGGATTCCGGGGGTTGACGATATTCTGCGGGGTGGGCTGCCCACGAACTGCGTGTATGTCGTTACTGGGTCCCCCGGGTCGGGCAAGACGACGTTCGCCATGCAGTTCCTTCTTGAAGGAATCGGGAGGCACGAGTCGTGCCTGTACCTCACCTTATCCGAGACCCGGCGCGAGATCGAGATGGTCGCGAGGAGTCATGGGTGGGACCTTTCGGGGGTGGAGATCTGCGAGCTGGTGCCTTCGGAGGCGAGCCTTGGCACGGCGGCCCAGCTGACGGTGTTCAACCCTTCGGAGCTTGAGCTGAGCGAAACGACCGAGGCGCTGATTGCGGTGGTCGACAAGATCAAGCCCAAGAGGATCGTGGTGGATTCTCTGTCGGAGTTGCGGCTCGTGGCGCAGAGCGCCCTGCGCTACCGGCGTCAGATCCTGGCGCTCAAGCAGTTCCTCAGCGGTCGTCAGTGCACGGTTCTGCTGCTGGACGACGAGTCCGGCGAGGGGCGTGACGACCAGCTCGAGAGCATTGCCCATGGGGTCATCCGGCTCGAGCAATTGGCGAATCAGTTCGGCGCGGAGCGGCGGCGCCTGCGCGTCGTGAAGCTCCGTGGGGTGCACTTCCGCGGCGGGTACCACGACTTCTCGATCCGGAGGGGTGGACTCGACGTGTTTCCCCGCTTGGTTGCCTCGGAGCACCACAGCTCCTTCAGTCAGAAAGACCTGTCGAGCGGCAATGAGCCGCTCGACGCGTTGCTTGGGGGCGGGATTCCGTTAGGCACGAGCACGCTGTTTCTAGGGCCCGCGGGGACCGGAAAGTCCACGATCGCGACGCTGTTCGCGGTCTCCGCGGCCCGGTCGGGTATTCGCACAGCGTTGTACGTGTTTGACGAGAATATCGGGACGTTCTACGCGCGTGCGAGAAAGCTCGGGATGCCCGTCGAGGAGTACGTGGAGGCGGGCCTCATTTTCATCCAGCAGGTGGACCCGGCGGAACTCTCGTCCGGTGAGTTCGCCGCGCGGGTCCGGTCGGCGGCCGAGGGCACGGACCGCTCGGGCCGGCAGGCAGGGGTCGTGGTCATCGACAGCCTGAACGGCTATCTCAACGCGATGCCGGAGGAGAAGTTTCTCACGGCGCAGATGCACGAGCTGCTCGCGTTCCTCGGTCAGCGGGGCGTGGTGACGCTCATGACAGTCACGCAGTCGGGCTTGGTCGGCTCGAACATGCAGTCTCCTGTGGACACAACATACCTGGCTGACAACGTCATTCTGTTCCGGTTCTTTGAGGCGGGGGGGCGCGTGCGGCGGGCGATTTCAGTCCTGAAGAAGCGGAGCGGGAAACACGAGGTGACGATCCGGGAGCTCGGCGTCAATGAGCAGGGAATCCACATAGGCGAGCCGCTGGCGGAATTCAGCGGTGTGCTGACCGGGGTGCCGCGGTTTGTCGGGAAGCACCTTCATCCGGAGGCAGGGAGCGACTGTGGACACACAAGCGGCAATCACTGACGATGTGCGGCTGCTTGAGCGGCGCATCCTGCTCGTGGCGCCGACGCAGCGCGACGCGGATGCGATCCGCGCGGTGTGCCATCGGTCCGGCATTGAGTGCTGCACGCTCTGGTCCATGCCCGATGTGTGCGAGGAACTGGCGAAGGGGGCGGGGGCACTCGTGGTATCGGAGGAGGCTCTCTCGTTGGACCCGGAGGGCCTGGTGGCGTGCCTGCGGCAGCAGCCGGTGTGGGCTGACCTGCCCATTCTCGTGCTCTCGCGCTCGGGGTCCGAGTCTCCGGTGCTCGCGATGCTGCTGGAAAGGGTCGGCAATGTGTCGGTGGTGGAGCGGCCGGTGCGGGTCTCGACGTTCCTTAGCCTCGTCCGTGCGGCGCTGCGGGGGCGGACGCGTCAGTACGAGGTGCGTGCTCAGTTCAAGAAGATCGAGTCGGTTGAGGCGGATCGCGGTCTGCTGCTTGAATCTGAGCGGGCCGCGCGGGCGGAGGCGGAGCGGGCGGGTCGCATGAAGGATGAGTTCCTGGCGACTCTTTCGCACGAGATACGCACGCCCCTCAACGCGATCCTGGGCTGGATCCATATCCTGCAGAAGACCCAGCGCGCTGACGACGAGGTGACGAAGGGGCTGGCGGTCATTGAACGCAACGCGAAGGCGCAGTCGCAGATCGTTGCGGATCTGCTGGACATGAATCTGATCGTGAGCGGAAAGGTGCGGCTCCACATTCAGCGTACCGGTCTTGGGTCGGCGATCCAGGCGGCGGTTGACACAGTGACCCCGGCCGCGGATGCGAAGGGGGTCCGACTCCGCGTGCAGTTTGACCCGTCGGCGGGCGTTGTGAATGGCGATCCGGAGCGTCTGCAGCAGGTGTTCTGGAATCTGCTCAGCAACGCGGTCAAGTTCACTCCCCGCGGCGGTGAGGTGCGCGTTGAGCTGTCGCGTGGCGGCACGGACGCGGAGGTGAGCGTCGCCGACACGGGTGAGGGTATCTCGGCGGATTTCCTGCCTTACGTGTTCGATCGTTTCCGGCAGGCCGACGGATCGACCACACGGCGGCACGGCGGCCTGGGGTTGGGCCTCGCGATCGTGAAGCAGCTCGTGGAATTGCACGGGGGGGTTGTTCGCGCGGAGAGCGGGGGGGCCGGCAAGGGCTCTCGGTTCTTCGTCATGCTACCGATTGCGCCGGAGGGGGAGCGGTCGTCCGGCGACGTAGCGTCCCGCGCTGCGCCGGCGCCGGCCGCGTGGGTCAAGGACATCTCGGGGGTCCGAATTCTGGTGGTGGATGACGAGCACGATTCGCGGGACTTGCTGAAGCGGCTGCTGAGCGGGTGTGGTGCGCGCGTGACGACGGCGTCGTCCGTCGGCGACGCGTGGACCCTGCTCCAGCGGGAGCGGTACGAGGTGCTCATTTCCGATATCGGCATGCCGGACGAAGATGGGTATGCGCTTGTGCGGCGCCTTCGGTCGCTTCCGGCGGAGCGCGGCGGGCGGATGGCGGCGATCGCCGTCACGGCATACGCGCGTGCGGAAGACAGGGAAAACGCCGTGCGGGCGGGGTTCCAGTTCCACCTTTCAAAGCCGGTCGAGCCCGCGGAGCTGCTGGCGGCGGTCGCGCAGGCGGCACGGAGGGACAGCGTTTCCTGACGTAGGTTGGACCTTGAAGGAGGACAGTTCCATGCAAGGACTCCCTGTTGGCCGGGTTCGCGTGCTGTGCGTCGATGACAACAGCGACGTGGCGGCGGTCATCGGGCGTTGCGTGGCGCTCGAGCCGGACATGGAGAGCGCGGGGAGCCTCCCGTGCGCGGACAACGTGGTGGCGGTCGTGCGAGAGACGCGGGCGGACATCGTGCTGATGGATATGTTCATGCCGGGGAAGGACCCGCTCGTTGCTGTTCGGGAGCTCGTGGCAGCTCACCCGCCGTTCTGCGGTGCGCCGCCCGACCCCGGCGTGTTCCGGCCGGTGCGTGTCATTCTGTTCAGCGGCTGCGATGACGCCGCGGTCGTGGACAGCGCGGTGGACGCCGGCGCGTGCGGTTGCCTCTCCAAGTCGGCGAGTATTGCGGTCATACTGGGCGCGATTCGGTCGGTGGCGAGCGGCGCGGCGGCGTTTGGCGTGTGGCGCTAATCGGGGCGCTTACTTACCGACGCTGGTCCAGGCGCCGGGGGCGCCTTCAAAGGAGACGCCTTTCCAGCGGGCCATCCACAGCTGGCTCGGGGGCCTCTGTTCGCCGGCCGCTTTTCCGGCGCGTTGGCTGGTCCAGATGAGGTACTTGCCGTCGCCCGAGAACGCCGGCAGGATGTCTGCGCCCGGGGCTTGTGTGATGCGCACGTGGCGCATGGAAGAAGGCTCGGCGCCGGCGACCTTCTTCGCGGGATCACCTCTGAGTTTGTCCATATCCGCCTCGATCGCGAAGAGCTCGTAGTTGTCGTGGCCCATCTCGCTGCTGCCGTAGATGAGGTAGGTGCCCGAGGGGTGCCAGAACGGGGCCCAGTTCACGTTCTCGCCCTGTGTCAGCGCCCATTCGCGGGCGAGGCTGATCTTGAGGGTTCCTGTCTCATCGTTCTCGAACTTGAGGTCGGCGACGTAGACCTGCAGGAGGTCGTTGCCGTTGCGGTCGGACCGGTAGCAGATGCTGCGGCCGTCGGGCGAGAAGAAGGGGCCGCCGTCGTAGCCAGGGGCGACGATGATGGGGTGGTGCTTTTTGGTGAGTGTGTCGTAGATGTAGATGTTGCCGTCGGGGCGTGGGGCGGGCTCGCCATCCTTGGCGGCGGGTGCGTCTTCCACGTGGGTGTAGAGGATGAAGCGGCCGGTTGCGTCGAAGGAGCATTCGGCGTCGTAGTTTGGGCGTGTGAAGGCGGGGACGGGTGTCGAACCGGGGCTGGCGCTGACGGTGCACACGTCCATTTCGCTGGGGAACATCCATACGTACTTGCGTGTGCCCACCTGGAAGCCGGCTTTCTGGTGTTCCGCGGGAGCAGAGATGGTGCTTCCAAGAAGAATGCGGTCGTGGTGCAGCGGATCGAACCATCCACAGGTGTTGCTGCTGCCGGCTGGGCTTATGCGAGCGGGGGGCCCGAGGCTTGGAGTGGCGGAGAGGTTGAGCGGTGCGACGTACATGGAATAGAACGGGTCGGCCTCCTGGCCCTGCTTGGGCGCGAGCACGCCCTGGAACACGATTCGGGAATTGTCGTAGTCGAAGTAGGACTCGCCGGCCTTGGCAAAGTCGGTGGCGAAGGTGAGTTGGACTGGGTCCTGGAGGAACTGCGATTCATCCTTGGCCCAGGGTTGTGGTGGAGAGGTGGAGGGCGCGGCGGCGGGTGCAGGCTTTGCGGGGGCCTGCTGCGCGGCGGGTTGCTGCGCGCACGCGTGGAGCACGAGTGAAGCGGCGAACAGGGCGCTTGCTGCGTGGTTGTGGAGCATGGAAGATTGTTGCCGTGCTGCGGGGGGTGGGTGGTATCGGGGTAGCCGCGGCGTCGCAGGTTGTTCGGGAGGTCGCCGATTATTCGAGCACATAGTCGGCGATCTCGCGGGCGAGGAAGCGGTCTGTCTCTTCGCCCATCCTTGTGCCGGTGCGGCGGAAGCCGTTCTTCTCGAGGATGCGGTGGGAAACGGCGTTGGTCGTGGCGGCGGTGGCGTGGAGGGGGCGGCGGGGCTCTTCGAGCAGGAACATTGTGAGAGCGCGGGAGGCGATGGCCTTGCCCCAATGGTCGCGGGCGATCCAGTATCCCACGCAGTCGTGGCCGTCGGCCTGGAAGCAGGAGATGCCGCCGACCACGTGCCGGCCGGACGGTCCATCGACTTCGATGACGCGGGTATTGAGGAGCGGGTTTTCGAAGTGCCCGGCCCAGACGGAAAAGAAGACCTCGCGGGTGCGGGGTTTCGTTCCGGCCATTCTGTTGGACTCGGGGTCGGTCTGCATTTCGTACAGCACGGGCAGGTCCGACGGCTGGGTGCGGCGGAGGTAGACAGGGGTTTGTGCTGGGGCCGGGGGAGGCATCGCACAGGATAGTGGGTGGGCGCGGAACGTTCAGCGTAGACTGAGGGCATGGCGGACAAGTCTCGCAGGAATGCGATCATCGTCGTGCTGGTGGTGGTGATCGTGGTGATCCTGCTGCTGCTGACGCGGTGCAGGAAGGCGTCACCGCCTGCAGAGAAGCCCGGACCGGTGCCGGTGTTGAGTTCTCCTCCTGAGAAGTCTGCACCCGCGGCGCCTGTGGGGCATGGGGGTGAAAACGTCTCTCACGCGCCGGTACCCCTGGCGCCGGAAGAAGTGCTGACGCCCGCGACGGTGAAGGCTCCCGAAAGGGTGATCGCAGGGGCGGTGTTTGCCATCGCGTGGACGGGCCCGGACAATGCGGGCGACTATGTGATCATTACCAAGCCTGATGCCGCGGCGAATGTCGGCGGCCACTTCAAGCCGACGAGCGGCGGGCCCACGCTGGAACTGACCGCGCCTATCGAGGCAGGCGCGTACGAAGTGCGGTACGTCGCGTCGCGGTCGCACACGATCCTTGGGCGCGCGCCCGTCGAGGTGGTGGCGGCGGGCGCCACGCTGGACGCGCCCGCCAGTGCGGCGGCTGGCAGCACCATCAAAGTGAAGTGGACGGGGCCCGACAACACGGGAGACTACATCACGGTGGTGGGGAAGGCCACGCCCGAAGGTCAGTACGCCAACTACACATTGACCTCCAAGGGTTCGCCTCTGGACCTGCTTCTGCCCGTGGAACCGGTCGAGGCGGAACTGCGGTACATGACGGGGCAGGGCGGGAAAGTCCTTGCGAGGCGGGCCATTTCCGTGACGGGAGTGAGCGCGACGCTGGAACTCCCGGGCCAGGCGGTCGCGGGATCGACGGTCGAGGTTACTTGGACAGGACCGAACTACTCGGGAGATTACATCACGGTCGTTGCGAAGGACACGCCCGACGGCCAGTACGGCAATTACACCGATTCCGGGAAGGGGTCGCCCCTGGAATTGCTGATGCCGATCCTGGAGGGCGAAGCGGAGGTCCGGTACGTCACAGGTCAGGACCACAAGGTGCTGGCGCGGCGTGCCGTGAAACTCACGGCGGCGGCCATCACGCTTAATGCACCCGGGGAGGTCGCGA
>CALLYM010000013.1 GCA_937858155.1 uncultured Phycisphaerales bacterium | reverse complement strand
GGGGAGGAGGGGGTGCCCATGCGGCGGGGTCAGGGGATGGCGAGGGAGATGGGCTTGCCGAGGAGGGTGCGCTTCTTGAGGAGGTGGGTCATGTGGTTGCGGATGTGGTCGATGTAGACCTGGACGAAGTCGGAGAGGGGGACCTTGCCGCGTTGGTTGTGCACGCCGGTGCGGGCGAAGGCTTCGTCGGGGAGGCGGCGGAGGAGGGCGGCGAGCATGCGGCGTTGGTCGTCGAAGAGTCGGCAGACGCGGGCGAGGTCCTCGTGCTCGTACATGAGGTGGGCGGCGCAGGCGGTCTCGTCGTAGGCGATGAGGAGCGGGTTGTCCTCGGCGATGATTCGGCGCATGCGGTGGACGGCCGCGAGGTCGGACTCCCAGAGGTGGACGATGATCTGCTGGATCGACCAGGTGCCGGGGATGGGGAAGGCCTGGAGGTCGGCGGGGGAGAGGCCCGCGATCGCTCGGGCAGGGATGGGAGCGCCGGCTTCGAAGAGGTCGATGAGGGAGCGGTTCATGGGGGGAGGGTATGAGGGGGAGGAGAAGAAGGGAGAGGAGGCGGAAGACCCCTCATCCCCCTGCGCAGAGCCTCCGGGGACTTCTCCCCGTGCTCAGAGCAGCACGGGGAGAAGGAGGAGAAGGCTCCCGCTCGCGGGGGTCCTCCCCTACCCTCCGGCATGCCCATCGACTTCATGGACGAACTCTCCTGGCGCGGCCTCATTCACCAGACCACCGGCGAGGAGGCGCTGCGGAAGCACCTTGCGGGCGGGGCCCGCACGGCGTATGTGGGGTTTGATCCCACGGCCCCCTCACTCACGATCGGGAACCTCGTGGGGATCATCGTGCTGGTGCGGTTCGCGCTGGCCGGGCACCGGCCCATCGTCGTGGTGGGCGGGGCGACGGGGCTGATCGGCGACCCCTCGGGCAAGTCGGCGGAGCGGACGCTCAACACGCCCGACACGGTGCAGGCCAACGTGACGGGGCAGACCCGGATCTACCACAACGTGTGGCGCAACGCCGCGGCGTTGACCGGGGCGCCGCTCGGCGAGCCGCCGATCCGCAACAACTACGACTGGTTCAAGACCATCACGTTCCTGGACGCCCTCCGCGACATCGGCAAGCACTTCTCGGTCAACATGATGATCCAGAAGGACTCGGTCCGGGAGCGCCTGCACAACCGTGACCAGGGCATCTCGTACACCGAGTTCTCGTACATGATCCTGCAGGCGTACGACTACGCGTGGCTGCACGAGCACGCGGGCGTGACGGTGCAGATGGGCGGCAGCGACCAGTTCGGCAACATCGTCGTCGGCATCGACCTCATCCGCAAGCGTGCCAAGACCATCCTGCAGCAATTGGCGGAGATCGGCACGGCGGAGCTGTGCGAGGTCCTCGAGTCCTACCCCGGCGGCGCGGGGCTGGCGGAGCGGTGGCGGCAGAGCGCGGGCTCGAGCCTGGCCGACGCCATCGAGTCCAGCGCGCAGTGGGCCAGGACGCGGGAGGAACTGAGCCGCGAGATCGGCGACTTCCTGGACTTCCAGTTTGCGCAGGAGGGCGAAGGACAGGCCCGGGAGACGCTCGTGGAGGTGGCCAAGCAGCAGGTCCGTGCAGGGCTGCGCCTGGCGCGTTCGCAGGAGAGTTACGGGCTGACGTGGCCGCTTGTGACCAAGGCGGACGGCGGGAAGTTCGGCAAGACCGAGTCGGGTGCGATCTGGCTGACGCTGCAGCGCACGAGCCCGTTCGCGTACCTTCAGTTCTGGCTCAACGCGGCGGACGCGGACGTGGTTCGATTCCTCAAAACGTTCACGTTCCTGCCCCAGGAGCAGATCGCCGCGCTCGAGCAGCAGGTGCAGGTGAACCCCGGCGCGCGCGAGGCGCAGCGCGTGCTCGCGCGGGAGGCCACGGCGATCATCCACGGCCGGACCGAAGCGGCGAACGCCGAGGCGGCCGCGCGGGCGCTGTTCAGCGGCGAGATTGCCGGCCTGCCGCTTGCGACCCTCGAGGAAGTGCTGTCAAGTGCCCCCAGCAGCAGGCACGCACGGTCGCTGCTGGAGGCGGGCGTGCCGCTGCTGGACCTGCTGGTCGAGACAAGGCTCGCGGCGTCCAAGCGCGAGGCCAAGGAGTTTCTGGGCGGGGGTAGCGTGAGCGTGAACGGCCGCAAGGCCGGTGCGGACGAGAAACTCGCGACACGCGACCTGCTGCACGGCACGATCATCGCGCTGCGCCGCGGCAAGAAGCAGTGGCACGTCACGCGGTGGGGGTAAAGCAGCGAAGTACCAGGTTCTGTTCTGGACCTGCTCACCTTGGCCCTGAGATTGCGCCCGGGTCGATGATCTCGATGCGGCCTTTCGCGAGGTCCCACCGGATGGCCTTGGCGGAGAGCGGTTCTCCAGACCGCGGGTCGGAGACCAGCACGTCGCCGCCGCTGGGATCGGTAGCTTCCAGGATGCCCAGCGGCGCGTTGTAGACCGCGAGCTGCCCTGTCATTTCGCGCCCCTGCGAGCGGGCCCACACGCCGCCCTCGGCGCGGACGCTGGAGAGGCGGCGCGTCTTGAGGTCTTCCTCGATCGTGGCGAGCAGGTGGTCGCACTCAAGCTCGGTGAGGGCGCTGTCGGCGAGCCGCCGGTGGACCATGCGAACCCCGCCCTCGAGGTTCGCGCTGCCGGCGCTCATGTCGAGCGTGGCCTGCTGCTTCCAGGTGAAGAGCGCGTCGCCCTTGCCTGAGCCGGGGAGCGACCCTTCCTGCGTGGAGCGTGAGCCAGTCGCGGGCAACGCGGTGTTCTCCAGGTCGGGGCGGCGGTCGGAGTTCAGCAGTTTCCCCGCGCCCGCCACGTGGATCGTTCGCGTGGCGTTCTCGGCGGCGATGAACGGGCCTTCGACATAGAGCGTGCGCCCCGTGATGGCGCCCGCCTCGTCCGCCGCGCCGCGCCGGACTTCCAGGCGTACCGGATCGGCGGGGTTGGTGCTCTCTCCGCGGGCGCTCACGACACGCCGGGACTGGGCCCCTGTCCCCACGCTCGCAAGCGGAGTGTCTTTCGCGGGGGGCGGGTTTGCAACCTTGTCCACACGATCAAACGCCACGCGGACGGTTTCCGCCCGTACCCGTGAATCCTCCCGGTCTTCAGCGGGGCCAGAGACTGCGCGGAAGCGGGCATCGCCATCGATGGCCAAAGTTCCGTCGGTGTCGTTGATCGACATGGAGCGCGTCCATGACGCTGTCAACGAGGGTGAGGCCGGAGCGTCCGCTGGTGGCGTTCTGGCGAAGTCGCCCTTCCCTGTGGCGAGGATGGTGCCTTTGTCGCCGTCCATGTCGATGACCGCGCACCGCAGAGTGGACCCTTGCCGCTCAACAGATCCCGGGGACCCCTCCAGGTGCGCAGACTGGCTCTTCGCGTGCACACGCAGCGTTTCGCCGCTGGAGGCGAGGGAGTTCTTTCCCTTGAATGCAAACCCGCCGGTCGCGTCCAGCATTTCGACCGCGCCACCGCTGAGGAGAGAATCGTTGACGGCAGAATCCTGCTTGGCCGGCATCGCCGCGAGCGTGACGATGATGTTTCCAGCGGTGAGCGACTCCTCACCGCGGGTTGCGGCGGCGTGCCCGGAAGCCTCGACACGCTGTGCGACAGGGGTGCCGGTCGCCGAAGCACCGGGGGTGAACGCGACGTGGACGGTGTCGGCCTTGAACTCGCCCCCCTTGCCGTCGCCCGCACGCGCGCGGCCGACGAGGTGGACGGCGTTCAGGAGGCTCCGTTGCGGCGTTGCCCCCGTCGTGCCGCCGGGCGGGGAGAATTCGGCGATCGCGCTGTCGGCGTTGACTGTGAATGTGCCCTGGGTGCCGGTGACGCCCCCGACCAGCGTGGCGCGCTGCAGCGACGCGGACTTGCTGCGCAGGGTGTCAAACTGGAATTCACCCTGCTCGGTCCATGCGAGCGTGGAGGGTGCGGCCTGGCCGGAGGATGGGGCCTGGGTTCCTGCCGGCGCAGCATCAGCGGCCAGCGTGCCAGGGCCCGGGATGCGCACGACCGCACGGGGGATGTCGATCTCAAATGCCCTCGCCGAGGCCTTCCCCGCGCCCCGCATCCTGGCCCATGCGGGCGATGCGTCCGTCCCGGTGAACGAGACCTGTTCACGCGTGGTGGCGAAGCGGAGGTGTGTGCCGCCGGCCGCGAGGCCCGCGTTGGCGTCGTCCAGCGTGACACCACCGGAGTGTGAGGCGAGCTCGATGATCGACGAATCGCGCGAGAGCTCGGTGGGGGGTTGCTCCACGCGCTGCACCAGGAGCGGCCCCTTCCAGAAGAGCGTGGTGCTCTCGCTCGACGGGGCATTCTGCGGCGTGGGCGAGCCTTGTGCGGGGGGTGATACAGGCTTTGAACTGTCGGGTGTGTGCGGGCTCGTGGGCGCAACGCCGGAGACCGCCCCGGCTGGTCCGCGTTCGGCGCCGCCGGGCTCCGTGAATGAACCCCCCAGCGTGCGCGCCCAGCCCAGCAGTTCGTCGGCCTTCGCTACACGGTTGCCCTGACGCACTTCCACCCCTTCGCTGGCGGAGAGCGTGTAGAAACGCTCCTCGGGGACGGCGGACACAGTGTCGGGGGTACCCGGTTGCGTCGGTGGCGGCGTGCCCGCCGCTGTCTTCGTGGTGTCCGGCGGGTTGATGGTTGCTGGGGCAACCTGAGGCGCGGGCTTGATCACGATCGGTTCGGCGAGCGACGCGACGTGCAATTGGTCCAGCCGTTGTGTCGCGGGGTCAAACTGCACGGAGAGTCCGCGTCCGTGGAACTCCACACGGTCGGAACTGGCACGCACATCCTCGGGCATGTCCACCTGTCCGAGCACCCAGTCCACGCTGACACGGGTTGTGCGGACGTCAAGCTCGGGCGGTGTTGCGTCGAGGTTGGGGCGGTCGCCAGCAGGGGTCGCGGCGAACACACGGATGCGGACGCTGCCCTCGAGCATGCCGTCGCTTGGTTGGGCGTTTTCTGCTGGTGCGGTGAACCGCCCTTTGTCGGCCTGGATGTGGATGGTCCTGCCGTCGTGCTGGAAGAACCAGGCGCTGGGGCGTGTGAGCTCGTAACGCCGGTCCGGCAGCGGGTCGGAGCGGTCGGCGGTAATTTCGCCCGCGAGGCGCGTGCGGTCGTTCTTGTCCACGTACTGCGCGAAGAAGCCCTTGCCCTTGCCGATGGCGGCGTTCGCGGGGCCGCTGCCCGCTGCGCCCTTCAGCGTGGAAAGATCGCGGATGTCGGGCGCCGTCGCGACCCCTGGAACGGGCGCGTTCGCGGGGCGGTGGTTCCGCCACGCCACGATCGCCAGTGCAGTGATCAGCACCGCGCCCGAAGCCGCGGCGAGGGTGACCGTCCTGGGGTGCGCGCGCCCCGCTCGTCGAATCAAGTCCGTAGGCCCGCGTTGCGTCAAGACGCATCCTCCACCAGCCGGAGGGCGATCAGGTCCTGGACATCCAGCATGCCAACGGGACGCCCGCGGCTGTCCACCACAGGCACCTCGTCCTGACGGAACTCTCGGAAGAGCCGGACGGCGTCGGACACCATGGCGCTGTCGGGAAGCGTTCGTGGAGAGCGCGTCATGACCTCGCGGATGGGGCGTGCCACAGCCGCGGCGTCCTTCTGGATGAGCCGCCTCAGGTCTCCATCCGTGAAGATGCCGGCGAGTGCGCCCGACGCCTTCTCCACAATGACCAGCGCGCCGGGGCGACGCCCGACGGCCTCCGCCCGCTTCAGGGCCTCAAGGACCGTGAGGCCCGCATCGACCACGGGCAGCACAGACGAAGCGGGAGCGTCCTTGCTCTGCCCGCCCGAGACGCGCCAGCGCATGACGTCGGTGACTGGGCGCAGCAGCCCACCAAGGCTGCCGCCGGGGTGACGCTTCGCGAAGTCATGGTTGGTGAAGTTGCGGCGGCGCGCGGCGGCGAGCGAGAGCGCGTCGCCCAGGGCCAGTGTGGCGGTCGTGCTGCTCGTGGGCGCAACGAATTGCGGCGCACCGGCCTCGTGCGACACCGGTAGCGTGAGCGCCACGGTGGCGAGCCGCGCAAGAGAGCTGGCGCTCCCGCGCGATTCGCTGGTGATCGAGATGATGGGCACGCCGTCCTGCTTCAGGATTGCCGCGAGGTTGACCACCTCGTCGGTCTGGCCAGAGAAGCTGATGCACAGCGCAAGGTCGGTGGGGCGGAACCGGCCCAGGTCTCCGTGAGCCGCTTCGCTGGGGTGGATGGGGTGGCTGGGGATGCCCAGGCTTGCGAGCGTGGCAGAAATCTTAGCGCCCACATGCCCCGACTTGCCAAGGCCCGACACCTGAACCGTGCCGCCGGACTCGGCGCACTTGACGATCAGGTCCACCGCCCGCGTGAATCCATCGCCCAGGGACGCCGCGAGGTCAGCCACGGCGGCAGCTTCTGCCCTCAGGACGCCCTGTGCAAACGCCAATTCGTCGGCGGACGGCCCCGCGGCCCCGCCCGTCCGGGCGGGCGCCAGCTTCTTTGCGTTTGCGGGCTTCTTTTCCACGATAGAGGACGGGGTGGCGTAGGGGGTGGGGGAGAGGGCGGGAGTCCGCGGCGTGCGGGGCATCGGCAAGAGTAAACTGGCTGGGCGGGTTTGTCGCGGAGGGCACGGGGGCTCGCCGCGGGAGGCCCGGACAGGCAATTCGGTGGGTGTCGAGAGAGAAAGGACCAGCGCGTGACCGAAGATTATCGCGTGAGGCTCGATGCATTCGAGGGCCCGCTGGACCTCCTGCTCTTCCTGATCAGGAAGAACGAGGTGGATGTCCATGACATTCCCGTTGCTGCGATCACGGACCAGTACCTGCGCATGGTTGCGCAACTCCAGGGCGCTGATGCCGCGCGTCTAGACATCGACGCGGCAGGCGAATTCCTTGTGATGGCGGCAACGCTGATGGAGATCAAGAGCAGGATGCTGCTGCCTAAGCCGCAGCAGGCGGCCGCGGACGGCGGTCCTGCAAAGCCGGTGGAGGATCCGCGCGCCGAGCTTGTGAAACAGCTCCTGGAGTACAAGCGGTTCCGTGACGCCGCCGACGACCTGGAGCGGCGGAACAGCGAGTGGCAGAGGCGCTTTCCGGCCGGGCGGGCGCACGTGGACAGCGAGGCGATCGAGCAGGCATTGGCGGAGGGGCCCGACCTTGAAGTGGAGGACCTGGACCTCCTTGACCTGATCGAGGCCTTCAAGAAGGTGCAGGAGACGGTCAACTTCGAGCGTCTGGGCGACCACCAGATCACGTACGACGACACGCCCATCGAGCTGCACGCGCAGGACATTCTGAGCAGGCTTACCGAGCAGCGGCGGAACGCGCCGGGCGGTGACGGCGTCGAAGCCGTGATTCCCGCCGGGGCGGAGATGCAGTTCCACGAGGTGTTCACGGGGCGGACGCGGAGCGAGGCGGTCGGGCTGTTTCTCGCGTTGCTTGAGCTGGTCAGGAACCGCAAGGTCCGTGTCCGGCAGGACAAGGTCGAGGGGTCCATCTGGCTGAGTGCGAGGGACGAAGAGCCCGCGGGCGGCCAAGGCGACGCGGCCATCGAGCCTGGGGTGGTGCAGGTGGTCTCCAGGGATGCGCCGGTGGAACCGCCGGCGTCGGGTGGATGACGATGGAGACGGACGACCCAGCGATCGGGAGGGAAAAGTTCGCCGAGCTGCGCGGGGAAGTTGTGTGGTGGCGGGCGCTGGCGATCACCGCGCTGGTGGTGGGCGCCACGGTGGCGTTCCTGCTTGTGCGGGAGGTCCGATCGCACCGCGCGGACAACGCACGAATGGATGTACTTCAGCAGCAGATCCAGGCGATGGGGAATGTGCTGAAGGGTTCGCGCGTGGACGATCTGCCCATGGTCGGCGTGGATGGTGGTGCGACGCGGACCGACTTCGCCAGCGCGCCGCTCACGCTGATCATCCTTCTGAGCGGTCACTGCGCTGCATGCGAATCCGCAGCGCCTGCGTGGGCGCAGGTCGCAGCCCGGGCCGCGCGGGAGGGCATCGTGACGTGGGTTGTCGTGATTGATGCGGGCGAACGGCCGGAAGACTCTCTGCGGTGGGCCGGGATGACGCCGTGGGCCGTCCCCGGTGCCGAGCGCACGTGGATGCGTGGGGTGCCGGGTGTGCCCGCGGCGGTGCTGGTGGACAGCGCCGGTGTCGTGCGGGAGACCTGGGTGCGCCCTATTGGCCCTGCGGAAGTGGAAGGCGTCGTCGCGAGTGTGCAGCTTGAGTTGCAGCGTCGGCCGTAGCTGTTTCGCTATGAAAAGCCCCGGCAGATCGCCGGGGCTTCATGACAAGTCACTCAACTCACGGCGACTTTAGATCGGGCCGCCGCCAGAGGGCACACAGAGGCTGGGATTCTGGCATGCCTTGAGTGCGTAGCAGGAATTGGAGTACGTCACGCCGTTGGGGCACGTCACGGGCTGCCACACATCAAGGCAATAGATGCCCTGCCCGCAGGGGCCGCCAAGACCAGGGCGTGCGGCCGACGCGGAGGTCGCCCATGCGCCGATCGCAGCGACAGCGGTGATGCCTGCCAAAACGGTGAAACGGATGGTGTTCTTCTTCATGACGCTTCCTTTCGGATTGGGACGGTGTTCCCGTTGTCACGGGTTACACAGCATAACAGAGTTCGCGTATCGCGCCAAGGGGCACGTGCACTCACGGCATTCCCTAGCGACTCGCAAAGCATGTACGCTGCGACGCCTGTTCAAATTTACACTCCGCGCGACGCCATCATTAGGAGGCGACGTTTGACAACCTCCTCCGCACCGCCCGCCACGACAAGTTCTTGCGCAACCGGTGAGAGGGGCGTAAATGCAAATGTCTGGCTCGGACCCTCGGGCGGGGTAACGTGGACGCAGCCGGCCCGGTAGTCAATCTTCACGCCGCCCACCACCCGCGTCTTTTCGCTGCCCTCGCCTCCGCGCGGTTTCCCCGCACCTCGCAGCCACTCCACCAATGCCGGGCACTCAAAGCACACGAACCCGTTGTTGAACGCGTTGCGCTTGTACGTCTCGCTGAAACTCCCCGCCACCACGCACGGCACGCCGAAGAACTTCAGCGCCGTCGCCGCCTGCTCGCGGGACGACCCTGTCCCAAAGTTCATCCCGCTGACCACCACGTCGCCCGCCTTCGCCCACGTCCGCAGCGTCGGGTCGTAGTTCTCAAAGATCACCTGCGCCATCTGCTCGGGCGTCATGGCGTCGTTGTACGTGTGCTTGCCCGCGTAAATGCCGTCGGTGTTCAGGTTGTCGCGGTCCATCCACAGCAAACGCCCCTCGACCCGCTCCGGGAAGCCCGCGATGATCGACGCTTCGCCCGCCGCGCTTAATGCGCTGCCCTTCTTCTCAAACCTGGTCCGCACGCCCGCTCCATCGTCATACCTCGACGGCGCACAGATGTACCCCGCCACCGCGCTCGCCGCAACCACCGCGGGCGAGCCGAGGTACACCAGCCCCTGCCGGTCCCCCATACGCCCCTCGAAGTTCCGGTTCGTCGCCGAAATCCCGACTTCACCTGCCTTGATCGTTCCCGCGCCCAGCCCGATGCACGTCCCGCACCCAGGAGGCAACTCGACAGCGCCGGCATCGAGCAACGCGCCCCAGTGCCCCAGCGATATCGCCTGCGCACGCACGTCCGCGCTCGCCGGCGCGAGGTAGAACTCCACACCCTGCGCGACCTTTTTCCCCTTCATGATGCCCGCCGCCACCGCGATGTCCTCCAGCCGTGCATTCACGCACGACATCAGCCACGCCTTGTTGATCTTCACCTGCTTCTGCTCAATCGCGGGCAACGCATGCATGGTCTTGACGTCGTTGGGCCCGGAGACGTGCGGCACGATGCTCGCAAGGTCGATCTCAAGCTCCGCCGCGTACACCGCCCCCGCGTCCGTCGCGAGCGAACCCCGTTCCGCCCACCACCGGTCCACGTCCGCGCGCGTGTACGAACCCAGCGAGCCCGCACGCCGCGTGCCAGGCCGTTTCCCCGCGGCGAAGTAGTCCGCGCGCTTGGACAAGAAGTCCCGCAGCACCTCGTCGAACGGGAACAACCCCGCCAACGCGCCCCACTCCGTCGTCATGTTCGAGATCGACATCCGCTGGTCCATCGAGAGCGACGCAACACCCTCCCCGACAAACTCGACTGCGTGGTTCAGCACCTCGTCCTTGTTGAACGCGCCGCACAACGCGATGATCACGTCCTTCCCCACCACGCCCGGACGCAGCTTCCCCTTCAGCGTCACCCGCGCGACCGGTGGCACCTGCCACCACGTGACCCCCGTCGCCCAGATGCTCGCCGCGTCCGTGCGCACGACGGGCGTGCCCAACGCCGCCATCGCGCCGTACAGGTTGCTGTGCGAGTCGCTGCCCACCACCATCGCGCCGGGTACGACGTACCCCTGCTCGACCATCACCTGGTGCGAGATGCCCGTCCCCGCCGGGTAATAGTCCACCCCGTGCTCGTTCGCGAACGACTCGATCTTCGCGTACTTCCCCAGGTTCTCCGGCGTCGTGTTCTGGATGTCGTGATCGATCGCGAACACCGGCTGGCGCGGGTCATGGACCTTCTTCGCCCCCAACTGCTTGAACTTGGGCATCACCGCGCCCGTGTTGTCGTGCGTCATCACATGCTTGGGGCGGATCGTGACAAAGTCCCCCTGGCGTGCCACCTGCCCTGCGCCAAGCCCCACGGCAAACCGCGTCGCGATTTTCTCAACCATCGTCAGAGCCGGCAGTGGGGGAGTGTTCATGTTGGATGGTACCGCCGCGGAGAAATCGGGATCGCGGAGGGGCGAAGAAGGGGCGGAGCGACGCGGAGAAGGTGGGGAATCGGACGGGGGTTGTCCTGCCTTCATCCCAACATCTCCCCTCCGCGTTTCTCCGCTCCCTCTTCACCCCTCCGCGATCCGCCTTGCGCCTTGCTCATACCTCCGCAAACCGCGCCGTGAAGTGCCGCAGCACCTCCGGTGCCTCCACGATCCGCAGCCCGCGCAGTTCTCCCCGCTTCGCGAACACCTCCGCGCACGCCTCCGCGACATAATCAAAGTGGCTCTGGGTGTACACGCGTCGCGGCAGCGCCAGCCGCACCAGTTCCATCTCCGGCACGCGTTTGGGTCCCGCCATGACGCTGCCGATCTCGCAACTCCTGATTCCCCCCATGCGGTACAGCCCGCACACCAGCGCCTGCCCCGGGAACTGCTCCCGCGGGATGTGCGGCGCAAAGTGGCTCGCGTCGATGTAAATCGCATGCCCGCCCGGCGGCTCGATGATCTGGATCCCCGCCTTCAGCAGCTTCTCACCCAGGTACTCGACGCTGCGGATGCGGTAGCCCAAGTAATCCTCTTCGACAACCTCCGTCAACCCCTGCGCCATCGCCTCCAGGTCGCGACCCGCAAGCCCGCCGTAGGTGACAAACCCCTCCGTCAATATCAGCAGGTTGCACGCCCGCTGGAAGAGCTCCTTGTCGCGGATGAGCAGCAGCCCGCCGATGTTCACCAGCCCATCCTTCTTCGCCGAAATTGTCGACCCGTCCGCCATCCCGAACATCTCGCGCGCGATCTCCTTCACACTCCGCTGCCCCTGCCCCGCCTCACGCTGCTTGATGAAGTACGCGTTCTCCGCAAACCTGCACGCGTCCAAAAACAGCGGCATCCTGTGCCTGTCGCACACGTTCCGCACCGCCCGCAGGTTTTCCATGCTCACCGGCTGCCCGCCGCTCGTGTTGTTGGTGATCGTCATCATCACGAGCGGGATCCGATCCCGCCCCACCCGCGCGATGAGCGACTCCAGCCCCGCGACATCCATGTTGCCCTTGAACGGATGCCGGTTGCGCGGGTCCTTCGCCTCCAGGATCGGCAGGTTCACCGCCTCCGCCCCACTGTGCTCGATGTTCGCGCGCGTCGTGTCGAAGTGCGCGTTGTTGGGCACGACCTTGGGCGAACCATCCCCGCACCTGCCGCCGATCAACTCAAACAGCAGCCGCTCGCTCGCCCTTCCCTGGTGCGTGGGCAGCACTTGCTCAAACCCCGTGAGGTCCTTGAGCACCGCGCGCAGCCGCCAGAACGACTCGCTCCCCGCGTAGCTCTCGTCCCCCCGCATGATGCCCGCCCACTGCTCGCTGCTCATCGCGCTCGCGCCCGAGTCCGTCAGCAGATCGATGAGCACGTCCTTCGCGTGGATCAGGAACGGGTTGAAGTCTGCCTCGCGCAGAATCCTGCAGCGCTCCGCAACCGTAGTCATGCGGATGGGCTCCACTGCCTTGATGCGGAACGGCTCGATGATCGTCTTCATGGGCCATGATAGCAATACAGGACAAATAAGTCCTGTAGTCCGTTCGCGGCCACACCGTCATAAAAACTTCAGAGCCCCGGGATATCCAGCACCACAAAGAACCCGTCCACGCCGTCCCGTCGGCACTCTACCTCGCACGCGATCATCTCGCTGTCTTTCGCGAGGAACTCCTGAGCAGAAACAGTCAACTCGGGCACACCGCCCGCGTCCTTCAGCAACCCGCCACTCCGCGCGACAACCGCAGACCCGTGACGCTTCCATTCCGATGCGTCGATCCACACTGTGCCACCCTTGACGGCGAACGAGTGTGCGCCCTTCGCACCAACGAACGCTGGACGGCGGGGTGCTCGGGGGCACCATGTGTGCGCACGGGCAGGCGGGACACCTGCCCCACCCGCAGCCACCAACTCCGCAAACCGCGCCGCGATCTTCGCCGGCGGGTCGCTCTTCTTGTATCCCTCGACCGTCGTCTTGACCTGTCCGTTCACACTCCGCAGAATCTCCACCGCACGGTCTTCTGTGTTGCCACCCAGCCGGATCACCGCCGGGATGTCCAGTTCCAATTCCCAGAACGCCTTCGCCAATCCGTACGCGCTCCAGAACTGCTCCTGGCTCGCCACGCCGCTGCCACTGCCAAAGTACCCGCACAGCCCGGGTTGGCTGAGGATGATGCGTGCAGCGCGGTACACCTTCGCCGCGCTGGGGTTGCCGCTGGTATCGGTGAAGTTCGCGATGGAGAATCCAACGTTGGTGATGGCGTCCATGCTCATCATGCTGCCGCCGCCGCCTGCCCCGTGGAAGCCCACCAACCCCATGGTGCCCGGGGCCGCTTCCGTGTTCATCTGCGCGAAGAAGAACGTGCCGCGGTGGTCGTCCTGCTCGACCTTGTACGCGATGCGCTCCAGCGCGGTGGGGGGGTGGTCGAGTTCGCGCGCAATCTCAATGCCCAGTTCCGGATGGCGGAATACCGCATAGTCGTCGATTGTCACACGCCCGTCCAACGCGACGACGCGCCCATCCGCCAGCACCGCCAGCGGGTTGATCTCCACGCTCCGCGCCTCATTCACGCGCGCAAGGTCAAACACCTTCTTCACCACACTCACAACTTCGGCCTGAGTCGCGGGCGCGAGCCCAAGCCCCGCCACAAACCTCTGCACTGCCCCCATCTCGGGCCCGCTCTCAACGCCGCACGGCACACGCAGCACCTCGCCCGCGCGTTCCTCAATCCCCGACCCGCCCACCGCCGAAATCAGCAGCACCGGCGCCTTCGCCTTGTCATCAATCGCCAGCGACACGAACAACTCACGCGCGATCGCCAACTTCTCCTCCACCAGCACCAATTCCACGGGGAACTTCCCGAACGACATCGCGAGCATCTTCTCCGCGAGTGAGCCCGCCTCCTCCGCGCTCCCGGCGAACGCCACACCACCCGCGGCCTTCCGCCCCGTGCTCGCCGTCTGCACCTTCACCACGGTGGACCCGCCCAGCGTCCGCGCCGCATCCCGCGCCGCCGCCCCCGACCGTGCCTCCACCCCGCGCGGCGTCGCCACCCCACCGCCCCGGAGCAATGCCTTCGCCTGGTATTCGAGCAAACGTGCCATGGAGGACCTTTCTGTTGAAGCACAAAAATAGCACGCATCCCGCGCCCTACCCGGAACGATGCTGCACGCTTCTACCCTGCACCGTGCCCGCCCCTTCCCACACCCCTGTCCTCCTGCACGAGGTGCTCACGCTCCTCTCTCCAAAGCCGGGCGAGCACTACGCCGACTGCACCGCGGGTCTGGGCGGGCACGCCTGCGTAATCGCCAGGCCACTCCAAGCGGGCAGGGTCACACTGATGGATGCAGACCCCGCGAACTTGGAGAGGGCCGCTGCAAACGTCCGTGCCGCCGCGCCCGCCGTGAGCGTGGCCACGCACCACGCGAACTTCGCCCATGCCCCGCGCCTGTTGGCGGCGACACCCGCCGACATGATCCTCGCCGACCTTGGGTTTTCCAGCAATCAGATGGACGACCCTGCCCGCGGTTTTTCATTCCGCCACGATGCCCCACTGGACATGCGCCTGGACCCCACGCTCCCTACAACCGCCGCCGACCTGGTTGCAAGCCTCCCGGAGCGCGAACTCGCCAAACTCATCGTCGAGTTTGGCGAAGACCGTGCCGCTCCCCGCATCGCCCGCGAAGTCTGCCGCGCCCGCCGCGCAACTCCCATCACCACAACCACCCAACTCGCGGACATCATCCGCTCGGTCGTCCCCAAGGGCGATAGCCCTATCGACCCCGCCACCCGAACGTTCCAGGCCCTCCGCATCGCCGTGAATGACGAACTCGGCGTCCTGCAGGCCCTCCTCGACGCAGTTCGACGTGCCGCGGACGCCATCGAAGCCGGCAAACCCGCCTGGCTGAACCCAGGCGCCAGGGTTGCCGTCATTTCGTTCCACTCTCTGGAAGACCGGGCCGTCAAGCAGGTGTTCGGGGACATCCTGCGTCGGTCCCGCGCAACCGGCAGGAATAGCGCGCAAGAACTTTCCTGTCAGCCGACCGTCCCAACCGAAAATGAAGTGGCAGCGAATCCCCGGGCCCGCTCCGCCAAGCTGCGAGTGGTCCGGCTTTCGCTGGAGAAAACCGCCCCGTAGGGCCTACCTTTCCCCACTCGCTCGTTGTTCACCCAACGCCGAGAGATTCCAACCCGCGTTCCCAGGACTTCCCGACGCATGGATGCAAGCGGGGCCCGGGAAACGCCCCAGGCGCTGTCGCCCCCGCCGCCGGGCAGCGACGCTACGCAAGGACGCGAACGCCGTGACTCGTGAACTCAAACTCGCCCTCATCGTCGGCTTTGCCTTGGTCCTGCTGGTCACTGTGTTGATCAGCGATCACCTGTCCAAGGCCCGCAAGGCACAACTTGCCGGAAACGTGACCGAGGCGCCCACGGGCGTGGTCACGCCGGCAAATGAGCCCGCCCTGGGCCCGGTTGTCACGATCAACCAGGGCACGGGTGGTGGCATCGTCACCAACCCCGTCGCCCCCGTGATGGTCGGTCCCGGCCCCACCGACCCCAATCTCGCGCTCGTCGTGAAGGACCCTGCAAAGGACCCCGCCATCACGAATCAGATCGTTTCTCGCGGGGGTGAGCCGGCCCCGATCATGCCCCCGATGATCAGTACGGACGCCGCGAACATGAACAACGGGCTGTCCACGGGCAGCCTGCTGCCCGGCGCACCCGGTGCGGGCCAGACACCCGACGGCGCCGCCATGAACGAGTCCAAGCCGCAAATACTCCCCGGCTTCGACGCGGGCAAGCAGCAGCCGCTGAACCAGACCACGCCTTCCCTTGATTCGACTCCCAAGACCCCCGATGCGTTGGCAAAGAAGGTGGAGGAAGTGTCCAAGCCCTCCGCCCAGAGCGAGGAAAAGTGGCACACCGTCGCCGCGGGCGAGAGCGCCTTCAGCATCGCCAAGAAGTACTACGGCAAGGGTGAGATGTGGACCAAGCTCAAGTCCGCCAACGCCGATCGCATGGGTGACAAGGGCCAGCTCCGGGTCGGTGTCCGCATCCGTATTCCGGACGCGCCCGCCAAGGCCTCCAAGCCCGATTCCAACGTGACGTCCGGCAAGCCGAAGGAAACCCGCATCGCGGACGCGACCGAGCCCAAGCCCGCCAAGCCCTCCGGCCCCCGGTCCTACACGGTGCAGAAGGGTGACACGCTGAGCATCATCTCGTCCAAGCAGCTGGGCTCCTCCAAGCGAGTGGACGACATCCTCCGCCTCAACAAGGAAATCCGCAACCCCAACTCCCTGCAGGTGGGCGCGAAGATCCTGCTGCCCGGCGGCTGAACAAAAACCAACGACCCAAAGCCGCGCGGGTCGAAAGCCCCGCCCGGCTCTTTCACACAACGCTCTCCTTTCCCGGCGCACAGAACGAGAACACCATGTTTGCCAAACTTGTGACAATGGTTATCGCGCTGGGAGCCATCGGGTGCGGTGTGCTCGCGCAGAGGCACGCTCGCCTTCAGGCCGGCAGCGAGGCGGCACAGGCCCGCCTGCGGATCGCAGCGGCCGATGACTCGCTCCGCGACCTGCGCGCACAGGTTGCCGCGGCTGTCGCGCCGGTCGAAGTGGAGCGTGTCGCGAGCGCAGCGGGGCCCTTGCGCCCCGCGACCAACGACATTCCCCGGTCACTCCTCGCGAGCGAGCTGCGCGGTCTCGCGCCCATCTATGACCCCGCGTTCGCGCAGCGTGAGCAGTCCAAGCTACGCACGGCGGACGCGCAGAGGAAGTCGCCCCAGAAGCCTTCGCAGAAGCCCCAGCGCATCGCCGCCAGGCCAAACTGACACCACGCCGTCGTTGTGACCCAACCCTGCACGGGCGCGTCGGCCAAGTTCGGGTGCTCTTCATGAATTCTGCTGCACTCCTCAACCCCACACCGCAGGCCCGATTCACCCGCACCGCTCTCGCGCTGGTCGCCGGGGTGACGCTGGTGCTGGGCATGCTGTTCCTCCGCGTCGCCCAGCTCCAGCTCGCGCCCAGCGAAGGTCTGCGCGCGCAGATGGTCGCGCGGACCACCACGCGCGACGACCTCCCCCCTAGGGGCGACATCGTGGACCGCCGTGGACGACTCGTCGCATCGACCGCGTTTGCACGACGCGTCGTGATCGACCCCACGGTGTTCGCGAAGGACCGCGACTTCGCCACCGAGGTCACAAGGCTCGCGCAGGCCGCGGGCGTGCCCCGCGCGGACGTGGAGGCCAAGCTGCGGAACGCGATCGCAGAAAACTCCCGTCGTGAAGAGATCGCCGCCAACTGGCCCGAGTCCGCGCCGCTCTGGCGAGCCGAGACCGAAGGCACGCCGCCGGTCATGGTCGCGCGGGACGTGGACGTGCCCGCGAACGCCGCCGCCAGCCCTGCCGTTGCACACAAGGCAGAGGACCCGTTTGCCGCGGTGCAGGAAGCCGGGAAAAAGGCCGAAGCGGCTGCGGCCGGAAAACCGGTCAAGGCAGATGCTGTGCTAGAAGCCGCGCCGGCCGTTGCCCCAGAGCTCTTGCCACCCAAGCCCATCCGCTACTTGGCAGTGACGGATCTGCTCTCGCACGAACAGGAAACCGCTGTCCGGGCGCTCATGAAGCGCACCGCGAACAACCTCAAGCCGCTCGTGGGCGTGGGGCTTGAGCGTCAGCAGGTCCGCGAATTTGCCGGTAGTGACGCGATGGCCCCCCTTGTGGGAAAGGTCGGATTCGGCCACAAGGGCATGATGGGCGCGGAATATCGGCTGGACGAGGCCCTCTCGGGTGAAGAGGGGTCGCTCACGTACGTGCGAGATCGGTCAGGAAAGCCGCTGTGGGTCGAACCCTCGGGCGTTATCCCCGCGACACCAGGCTCCAATGTGCGGCTCGCCATCGATTCAGAGGTGCAGCGGATCGCGCTCGAAGAAGTTACTCAACAGGTGGCAGACATGAACGCCGCGGGTGGACGGTGTGTGATCGCCGATCCGAACACGGGTGAAGTCCTTGCCATGGTCGACATCGTGCGCGACGTGCCAGAGGCCATCCCCTTCCCGTGGGTGGATGCGCCCGCTCCCCGCAAGAAGGGCGAGCCGGCGCCCAAGGCCGACCGCGGCTCTTTCAACCCCAACCAGCGGTACAAGGTGATCCCCGACGACCCGGGCCGAAAGATCCACCCCGCCCTCGCCCGCAATCGGTGCGTCGAAGACATTTACGAACCGGGATCCACGTTCAAGCCGTTTGTATGGTCCACCATCACCGAGCTCGGGCGTGCAAAGCCCGACGAGGTCATCAACACCGAAAACGGCAAGTGGGTGACCCCTGACGGCCGCCCCCTTACCGACGTCACCGCCCGCCCGACCATGACCTGGCAGCAGGTGCTGATCAATTCGTCCAACATCGGTATGGTCAAGGTCGGCACCCGCCTGTCCGCCCAGGAACTGCACGATGCCGTCGTCAGATTCGGATTCGGGCACAAGACCAACATCGGGCTTCCAGGCGAGGCGAGCGGTCTCGTCACCCCGCTCTCGGCGTGGAAGACTCCGACTCATACGTCAGTTTCCTACGGCCATGAGCTGGGTGTGACCCCCCTCCAGATGGTCCGCGCGTTCAGCGCTTTCGCACGTCGGGGCGACACCGCGGGCACCCTCCCCACGCTCCACCTCCTCGCCCCCGAATCCCGAGCCGCGACAGACCCCACCATGAGGGTGCTCCCGCCGGACGTCGCGATGCTCACCCGCCACACCATGAAGTACGTCGTGGACGCCGTTGACCGCAACGCCGCCAAGAAAGACATGCCCGTGGGTGGCTGGCGCTACACGATGTTCGGCAAGTCCGGCACCGCCAAGATCCCTATTGGCGGCGCACCCAAGGGCAAGGTCAAGCCCAGCGGCGCAGGCGGTTACTTCGATAACCAGTTCATTTCATCGTTCCTCTCCGCAGGTCCCGTCGAAGACCCCAAGCTCGTGTGCCTCGTCATCATCGACGACCCGGGCCCACGCGAGGGTGTGTCCCGCCGTTCTCGTTACGGAGCGTCCGCCGCGGGGCCTGCGGCCCGCAGGATCATGGAACGTGCCTTGACATACTTGGGAGTCCCCGCATCCCCAGAAGAGGCACTGTCCGCCAACTGATAGTGCTCCAGCGCGAGCTTATCGGTACAACGTGAATTCCTGTCTTCTTCGTCCAAAAAAGCGCGAAGATGGCCTTGTGGGGCTACCCCACTGGTGGTACACTATTCCCCGGAGACAAGACCCCGGGCGCGTGGCGCACGTTGCTGCGCACCCGACGGATTGAGAAATAGGAGAGAGCCCACATGAAGAACGTTTTTGCAATGCTCGCTATCGCGGGCCTGGCCAGCGCTGCGTCGGCGACGACGTACACCGACGCGCAGAACGACCTGTTCGACAACGGGTTCGGACACCTCGACATTACGAGTGTCGATGTCAGCCACGACGCAACCTACATCACGTTCGTCGTCAACGTTCGTGGTTCGATCGACGCCAGCGCGGGCGGCTCGAACTGGGGCAAGTACTGCATCGGCATTGATACCGGCGCAGCCGGCGGCGATGCGGCCAACGGCTGGGGCCGCAACGTTTCCTGGGGCTCAGGACAGGGCATCGACTTCTGGGTCGGCACTTGGGCCGACAACTCCTTCCCCATGGGCATGGGCGGTGAACTCCGTCAGATGGACGGCATCGGCGGCAACACACTCCTGGACGCCACGTACACCACCAACACCTTGATCCAAGGCTCGACCGCCGCTTTCAGCCAGACCATCAAGATCAGCCGCGCCGCTATCGGCATGGCCGGCAACGGCACCTTCCGCTTTGACGTGCTGTCCACCGGCGGCACGGGCAACGATCCGGGCGTCGACCACCTCAGCCGCGCCGATCTCGCGACGACCGACTGGTCCGTGCAGTCCGTGTCGGGTTCGTTCCTTTCCTACACCATCCCCACCCCAGGCGCCCTGGCGCTGATGGGCATGGGTGGCCTGGTCGCGGCCCGCCGCCGTCGCGCCTAAGCCGGTTTTCTTTGCACCCCCCTCGAAGCCCGGCCCCGTTCGCGGGGCTGGGTTTCTTTTTGGCGATTGAGGCCCTCCCTGACCGTCGCGCCGATAGTGGAGCATGAGCCAAACCCATCGCGACGATCTGGCGCCGACAACGCCGGAACAACGCACGTGGTCCACATGGCACATCGCGGCGCTGTGGATCGGCATGGCGGTCTGCATACCCACCTACACCTTGGCCGCGGGCATGATCAGCCAGGGCATGGCCTGGTGGCAGGCGGTGCTCACCGTCGCTCTTGGCAACGCCATTGTCCTCATCCCCATGATCCTGAACGGCCACGCGGGGGCAAAGTACGGCATCCCCTTCCCAGTCCTCATGCGATCGAGCTTCGGGCACATAGGCGCGAACATCCCCGCTATGGCCCGCGCGCTCGTCGCCTGTGGGTGGTTCGGGATACAGGCGTGGATTGGCGGCGACGCCATCTACAAGGTCCTGGCCGCGGTCGGCTTGATCGACCTGACCATCGACAAGTCCCAGCACATGACCGTGCTCGGCATCACCGCCTGGCAGGGAGCCTGCTTCCTTGCATTCTGGCTGATGAACGTGTACTTCATCTGGAATGGGATCAGCGCCATCAAGTGGCTGGAGTCCTGGGCCGCGCCGTTCCTGATTCTCGCCGGGCTCGCGCTCCTGGGCTGGGCCATGGTAAAGGTCGATTCCATCTCCACGCTGTTCGCTGCTGGCTCCAGACTCAAAGACGGAGTCTCGTTCTGGTCCGTCTTCTGGCCGCAGCTCACCGCCATGGTCGGCTTCTGGGCGACGCTCTCGCTGAACATCCCGGACTTCACGCGGTATGCGAAAAACCAGCAGTCACAGGCCTGGGGACAGGCCCTGGGCCTGCCCACCACCATGACACTGTTTTGTTTCATCGGGATCATGGTGACGAGCGCGACGACGATGATCTACGGCGAAGCGGTGTGGGACCCTGTCGCCCTGGTCGCCCGGTTCGGCTCGGTGCCCGTCATCATCGTCTCGCTGATTGCCCTCTCCGTGGCGACGCTTACGACAAACATCGCCGCGAACGTGGTGAGCCCGGCGAACGACTTCGCGAACCTCGCGCCCAGACGCATCTCAGCCCGCGCGGGCGGCATGGCCACCGCCGTCATCGGCATCCTGATGATGCCCTGGTACCTCTGCAACAACCTGGCCGCGTACACGTTCACCTGGCTCATCGGCTACAGCGCGCTCCTGGGCCCGATCGCGGGCATCATGCTCTGCGACTATTACCTGCTGAAGCGCACGCGTCTCAGCATCCGAGCGCTCTACGACGCTCGAAACAGCGAGTACGGCGCGGGCATCAACTGGCGCGCGGTGGTGGCCCTCCTGGTCGCGGTCACGCCAAACCTTCCCGGCTTCGCCAACGCACTCGCGGGCTCGGGAGGCACTCCCCCGTTCCCACGAGTCTTCGACGTGATATACGGCTACGCGTGGTTCATCGGCCTGATACTCGGCGCGGCCGTCTACTACGTACTCACCTGCCGCCGACGCGACCTCGTGCCAGCGGACGCATAAGCGGCCCACCGTCGCACGGTGCCATGCGTTGTGGTATGATTTGCACTGGCGCACGGCGAGCGAGAGGGGCCGGCGCGCCGCCCGGAGTCTGCATGGGCAACGTGCTTCCGACAGGCCGGTCCGAAGAGGTGTTCGACGACGCCAAGCCCGCGATGTCGCGGGAGCAGGCCCTCGCCGAGGCCAACCGCTGCCTCTTCTGCACCGATGCGCCCTGCATCAAGGCCTGCCCCACGGCCATCGATATCCCGCAATTCATCCGCAAGATATCGACCGGCAACGTCCGCGGCTCGGCCCGCACCATCTTCGAAAGCAACATCCTGGGCATGTCGTGCGCCCGCGTCTGCCCCGTGGAAGTCCTGTGCGTGGGCGCGTGCGTCTATAACCACATGCATTCCCCGCCTATCCAGATCGGGCGTCTCCAGCGCTACGCGACCGACGCCGCGTTCGACGCCGACTGGCGATTCTTCGAGGCCGGCCAGGATTCGGGCAAGTCCATCGCCCTCATCGGCGCCGGTCCTGCCAGCCTTGCCTGCGCACACGAACTGCGACGCCACGGGCACCGCTGCACCATTTATGAACAGAAGATGGGCGTGGGGGGGCTCAACACCACCGGTGTCGCGCCGTACAAGATGCGTGCCGATCGCTCCGTGCAGGAGGCCGAGTGGGTGCTCCGTATCGGCGGTATCGATGTGCGGCACGGCGCCACTGTCGGCAGCTCCGTTTCGCTCGCGCAGCTCGAACAGCAGCACGACGCCGTCTTCATCGGGGCAGGTTTGGGCGCAGACTCCCGCCTGAATGCCCCGGGGGAAGACACGCCGGGCGTGGTCGGAGCCGTGCATTGGATTGAACGCATGAAGCTGGGATGCGTTGATTTGTCCGCCGTGAAGCACTGCGTTATTGTGGGCGGTGGAAATACCGCGATCGACTGCGTGCGGGAAGCCTTAGGCCTGGGCGTGCGGAGCGTCACGATGGTCTACCGGGCCGATGAATCCGCCATGCCCGGCTACGAACACGAATGGGCCGCCGCAAAGAAAGCCGGTGCCCGAGCCGAGTGGCGCGCAGTGGTCACGGCCTTCGAGGGCACACCCAGCCTCCAGCGAGTCCGTTGTCAGCGGGTGGATGCCGACAAGCGGCCCGTCCCCGGTTCCGAGTTCACACTCGATGCCGACCTTGCTCTCCTCGCCATCGGCCAGTCGAAACTCGGACAGTTGTTCGCGGGGCTCGCCGGGATTGCTCTCGACAAGGGCCGCATCGTCACCGACGCGGACGGCCGCACCGGCCGCGCGGGTTGGTTCGCCGCGGGCGATTGCGCCAACGGCGGCAAGGAAGTGGTGAATGCCGCCGCAGAGGGCAAGCGCGCGGCGATCGCCATCCACAATCATCTCCTCCAGCGGTCATCCGGAAAGTCCAACGGGAGGCCCCATGCCTGACCTCTCTACCAACTGCGCGGGCATCAAGTCCCCCAACCCCTTCTGGCTTGCTTCCGCGCCACCCACCAACTCCGGCCTTCAGGTGCAGCGTGCCTTCGGCGCAGGCTGGGGCGGCGCGGTGTGGAAGACCCTGGGCCAGCCCATCCAGAACGTCTCCAGCCGGTTCGGTGCAACCACCATCCGCGGCGTGCAGGCGGCGGGTTTTAACAACATAGAGCTCATCACCGACCGGTCGCTCGAAGTCAACTTCCGCGAAGTCGCCGAGACCAAGCGCCTCTTCCCCAAACACGCCGTTGTCGTGTCGCTCATGGTCGAATCGCGAGAGGAATGGCGCGACATCATCAAGCGTTCCATCGATGCCGGCGCCGATGGCCTGGAGCTCAACTTCGGCTGCCCCCACGGCATGTGCGAGCGCGGCATGGGCTCCGCCGTCGGGCAGGAGCCCAAGATCAACCAGGAAATCACCTCCTGGGCGGTTGAGTATTCCACCGTCCCGGTCCTCGTCAAGCTCACGCCCAACGTGGGGAACATCGTGCCCCACGGCATGGCCGCCCGGCGCGGCGGCGCACACGGTGTCTCGCTCATCAACACCATCAAGAGCATCATCAGCGTTGATATCGACCGCTTCGTGCCCGAGCCGCGCGTGGCTGGCCTCTCGACCAACGGCGGGTACTGCGGCGCTGCGGTCAAGCCCATCGCCCTCCACATGGTCGCCGCTCTCGCGCGGGAGAAGGACTTCGGCATCCCCATCAGCGGCATCGGCGGCATCTCCAACTGGCGCGACGCGGTCGAGTTCATCCTCCTAGGGTCCTCCTCCGTCCAGGTCTGTACCGAAGTCATGCTCCGCGGCTACCGCGTCGTGGAGGACATGCTCGAAGGACTGACCGAATACATGCGCACCCACAACTTCGCGACCATCGACCAGATGGTCGGCAGGGCGGTCCCCGCCTTCGCGGAGTGGGGGGACCTTGACCTCAACTACGAGACCGTCGCAAAGATCGACGCGAACAAGTGCATCGGTTGCCACGTCTGCGTCGCCGCGTGCCACGACGGCGCCCACCAGTGCATCCACCCGAGCACGAACGGCACGCGCGTACCGACAGTGGATGAGTCCGAATGCGTCGGCTGTAATCTCTGCCAGATCGTCTGCCCCGTCCCGGGCTGCATCACCATGGAAGAGGTGAAAAACGGCTTCCAACCAGCCACCTGGAACGATCATGTGACCAACCACAAACCCCTTCGCCCCAAAAAGGGCGCGCACTGATAACAACACGCACACCACGGAGAACACAGAGGGGAACTTGGGAAGAAGAAAACCAGGAAGTCATCATCAGCAACCGGTCTCGCACACCAACTTCTTCTCCCTTTGTGCTCTCTGTGTTCTCTGTGGTAAATCTGCTTCGAAAGGCCCCCCATGCCCCGAACCCTCCGCTGCGGCCTCATCCAATGCAGCAACCCCCTCAACGACGAGAAGCGCCCCGTCGCCGAGATCCAGAAGGCGATGGTCGACAAGCACATCCCCTTCATCGAGGACGCCGGGAAGAAGGGCGTGCAGATCCTGTGCCTGCAGGAGATCTTC
>CALLYM010000012.1 GCA_937858155.1 uncultured Phycisphaerales bacterium | reverse complement strand
CAGGCGCAACAGGTACACGCCGCCGCAACCGATGTCGAGCACGCTGCGCGGCCGCGCCGGCGCAGCGGCGGCGACGCGGTCGATGACGGCCGACGACACGCTGTACCCCAGGAAGTGCCTGCACAGCTTGAAAGCGATGAATCTCGCAGCGCTTGGGTGGTTCGCCAGAAGCGATAGCACTGTGTCGCCGTCGGCCTGCCCTCCGTTGGCCGGGATCGTCAGACCGAGGACGTGTTTTACACCTTGATCGTGGACACCGTTGTTGTATCGGAATGCGCCGCGGCTGGTACCGGAGGTGTAAATCTGCCAGCCCGTGAGGCAACGAGCGACCTCTTGAACGTCCGTCTGTGTATAGCCGCCGGACACGTCGAGCGTGTGCAGCTCCATGAGCTCGCGTGCGTAGTTTTCATTCGGGTTCCCTGCTGTGCTCACGTCGTTGTTGAGGTAGTAGAGCATCGACGGGCTGTGTGCGCTCGCGGTAAGCAGCTGCGGAAATGTCGACAGCGCGAAGGCCCGGACGACTGTCCGGTCGTCGATAGTCTTGTAGAATTGAGAAACCTCAATGTCCATATTGAAGTGGTCGGTCCAAAGCTCCACCATGCGCTCGAACAGCTGCCGTTTGCTGGCGACCGACCGGATGATGACGTTTTCGATGAGCTCATTGCGGACAAAGCCGTTTGTCTGCGTGATGAGCTGCAAGTACGCCTGATTCAGTGTCGTCAGGTGCGCCGTCGCTGCATCGCAGGCACTATCGTCGATCGCGAGGTGAGCCAGGTGGTACTCGATGTACCCGTGGTACCCAAGGGATTGCGCGAGGGCAAGTTCCTCCTGGGTGGCGCCGAATGTGACGCGGTCCACGAGCTTCTCCAGGAGGCTCGAAGGGTCAGTATCAGTCGCGACACGAACAGTTTGTTGCTGCTCGGCGCGCACCACCGAAGCGACAGCGCTCGCAAGCGCCGCCGCACCCAGCAGTCCCCTTCGGGAAAGCACCCTGGGTGAATCCATCACAATCTCGGGTTGTTCCAACACCGCGTGCGACATGAGTGCCTCACATTGCAGAGAAAGCAGAGCTTGATTGCGTGGCGAGTGGGCACTCGGCGTTTGGAGGGGTCCACACACCGCATCGCCATCGCCATTATCACACAAGACGAACGGTTCCGCAAGCAAAATATTGCTTGTAGCCTACCAACCGCCGCCCGCCCGCCGCCGATGGACGCACCCGAGTACGCCAGACACCACCGCCAGGCAACCACCCGGGGCGGGCACGGGCACGTACTCAACCACCAGGACTGGTCGCAATGACGAGTCGGAATTCTCGCGGCTTGCGAATCGCTTTGCGGTCTGAATATCCTCCTCGTTGCCCCTCACAACCCATCCGTAGTTGGTTGATGGGCTGTCGAGCCACGACTGCACGTCGGTGACCATCGTTGCCGTCGACCAGTCGTACGCGCCTTCGGCCGTGACCTGGGTCGTCGCACTCAGTGGTCCAAATTCGCCCCCGGGAGTTGCCCACGCAACATCCGGGTAGTAGCGGTACTGCCAGGTTGCATCGCCCGTCGTTGCGGCGGTTCCACTGCCACCTTCGCCGAGCGCGACCGAGGCTCCTTCACCCCACGATGAGAGCGCGGGGTGGAGCGACACTGGGTTGGCCAAAGATGCGGATCTTGTGCAGTGCAGGGTGAGCGTCACCGAAGTGATTGTGGCGCCGCTCGGGATGGAGGACACGTCGAATGAAATCAGACCGCGCCTCAGTGTTTCGATGGAAGTCTTGCCCGAAAAGAACGACTCCCCCGAGCCGTTGGATATGTTGTTCCCGTCTTCGTATATGGTGTTGTCGTGCATCGCGGGGAGCACGATGACGTCTGCGGAGACTGTCATTGCCAGCCAATGGGCCAGGCACGCCGCGACAGGCCCACACACGAGCGCGGATAACTTCATCCCTAGAACATACCCCACGGGCTCGGGGTTGCCAGAAATCTGGTGGTTTTTGGACCATGGAAGGCATAGTTCTTACCGGTCTCCCTTCACACTCATGCAGAAAACCAGGCGCCCAACCGCCAATTGGGGCGTGACAAGCGGCCTTGGATCGGGTATCTTGGGGGCGCCCGCCTGCTCACTGCCATTCCCAAATGAAGCACCCCGCCCCGACGACGCTGCTCCGCCGCCTGAGCCACTTTGCTGTCTGCGCGACCGCGCTGATGGTGCAGCGCGTTGGCGCGCAGACATTCCGCTTCGATGGGGCGTTCCAAGCTCCTCCGGGCACGCTGACATTCGATTACGCGCGGGCGACCCCGGCACTGGACCAGACCGGCGTGATTCTCCCGCCCGATGAGCCCCGCTTTACGCGCCGACCGCACCTGCTGTGCGGAGCACCGGTTGTGCGGTCAGAAGTACCTCCGTCGTCGGCACTGGGCGGGGCGATCATGGCCGCCGCCGCCGGTGTAGGTCCGGATGGCTCAACGCCGCTTTTGCTGGCGTACGCGGCCGACCCATGCCGTCTGATCCTCCGCCGTGCTGGCCCGGATGGAGTGTGGGTTGATGTCACGCAGAAGGACACCAGCTATCCATCGGGACCGAACAACCTGCTGCGTGGCGAGTTCGCTGATCGAAACGCCGAGGGCATCCGCTATACCCCCACGACGGCCTTTTCGATTTGTCATGGCCTCGTCATGGCCGTATGCCAGGTCAATGTTGTGAGCGCGGGAACGTGGGTGCGCACTCGAACCGCGGTCTGTTACTGGGATATGGCCAGCCCTCAGTCAGGCTGGCGGGTGGTTGACCCGGGCCCAAGCGCGAATACTCAACTTGGGCTTAACCGCGGGTCGTCATTCCAGATGCAGGGGTACACGGTGCTGAATGACGGCCCGGTCCTGCGCGCATGGTTTCCGTTTTCCGATTACGTCCTGAACAACCAGCCCACTGTGCCGGGTCAGCCCAACGCCAGCTCGGACACGGGCGTGTTTTACCTTATCAACGCGACGCGTCCGATTGTGGGCCAACCGTGGGAAGTGGGGGCGCTTGCTCCGGCGTACGCGCCGGCTCCGCGCGTGTTGACGCCCGCGACGTTGACGATGGGCCAGCACGCACACCCCCCTTACCTTGAGCGATTCGGCGTCGGCGGCCTGCGGATGGTGTGTCCGTTGGGTGATTCGTGGCCCCGCAACCGCGTCGCTGTCGCATATCGCAACGATGAGGCGTACGACCAGGGACCTTGGGCCGTGTATGAAAACATGCACGGGTCCGCGGGGACCGAGTTTGACCTGTCGGTCGGGCTGGGCAATCAGTTCGTGGGGAGCGCCCCGGTCGGGACGCCGGACTTGCCGCTCGGGCATGTCGTAGGGAGCGATGAAACGGCTGTGCCGCTTGCGCTCTGCGCACCCACAACAAACCCCGGCGACAAGCTCAACTTTACACGCGTGTACGGGCAGCCGACATGCTCGTACAACCACGCCTACGCGCCCGCACGGGTGTATGGATGGAACACTTTCCATGTTTCGAGTGCCTCGCCAGAATCTGGCGGGCCATTTGTCGCTCAGATGCTGCCAGGAAACCAGGCTGGGTGGCTCTTCGACACGACCGTGCCCCGCATCCTTTTCTCGCATGACGGCCTCACTTGGGGGCAGGCATGGGCGCCCCAGGATGTGCAGCCATGGCCCCCGCGCATTGCCGGGGGCAGGGTTTTCCTGGGTTCCGCGGATCGCGCTCACGCGTACGGCGTCCGGTCCATCCCGATTCCCGCGACGTTCGGTGGTCGCCCACTGGTGGTGGGCGACGGAGGTATGAATCTTCTACGCGGCGGCGACGCCAACTTCCTCGTTCCCCAGAGCGTGGATGCCGGAAACCGGGTGATGCTCATCCCCCGCGGCCAGCTGGCACGCCGAGGGATTGTTCCGCCGCCCGCTGCCGGCGCAGTCTTCGAATGCACGATGGGAGCGACCCTTCCCGTCGGCAGCGGTCGGCGTGTGGGCACATGGCAGCTGACCGCGCCGGCGGCGATGGTGCCGCGCTACCCCACCGCGACGGCTTCGGCGAAGGTCCGTGCCTGGATTTACCCTCTCCCCTGGAACGGGGTCGCCCAGCCGTTTGCGAGCTCGTTCCAAGGGTTCTTCTCCCTCGGTCGCTTTGATGCCTCGAGCCCCGCCAACCCGCTGGGTGGCGCTCGGGAGGAGTTCATCGTGGGTGCGTTTCAGACCGTGGGGGATGCGGACGGCGGCTGGCTGCCGCTCACTCTCGATACCGACTCCTCGCGATGGACGAACGAGCCCGGATTTCCGCCCACGGTGCCATCCAGCAAGCCATTTTCACTTGGCCTCCGCATCCGCTCCGACGCTAACACGCCGGTGAATCAATGCGCCTTCCTTATTGCCTTTGAATCCGTACAGCAGGGGGCTGAAAGTTCCTATGGGGTCAACCCCGCAGGAGTTGGTGCGTTTGACCAGGACCACGCCTCCGTGTCGGGGTTCTCGTGCGGCGCGGAATGGACCATCCGGCTTGCGGGTGAGGTTCCGGACGATGCATGGGATCAGACGCTGGAATCATCCCAGATAGCGATGCTGCTATCGCTCTGCACGCTTCACGAAGATGACGCCAATCACGTGCAGTTGATCGCCGACCCCTCCGCGCGAGCGATCAGGATTGTTCAAACGTCCGCCGGCCACAAGTCTGAATACGTCCTGCGTCCACGCGGAGATCTTTACGGGCGCGAGCGGTTCTGCTTTCTTCGCGGTTCTCCGATCCTGCTGAGCGTGAGTCAGCAGGGGCAGAAGCTGTCTGTGTGCGTCAGCGTTGGGGGGTCCACCGTCGCCGTGACCGAACTCCCCAACCTGGGCCTGCGACCCCGGCAGATCATGTTCTCAGATTCCAACGGCCTTCATCCCGCGTCGATGAACTGGTTTGGTGGCCGCGTTGATGCCTCGCAAGGAATGTCGAGCCCTGCCGCCGCGTCCAGCCTCGCAGATCTTCAGTTTCTTGCGGGCAACTAGCGGATCCGACAGGTGGTGGTGCGAGCACGCACGGCGAATACGCTCCCGCATGTCGATCCATTGGCCGATCCTCCGTGAGCTTGCGTTGCACCCACGTACAGAGTGTCTCGTGGACGACAAGCGGTCATACCGCGGGATGGATCTGCTCGTGGGCGCAGCGCACATAGCCGGGGCGATCAAGCCCGTCTGCGACACGCGCACGCTCGGCGTATTGGCCCCCACGAGTGCCGCGTTTCCCCTGTGCGCCCTCGCGGCGTGGAGCGTGGGCAAAACAGTCGTCCCGCTGAACTACCTGCTCAAACCCGAGGAACTCCAGTACGTTGTCGATGACTGCGGCACCGACACCATCATCGCGTCACGTGCCCTCCTGGAGCACATGGGCTACACACCCGTTGCCAAACGCCTGATCGTCCTGGAGGATGTTGACTTCCGAGGTGTACCCGAGCCGCTCTGGCCCGCGTCCGCGGCGGACGACGACCTCGGGGTGATCCTATACACCAGTGGCACGAGCGGTCGGCCCAAAGGCGTCATGCTGACGCACGCCAACATCGCCAGCAACATCCGTCAGATCAAAGAATGGGTCAACATCGATCGGCAGTTCACCTTTCTGGGCGTGCTCCCGCAGTTCCATTCATTTGGCATGACAGTGCTGACGCTGCTCCCGCTCTCAGTCGGCGCCAAGGTTGTATACACCGCCCGGTTCGTCCCGGGCAAGGTCGTGCGTCTCATCCGCCAGCACCGGCCCACCATCCTGATTGCCATCCCCAGCATGTTCAACGCGCTCCTCCACGCCAAAGACACGACGGCGGAGGACTTTTCATCCCTCAGGTTCGTCGTGTCGGGCGGCGAACCGCTCCCGCAGGCTGTCTTCGATGCGTTCAGGGAGCGGTTCGGGATCACCATTAACGAGGGCTACGGCCTCACGGAAACCTCACCAGTCTCCAACTGGTGCAGACCCTGGGAGTGGCGTGCCGGAAGCGTCGGCCGTGCCCTGCCGGGTATTAAGCAACGCATCG
>CALLYM010000011.1 GCA_937858155.1 uncultured Phycisphaerales bacterium | reverse complement strand
CACTTGGTAGGTTGATGAGGTTGCCGCGCGACGGTGCTCGGGCTGGCGCCCGAGCCTCTCTTCGCAGGAGCGGGGCTTTGCGGCACAGGGCGGGCGCATCGCCCGCCGCTTGGAAGCGCTGCGCGGCGAGGCTTTTCCAGAGGTTGTCTGGTGCCCGATCACAAACCCCTCGAAGTCGTCAAAGCCCGACTTCAAGGGCACGACTTCGAGGCCACCTGCCGGGACAATCTCGGTGCCACGCCGCTCCTACAGCCAGCACACCCCGCCGCTGAAGACCCTCAGGAACGCGTCGATGTCCGCGGTATCCGGGAAGAGGGTGTCGTTGTTGAAGTCGATGTCGTTGCAGCCCGGCGCGGGCGCGGTGGAGCAGGGACCGCCGCTGAAGACGCTGAGGAAGTCGTCGATATCCGCGGTATCGGGGAAGAGCGTGTCGTTGTTGAAGTCGATGTCGTCGCAGGGCTGATCGCGGAAGATATCCGTGGTGGGAACGACGACCTCCACGCCGGCGGAGTTCTTGCGGCGCATGATGAGCCCGCAGCCGCCGCCGCCCTCGAAGAACTCGACACGCAGGGCGTGGAGACCGGCGCGGAGGCCGGTTGCACCATTGACCTTGATCATGCCGTGCGCGCCGTCGTTATCCACGATCGTTGCAGCGCCGATCTTGAGGCGCGAGCCGTCGTCGGACTCCAGGGACAGGGTGTACCAGTCGTCCGCGGGGACGCGGAGGTAGCCCGTGAAGACCGCGCCGATGTTGTCTGTGCGTGTGCTGGTGGCAAAGACGCCCGTCGTGCTCGGGTAGTTGAGGTTGGGGACCGTGGTGCTCAGGAACGGCGTGAGTGTTGCAAAGTCGGGCAGCACCGTCGGCGCGGTGAGGTCGTAGTACGCCGCGTCGAGCGCCGGGCGCGTGGCCGGGGGCTGGTCAGCGGTGCGGAACGTCGCGGGGTCGTGCACGCCAATGTACACCGCGGCGGTGCTGGTCTGATTCAGCGTGTCGCGGATGGTGTACGTGAACGAGTCGGCACCGTTTTGGTTGAGCGGCGCGGTGTAGATGAGTTGGTCGCGCCCGCCGGGGCCCGTGCCGAGGCTGCGCACCACCGAACCACCACGCTGGCTGGTCGCCTGGAATGTATCGAGCACGAACGTGAGCCCATCGCGGTGGGAGTCGTTGGCGAGGACGTCGTAGGTCCGCACCGCGCCGGTCAGCACCTCGCCGCCACTGTCGGGGTACGCCTGGATGGTCGCGAGGGAATCCACGGTGAACGACGCGGCCCAGTTGGCCCAGCCTCCTGAGCGCCGGTACTCCCCTAGCACCCAGAAGGTCGTATCGTCGACAGGGTCGATGGCGATGTCGTAGTAGTCGCCCCAGCGTCCGCCGGTGCTCACCTCGCCGGGCTTGATGGTGACGGGCAGGGCCATGGTGCCCAGCGGGTCGGTCGTGCGTCGCCCGGTGATGGCAACCGCGACATTGTCGCGCGGGCTGGAGACGCCCAGCACCATGCCGATCTTGCCGCTGGCGTTGGAATAGATCGCCGGGAAGAACGAGTGGATGTCCGCCCCGGGGTCGACGTTGCCGCTCTGTGCCAGCGTGATCGCGCCGCTGGTGGGCCACGTGTTGGTATTGACTTCGTACCAGCGGGCAAGGTTCTTGCCGCTGGCGGTGATGGTGTGGGCCGCGAGCAGCTTTCCTCCGCGCCAGCACACGTTCATCATGCGGTTGTCGATCATGCTGAGCGCGGTGTTCCCCGCGGGCGTCGGCGAACTCATCGTGCCCGCGAAGGTCGGGACCGCGACGGTGGTGCTGGTGAGCGTGGGCGTCGTGAGCGGGTTGCGGATGGCGTGCACGCGCAGTGAGGAGCTGTCCGCGAACGACACGAAGAACGCCGCGCCGGGCGACGCCCCGAACTGCTGCGCACACTGCACCGACGCCGCGTTGGTGTCGCGCAGCGTGCTGTAGACCGCCGGCGCGCCCGTCAGCATCGGGGCCTTCTGGAACACACGGAACGCGGCGGCGCCCCAGGCGCTGGTATTGAGCCCGTACAGGTTGCCCGTAACGTAGATCGCGTCCTGGTCAAAGCCCAGGCCCGGGTAGTCCCACCAGTAGGTTGTTGTGCCGCTGGTGATGACCGCGTCGGTGCGGTACTTGTACCACACGCCGTTGGGGTCGCTGTCGTCGGACACCGCGATCGTGATCCACGCCTCCGTCGAGCCGTAGGTCTCAAACGCAAGGATGATGAAGCGCCCGGAATACTGGTCGTACGCGCACTTGGGGTCGAACGTGAAGTTGCCCGCGCCCAGGGGCTCAAAGAAGCCGGGGTTTCCCGGCGAGCCCAGGTCCACGATGAACTGCTGCACGCCCGCCTTGGTATAGAACGCGACACGCTGGTTCACGGTCATCACCACGTGGTTGGGGCCCACGGCAATGCTCGGGTCGGGTGGGTTCCAGCCGGTCTGCGTCAGCCCCACCCACAACTCGCGCGGGTGCGTCACCGTTCCATCAAACACTGTTCCAAGGTAGGGCTCTGGGCCAAAGTTGTTGCCCGCTGGTGTGGGGGGTGTTGTTGGGTGGGGCGGCAGGATGTCCCGCACGCGGCGCACGTCGTCGACGGGCAGGTCGTACACGCGTGGATCGACCTGGATCGTCCGCGTGTCGATCACTTCCGCACCCTGCGAACGGGTTGCGACCTCACCCGTCTGGTTCAGCACGATCGGCTCAGGACGGTCGGGCGACCGCGGCGGGGCCACCACAGGCCCGGGCCCCTGAGGCCTCGCCGACACCACCGGCGCCGCCGAAGTCTCCGGGGTACGGCTCTCCAAAGACGAGCATCCCGCCAGTGCGGCGAGCGAAGAGGCAAGAGCAGCCGGGAAGAGGATCGTGCGCATGGGCTTCCTTCACAAATGGGATTGATAGTACGGAAGAAAGCCCCCCGCCACCTCCACACCACCACCACTTTCGGGCAGGAAGGAGGGGCGCTTGCGGGAATGTCGAAGAGAGGGGGAGGTGGTGCGGGATGCCGTGTACGACCGAGGTTGGCTTTGCAACATGGGTGCTTCCGCCCAAGGCCGCACCGAGATCGGCTCTGCGATCTCGGTGTGCCTTCGCGCGGACCCACCGAGGTCGCCAGAGCCCGACCTCGGTAGCGCGTGAATGGTGCCTTCCGCCAGAAATGAATGGAGGCAAGGGGACGCCAATGGAACTATTCACTGTAGCGGTTCGGGAGGCGTCCGCGCCGTTGATCCGGTTCGTGGTGGTCTGCTGACCAAATCGGGTGGTATGGGTTGCGAAGCCGCCCGAGGGAATCACCGATTCAGGACACCGACATGGCCAAGGCGGCCACGGGGCGGATGACGGAGTCGGACGCGGCGGCCACGAGGATGGCGATGCCCAGGCAGAACAGGAACACCGTGCGAGGCTTCCGGGGACACGGACGGCGTTTTTCGGTCTGGCGGACGATGTTCGGCATGACTGGCTCCTGAGGCAGCAGACCCACGCTCAGGGCATTGGAGGGCGTGTCCAACGCCGAGCGTTCTACAGCAATAGAGCCCGATTTCACGCCTGTGGTTGACAACCAAGACAACCTGGATGCGGATTCGCCAGCCGTTTCATGGCCTTGGCGGCCATCACAAGGAAGCAAGTGGCAAACTCAGCCGAATCGCTCGGTCCGCCGCCGCGGAACACCGTTATCAAGAAAAATTATCTCCCCTGTCAACCGAACCTTGGCGGCGCGCCTCTATGTCCACGGCCGGGCACGGATGCCCGGACAAGCCAAAGGACTCACGGATGAGCCAGCACACCCCGCGTGAACTCCTCTCCTCGCCCGCGGTCTCTGCCACCGCAAGACCCCGGGTTTTCAAGTCCGTTGGCGGCGTGTTGCCGCCAGAATCACCATCTCGTTCGGACCCAAACACGTCCCGAAGGAAAGGAATGCAGTCATGGTCCAGCCCACTTCCACTGTCGCGATGGCCGAGATCACCACGGTCATCACCATCCGCAATCGCACCCTCGCCAACAAGGTCTTGCGCCTCGCCGCGCGTTCTGGTATGGTGGTTGCGGAGTGCCGTGACGCCGAACGCCAGCGTTTTACCTTCCGCGCCGTCGAGTGCGGCGATGTCATGCTGCTGGTGGCGGATTGCCGCGAGGGTCGTTGCGACCGCCTCCCGACGAGCGGCCGCATCCGCTTCACCATCATGGGGGATCATGACGAAGAAGAAGCCAGCTTCGAGATCGTCAACCGCCGCCGGGCAGATCGGCGGAGGGGGGTTCGCCGCGCCGGATGCCTCGAACTCTGCCTTTGCCCCGACCCCCGCTCCCGCGCCCGTGGCCGGGCTCGCCGCGCCGAAGCCCTCCCCCTCGCACGCATCTCGGGAACCGAGCGCCCCTTCGCACGTCGTAAGGCTGGTTGAAGACGCGTTCTCTCGCCTCGTCAACTACATGGCCGCTCTTCAATTGGAGCCGACTCCGGAAGCAATCGAAGCCCAGATGGAACTGATCAAGTCTCAACGCGGTTGGAGCATCGATGCACACGAACTGCTCAACAAACGCTTGCTTCAGGAGCTCGGATCGGGCGAGCTGCTGCGGCGAATCCGCGAGGCGAGCGGCGAACGAATTCATCCGGCGGTGGGATGCTTCGAACGGCGAAGAGATCAGGCATGCGCTGGAGCACTACGAGGAGGCCTTGGCTCGTCCAGACCACCGACTTAGAGGACAGCCTACGATGTTCCGACGAATTCGGGGCATCGAGGCACCCTTCCCGGACGATGGGTTTGTGTGGGATGCAGAGGAGGGTCCGAAGACTGTGCGGCTGTTATGGAAGGAATACCGGATTCCGGGGGTTTCGGAGGCAGTCGAGCAGCTTCGGCTCGAGTTGGAAGCCGTCCTCGTCGATCCTGACAACCTGCGGAGTCTGCGACGAGACTAGTGCGGCTCGACTGTCTGGGCTCGGGAAACGCGTTTTCGCACGGGCGGTACTGGAGCGGTTTCCTCCTCGACCG
>CALLYM010000010.1 GCA_937858155.1 uncultured Phycisphaerales bacterium | reverse complement strand
CCCCAACCTCCCCTATGGGGGAGGTGCCGCGGTCCTCCGCGGCGGAGGGGGCTACGTGTTCTTCTCCGCCTTCCCGCCCTCAGCCACCCACCGCGCTCATCACCGCGCCCCGTTGTCCCACCACAACCCTCCCCACCCCACCTCTTCCTTCACCCGCTCATCCTCCGTGCCCCTCCGCCCTTCCCTCCGCCCCCTCCGCGATCACGCTTCCCGTTTCCGCCCGCACCTCCCTGCACCCCACCACTTCACCAGCTCACCCTCGACATCCCTCCACCGCCCCACCCTGACAACCCAGGCACTCCGGAAAGGGAAGGGATCGCCGGCGAAAGCCGCGGATTTCCCCCGCATCCGGCGCACAACCACGACTCACGCCGGAGCCCGCAGACTCCACGCCTGACCCCAAACGACCCAGCCCACCGAGGGCCGGATGCCGCCCGCGCACGCCTCGGCACAGAGCACATTCGGGTATGCTGTTCACCCCATGAAGGCACCTGCTCCATACATGGCCACACCCCAGTTCCAGGAACTGGTACGCCGCGCATTCGCACAGCAACTCTCAGGCAAGGACGCCGACCCGCGCAACCTCAAGAACACCGAAAAGCCCGGCATCTGGATGCTCGCCGTCGGCAGCGCGCTCCTACTGGTCCCGCTCGCGTTCTTCTGCGCCGGCGTCATTACTATCCCCGCCGGCGCGATCTTGATCGGCTATTACTTCCTCCAACGCAAGATCAGCCAACGCCACGAGGCTGTGGTGCAAGCCGTCATGCACGGCCGCTTCCGGCTGGGCTGGCCGCTCATGATCAACTCCGCATTCTTAAACAGCGGTGCAAAGTTCGGCGCGGGGCTCCTCATGGCCGCCGGCGACGAAGGACCCGAACCACCGGAAAGCCTGTTCCACGACCTTGCGGACCGCGTGGAGTTCGCAACGCCTGATGCACCAGACCCCGACACCAAAATACTCGCCGCGCTCATGCAGGACGAGAAGTTCTCTCTCAACCGCCGCCGCAGGTTCCCTCCCGCGCTAACGGCGGGCCGCGCCATCTACGCCTTCGATATTCCTCTTGAACGCGCACACTTCGACGCAGACCTCAAGTCGCTCCCCTGGATCCCCCTGCTAGTCGAGCCCGGCGAATCCGGCCACATATGCGTGGTGCCGTTCGCCGTGATCACGCAGGCAATGGACGAGGCCCGTCGCCTCGGCATCGCGCCCCCCGCAGGCGACGCGCCCGCGGGGCCCCTCGACCTTTCCAAGCCCGACGAAGCCATGTTCGCCGCCGTGTTGAGCCGCAACGACCAAGCGTTGGCCACCGCAATCGATGCCGGGGGTGACGTCAACGCCAGATTGGAAGGAATCCCCCTCCTCCACATCGTCCTCCAGAAGGGCACGGACGCTGCTGTCGACCTGATCCTCGATCGTGATGCAGATGCAAACCCGCCAAGCGTGGGGCCAATGGCCATGAGCCCTCTCCACCTCGCCGCTATCTACAACCGCCTCCCCGCCGCTCGAAGACTCCTCGAAATGGGCGCGCAGGTCGACGCCACTTTCGGCGACCCGCCTGACACGCCCCTCGCCATCGCCGTCCGCAAGGGTCACCACGACATGGCCCGCCTCCTGCTTGAAGCCGGCGCGAACCCCAACTGCGACGTCTCCACCCCCGACACACCCGCGCAGGACCAAGGACGCCACGCCCTCGCCTTCGCCGCGTGCAAGGGCGACACGGAGATGATGAAAATCCTGCTCGACCGCGGCGCCAACGTCAACCACTGGCCGCAGACCACCATTTCTCCGCTCATGGACGCCGCATTCTGCGGCCAGCTCGAAGCTGTCAAACTCCTTGTCGACCGCGGTGCCATGATCGAGCTCTCCAGCATGAAGCTCGATCCGCGTGGAGTCTCCGCCGTCCACATGGCGGCTGTCCGAGGCCACAAAGACGTCTTCGACTTTCTCGTGAGCCGCTCAAAGACCTTCCAGGGAATGAAAATGGAGGACTTCACCCGGAAGGCTTGACCACCGCCCTCCCCACTCGCTCTTCGCTCACTCGCTGTTCGCTCTCCGTACCATCGCCCCCAATGTCCACACCCTCCTCCAACCCCTCCTCCCCCAAACCCATGGACGCCATCATGGCGCTCTGCAAGCGCCGCGGCTTCATCTTCCAAGCCTCCGACATCTACGGCGGCATCAACGGCTTCTGGGACTACGGCCCGCTGGGCGCCCAGATGAAGAAAAACCTCCGCGACGCCTGGTGGCAGGACATGATCATGAACCCCTGCTGGGGCAGGAAAGGGCCCAACGGCAGCCGCGTCGAGTGCGTCCCCGTCGAGACCCGCATCATCCAGCACCCCAAAGTCTGGGAAGCCAGCGGCCACGTCGGCGGATTCAATGACCCGATGGTGGATGACAAAGAAACGAAGCAGCGATTCCGCGCCGATCATCTTCAGGGTCTCTTCCCGTCAGCTGTACAGTCGGACGTTGCAAGTGCGCTCGCGCAGAACGAGCCATCGCCAGCAGTCGTCCCGCTTGCAACGGTTGTCGCGAGCGGCTCGGGCGAAGCGATTGAAGAACTCATCTCCAGCCGAAAGTTGCAGAAGACGCTTGGGATCGACAATGTCTTCGCGCGCAGCAATGCGACCAATCCTGCACGAACCGTACTGGAACTCACTTACCGCGGCAAGCCGATGATCGGCGAAGTCGTCGCGGTGCCAATGTCCACCCTCAAGGAACGTTCCACCGAAGTTCCTTCTCCCTTCACAGGAAAAGCTGGGGTACTGACCGAGCCCAAGCAGTTCAACCTCATGTTCATTTCTTACACCGGCGCGGTGTTCAGCGAGGAAAACAAGGTCTACCTCCGCCCCGAAACCGCCCAGGGCGTCTTCGTCCAGTTCAAGAACGTCGTCGACACTTCGCGCGTCAAGATCCCCTTCGGCATCGGCAACACCGGCACCTCGTTCCGCAACGAGGTCACGCCCCGCAACTACACCTTCCGCTCACGCGAGTTCGAGCAGGCCGAGCTCGAGTTCTTCTGCCACCCCGACGAATCCCGCGCGTGGTACGAGTTCTGGCGCGACTTCCGCATGCAGTGGTGGCAGTCCATCGGCCTGGCCGGTGAGAACCTCATCCTCCGCGAGCACGACAAGGACGAACTCAGCCACTACAGCCAGGGCACCAGCGACGTCGAGTACCGCTTCCCCTTCACCGCGCCCGGCTACGGCGAGCTCGAGGGCATCGCCCACCGCGGCAACTACGACCTCACCCAGCACGCCAAGGTCAGCGGCGCCAAGCTCGAGTACTTTGACCAGGAACGCGGCGAACTGCTGCCCAACGGCAGCCGCCGCGGCGAGCGCTACCTCCCCCACTGCATCGAGCCCGCCGCGGGCCTTGACCGCGGCGTCCTCGCCCTCATCTGCGAGGCGTACACCAAGGACGAAAGCCGCCCCAGCCCCGAGTTCATGAAGTTCCACCCTCGCATCGCGCCCATCAAGGCCGCGGTGTTCCCGCTCGTCAACAAGGACGGCATGCCCGAGGTCGCCGAGAAGCTCTACGAGGAACTGCGCAGCAAGTTCTGGCGCCTGGGCTTCATCGTGAACGCCCAGTTCATCGAGGGCCTGGGGATCAAGCCGGCCATGCGCGACGGCCGCGGCCGGTTGTACATCGGCTCAAGCTACAGTGATTTCCTGCTGATGTGCCAGCCGGACGCCTGAGCGCCCGATCGGGTGTGGGCAAGCCGACCGCAGATCAGACCGGCGATCGCGCCTTGAGCGCCTGGGCCACCTCCGGCTCAAGCCAGCACGCAAAAACTGGTCGGACTCATGCGGCGATTCTGCCGCGGCCGCCGGCCGTCGTTGCCTAACGATGGAGTTCAGCCGCGGCGCACGAGGAGCCAAGCAGCGAGGGCGACGGCGGCTGCGACGAATGGCTGGGTGTCATCCGCTATTTGTCCGGAACCAGTGCTTCCTGTGCCACGCGCCACTGGCCGTCCGATTCCTTGCGCCACACGATGACCAAATGCACTTTCGTCGTTGGGCCAGCGTTGGGCGGATGCCCATCTACCCAGGTGGCAACTCCATACATGTAGGCGATTGTGCCGTGCCCTTCCATGCGGGTTGGCGTAATGGTGACAGACGACATGGGCTGCATGGAGTGAGCGAGTTCCAGAAGCTGTGCCCTGCCTTCCAACGGTTCCGAGCCGGCTTCAAGGAGTCCCGCGTCTTCGGTGTACATATAGACCCAAGCTGTCGGATCCGGATTTTCCAACGCGGAAATCAGCTTGGTGGTTGCTGCACG
>CALLYM010000009.1 GCA_937858155.1 uncultured Phycisphaerales bacterium | reverse complement strand
TCCGAAATGCTGATTGAATCGCTGCCATCCAAGTCGCCGGGCAACTGCGCCGCCGCCCGATTCGCGATCAAACTCACCCCCAGCACAAACATCAACGCGGTCCGCATGGCTTGCCTCCGAAGTCGCTCGGACACAATCCCGATCATCCGGCCCCACAACCTAACACCCCTCCAAAATACCGCCGCGGCCCCCGCCTTTGTCAAGTCCAAACCCGGCCAATAAAGAGTTGTCCACAAAACATGCCCCATCCGGGGCATGGGTCTTCCATCGGTTCTGCGCCGCGGCCTGCGTGTCGTGAGATTCTACGTGCAGCCGCCAATCCCCCCCAGGCCCTTCCCTCAGAGGGGAGGGAGGGGATCAAGTCAGGCACGCCCCGCCGGAGAAGACGCTGAGGAGCGAGTCGATGTCGAGCGTGTCGGGGAAGAGGGAGTCGTTGTTGAAGTCGATGTCGTTGCAGCCGGGCGTGGGGGCGGTGGAGCACGGGCCGCCGGAGAACACCGACAGGAAGTCGTCGATGTCGGCGGTATCGGGGAAAAGGGAGTCGTTGTTGAAGTCAATGGAGTCGCACGCGGGGCCGGCGGTGCACGCGGGGAAGAAGGCGAGGTGGTTGGCGGGTGCGCCGCCCGCGGTGGTGAATGTGCCGCCCGCCACCAGCCCCTCCTGCTGGGGGCCTGCGCCGTCGGGGTCCCATGAAAGGAGTTCAAAGACGGTGTTGCTGGTGCCGGTGCCGATGGCGGACCACGTTGAGCCATCCCAGCGTGCAACGCGGTTGGCGGGTGCGCCGCCCGCGGTGGTGAACGACCCGCCCGCAACGACGTTCAACGGCTGAGGGCCCGTGCCGTCGGGGTCCCATGTCTTGACGACGAACGCGGTGTTGTTGAGCCCCGTGCCCAGCGCGTTCCATGTCGTGCCGTCGAAGCGTGCGATCTTGCTCGCGGGCACGCCACCGGCGTTCAGGAATCCTCCACTTGCGATGAGTTGTGCGTTCTGCGGGCCTGCGCCGTCGGGGTCCCACGTGGTGAGGCCCTCGACTTGCCCGTCCACGCCCGAGCCCACGCCGCTCCAAGCGGTGCCGTTCCACTGGGCGATGCGCGTGGTGCCCGCGACGCCGCCCGCGGACCCGAAGACACCACCCGCGACTACCACAGCATTCGCAGGACCCGCGCCGTCCGGGTCCCAGGTCGTGACGCTGTAGACCGCGTCCACCATGCCCGTGCCGAAGGCCTGCCAGCCCGCGCCGTCCCAGCGGGCGATGCGGCGGCGGCTCAGCCCGCCCGCAACCGTGAACTCACCCCCGATCACCAGTTGCTCCACCGCGGGGCCCGGGCCGTCGGGGTCCCACATGGTGGCGCAGTAGACGTCGGGGAAGTTGTTGATGTCCTGCGTGCCCGCGCCGAACGCGGCCCAGGTCGAGCCGTTCCAGTGCGAGACGTTGCGGACGGTGATGCCGGCGATCTGAGAGAAGAACCCGCCGATGGTGGCTTCCGCGAGCGCGGGGCCCGCGCCGTCGGGGTCCCAGGCGATGGCCATGGAGGGGTACCCGTTGCCGTTGTTGATGCCCAGGCCCATCGCGTGCCAGGTGCCATCAAACGTGGCAGAGCGGAGCGCGGGCTGGCCTCCCGCGTTGTTGAAGGTGCCGCCGACAACGAGGCCCGTCATGGCGGGGCCTGGGCCATCAGGGTCCCAGGCGCAGAGGGCGAAGACGTTGTTGTCGAGGGCGGGCCCGCCGACCTCAAAGGGCGCGGTCCAGTCGGTGGGGCACTGGGCGCGGGCACTGCCAGCGCAGCACGCGAGCGCCGCGCAGGCAAGGACCACTGTGCGTGCAACACCCGCCCCGGGGGCGGCCGATTGACCGATATCTAGCATGGTGAACCCATCTCGCTCTGCCACACCTTGAACAATGCGTCAGCGTGTGGACGGGGCTGTCAGAAGTCTAGTGGCTCAAGCGTCATTCGCGCGTGCATGTCGTTTCAGACAACCACTTTGCGAATGTCCGATAGTGTCGTGATAGGGACGCAAACAGCCCGAACCGACCACATACCAGTGGTGCCGGAGCAGTCCACTTGCCGCGGAGGTTGTCAACGTGCTCGCGGGCTGCACGCTTCCGGGCGCTGTTGGCCCTCATGACCGCTTCGCTGGTCACATTCTCATTGTTCAGACGTTCTGGCTCGGCGCCTGGCGAGGCCGTGTTCGCTTTCCCGCGTTGATAGATCGTCGGAGGCAGGCGCCGGATTGTGCCGCGCCTTTTTGAAGCGTTGCACCTGCGTTCGGACGTGCCGGTGTCCGGCTCCAGGGCTCGATGCTGCAGCCCCTGTGGCACCATCTGAGCGATCTGAGGCTCTGCCATGTCAGTAGGGAGCGGCCTGAGTTATCACAACGCGATGAACCTGCGCGATTTCGTCCTCGCTCGCCCCAGGAGTTACTTCTCGCTGACCATCACCTTGAATCCACCGTAGGCCATGCGCTTGACGTCGAAGGGCGAGTTCTGGGGGTCGCACATTTCCATGAGCCGCTTGTCCTGCATCACTTTCTTGTTCACGGCGTCGCGGTGGGCCTTGTTCTTGTACGTGATCCACGAGAACACAACCGTCTCGCCCGCCTTGGCCTTTGCCATCTTGGGGAACGCGACGCCCCACGCGCACTTCATGTCGTCGCCCATGCATTCGCGGTACTCCACCGCGCCGTACTCCTTCCAGATGCGGCTCGCGGCCTTGGCGATCTTCCAATAGCGGGGCAGGTTCTTCTTCTTGACCACCAGCACGAAGCCGTCGACGTACGCCATGGGCAAACTCCTTTGTCCACAGTGTATCGGCAATCCCAGGGCGTGCTACCGCCTCCGCCCCGTCTCACCCGCCAGTGACCGCGCCGCGAGGCGCAGGGCACACCACGCGAGAGCCATGTACGCGAGCGCGACGACGATCTGCGCGAGGGTGAACCAGATGGCGTTCCAGTTGCCGTGGGGCATGTCGTACAGCATGGAGCGCGACGAAACCCCGCCCGCGGCGTACTGCATCCTGGTCGCCCCGTCCACCGCGATGGTCGCCATGGGCACGGGGTTGACGGCGACGACTGCGTCCTGCAGGACGCGCCCTAGGTCGTTGAAGGAGTCCAGCGCCGTCTCGGTCAGGACGAACACAAACGCCGGGAGCGCTGCCCACATCGCCAGCGCCAGCGCAAGGTTCATGACCGTGGCGCTGGTGCTCTTCTTGAACCGTATCGAGAAAAGGACGCCCGTGGCGAGGAGGAAACACATGGAACTGCCCAGGATGATCGCGACGTGGAAGAGCGCGATGGGGTTGGTCATGTCCGGGCTGATCGAGCGGGACGCCCACCCGCGGGGCATCACCAGGTCGATGGCCTCGCAGACCTTGCCGCCCGGGATGGCTAGCACGCCCGACACCAGCACGTGCGCGAGCACCAGCGCAAGCCCCAGCGACGCCCGGCGCGCAGCGCCCAGGAACTTGCCCCACACGATGTCCCAGGCCGAGAGCGGCGTGCAGAGCAGGGCTTCCAGCGTGCGGCCCTCACGCTCCTGGCTGATGGTGCCTGTGCTGAGCACGCACGACGACAGCATGACCAGCACCGCGCCGATCGCCGTGATCACCGATTGCACTGGTTCGTTGAACGCCGCCAGGTAATACACAAACGCCAGGACCCCGCCGATGAGCACCCCGGCAGTGATGGTCATGGCCTTGGAACCGACAAGCCCCTGCTGGAGTTCCCGCCACATCACAGGCGCGTCGCCCACCACGCGCGAAAACCCCTCCGGTGCGGAACGACGCCGCCGCGACCGCCTGACCGTCGGCAAACCGGCGTTGCCGACGACTACACCCGCTTCTCCAGCTGGTTCCGCGCCCGGAACGTCCGGCGGTTGCGCGGCATCCACACCGGCGGCCTTGGACGCACCACGCTTCTTCTTGCTTGTTTTCTTTTCCTCTGCGCCGCCCGCCCCGCTCTGCGCCATCGCCCGGCGTAGCACCACGCACGAAAGAAAGAAGAACACCCCCCACGCCGCCGCGACATACGCCATGTGCAGCGCCCAAACCTCAAGAAGCGGCACGGGCATCCGCCCGCCGAACGCCGATTCTCCTAAGAGGTAGTGCACGGACTGCAGAACGAGCATCATGGGAGAGCACGTGACGAGCATGACACCCAAAACCCCCCCGGCCGGATTGCCGGTCGACCGGCCCTGCATGAGCGCCGCCGTCACGCTGGTCGCCCACGTTGCCAGCATCGGCCCGAACATGACCACACCCAGGATGACCAGGGTCAGCACGATCGCGCCCGTTGTGCGCTTGGAGATCGCCGAGACGAAAATGCCGATCTGCACCGCGAGCACGGCGTTCCCGATGCAGGTGCAGGTCATGGTGAGGATCGCCTCGGCCGTGACGCCGCCGAAGGAACGGAGGGCGAGCATCAGGGGCAGGGGCGCGAGCGCCAGGATGAGCAGCTCGACCAGCCGCCCCAGGCCCTTGCCCAGGACGATCTGCCAGGCCCTCAGCGGCGTTGTGAGCAGGGTGGCGAGCGTGCCCATGCGCTTTTCGTCGCACACCGCCGGCCCCGCCAGCGCCACGCCGATGAGCGACAGCATGACAAACTCGACCCACACGATGCCCATGGTGACGGCGGGGGCCAGCCGCTGGTACCGCTGCAGTTGAGCTGCGGCGCCGGGCGCGTACGAATTCATCATCCCGAGGAACACCATGCTCACCACGAACAGCAGGACGAGAACGAACGACAGCCGCAGCCAGCCGGTGCTCGGCCGTTTGCCCAGCATCCAGACTTCTTTCGCGAACACCGGGCCCGGGAAGCGCATGGACCAGGGGATGGCCCGCCGGTTCTGGCTGCGCAGCTCTTCCGGGGTGGGCGGCAAAGTCGCCGGGGCCGCGGTCATTGGAGCGCCCCCGTGGTAAGGCGAAGGAACGCGTCCTCGAGCCGGACCTGCTCGGGCTGGAACGCGGCGATCCGCCCCCCCGCGTGGATGATGGCCTCGATCAGGAAGTGGTGGGAGTGGTCGCCCGTGGAGAGGTCGATGGTGAGCGTGCCGGCCGCGTCGTCGGGCAGGGCCTTGACCACCCGCTCGACACCCGCTAGCCCCGCAGCAACGACGGAAGCCGGCGCGCCCGCCTTTTCCAGCGTCACGACGATCTTGTCTCCGGTGGTTGCGGCAGCCCTGGACTTGGCGAACGCGTCGGAGATGGACCCCGCGTACAGCAGTTTCCCGCGTTCCACGATGCCGATGCTGGTGCACATCTCCCCGAGTTCGGACAGGATGTGGGACGAAACCATGAGCGTCTTACCCATCCTGCCAAGCTCCACGAGCAGGCTTCGCATCTCGATGCGGGCCCGCGGGTCCAGCCCGCTGGCGGGTTCGTCCAGGAAGAGCACCTTGGGGTCATGGACCAGTACGCGGGCCACGCCCAGCCGCTGCTGCATGCCGCGGGAGAGGGAATCCACGTTGGCGTGGCGCTTCTCCGAGAGGTCGGTGAGTTCCAGCACCTGTCCGATGATGGTGCCGCGCTGGGACCGTGCGATGCCGAACGAGGCGGCGAAGAACTGGAGGTACTCATCCACCGTGAGGTCGTCGTAGACGCCCAGGAAGTCGGGCATGTAGCCGATGACGCGCCGGATGTCGTCGGCGTCCCTGGCGATGTCAAAGCCAGCGACGCGCGCGGTGCCCGCGTCGGGCTTCAGGAGACACGCGAGGATCTTCATCGACGTGGTCTTGCCCGCGCCGTTGGGCCCGATGAACCCGAACACCTCGCCGGGGCCGATGTCCAGCGTCAGGCTGTCGAGGGCTGTCAGCGCGCCGTACCGCTTGGTGAGTCCGCGTGCTTCGATCATGGCGTCGTTTCCTCGCTCGCTCTCTTGTACCCTTGAATGCTCGCGCCGGGCACGATGGCCCGCAGCAGGACATCATGGCGGACCTGCGCGGGGCTCCAGCGTGAGCTGTCCCACGCCAAAGGCACGCCCGAAACGTGCAGGCGTACGCCGATGTCGCCGTCCACGATGCGGGACTCGATGGCCGCGTTGCGGTTGCGCTGGATGGGAAGGGATGCGCCCTCTGCAACCAGCCGGTTGATCCCCGTCGCCTGCCCCTGGGTCCAGGAAGTCTCGTTCTGCGTGAACTCGTCCGAACGGATGCGGACAGACTGCGTCTTGCCGGTGAAACGCAGCGCCTCGCCCGCCGAGGAGACTGTGGCATTGCTTGGGGCAAGGCCCACCTGGAAGCCCGGTATCAGCAGGTCGGCCGCTTCCACCGTGCAGCCCTTCGGCAGGCCCCGCACGACGAGCGTGAAAATACCCTGCTCGCGCGAGAGTGAGATGTTGAGCGTGTCAAGTTCACCGGGCCCCGCCGCACGCTGGTCAAGGAATGCGCGGTAGGTCCACTGCCCAAACTCCACGGGCTGCACCAGCAGCCCCGCCCGCTGGGCGGCGCCCCCTGGCACCGTGACCAGGGTGAGCGGCGCCTGGCGCGAGCCACTGGGGTTGTAGTCGGTCATGGTCGAGATGCCCCGCCACCATGCGCCGCCGGGGATGGCGTCGTTGTCGGTGCCGGCGGGCAGCAGCGTGGTGCCAGGTCTGCCCGCGAAAAGGCACGTAATAGACGTGGACCAGGCGTCGCGGATGCTGCCCTTTTCGTCACAGATCGCGTCCACGGCGCTCCAGCGGGCGACGGCCGTTTCGCCGGATCGCAGCAGCTTGGGGATGAGGAGCCCGGCCAGAGAAACTACGCCGATGCAGCACATCGCCGCGAGCCAGTTGATGCTCAGCCAGCGTTTGTGCTTGAGGTACACGCGCCCGACCGGCCCGATGAGGAGCCCAAGGACAGCGACGGCAACGAGCGTCACGATGAAGAACCCGCCGCCGATGCTGGGTGTGGTCGTGATCGAGTCGAGCGTCGTCGCGACGGCGCGGCTGGTGGCGTAGTCCCTCCCCGAAGCACCCCAGCCCCACCAGCGGTTGCGGGCATCCGACGAGGCGCTCCAGTGGGGCATGAGGGGACCGATGATCTCCCGCCACAGGCTGTCGTGCGCACCGGGATCGATGCCGCAGACCTTGGCGGTGTTCATCCCCACAATCGCGACAAACCCGAGCCCTACCGGCCCGTGCGCGACCAGCGCCGCGTTGGGGTCGGTGTTCTCAATGACGGGGTACCGCAGCGTCCAGCCGGCGGCCTGTCCCGCGGGCGTCAGGCGCAGCAGGCGCGAGGGTGACTTGGCGGGGTCCAGCACGACCGGGGCGAGTGGGGTGGCAGTGCTCGTGCCCGGCGCGAGCGCGGGGCGTGACAGCGCGAACGCGGCCTTTGTGGACGCGCCGGGCGTCAGTTCCAGCGGTTCGTCGATGATGACAAGGTCGGCTGTGCCGGCGGGTGCAGCATCAAAGACGCGTCTCCCCGCCTGACTGGCGATGATGACGAGCCTGCCCCCGGCACGCACCCAGGTGTGCAAGGCCTCCCGAGCGCTGGTGGGGGCCTGGAGGATGTCCTGCTCGTTGGCGACTACGACATCAAATGCTTCGTAGGTGATCCATGCGTCGGGCAGTACACGCACGCGTTCTGTCGCGGCGTTCTGCCACCAGGGTTCGGACGGCTGGCTGTCGGGCGTGCCGGTGTACTGGCCTGTCTGCGAGCTTGTGCCGAGGGTGAGCGTGGGCGAGACTTCCGCTGTGGCCAGCACCGCGATGCGGCACTCCTGGGCGGAAATGCCGGGCATGGCGTCCGACCCGATGGCGCCGTTGTACTCGAGAACTTCGAACGCTCCCGAATCGTCGGCGAGGGTGAGCTTGGCCCACTGGCAGTTGCGCGGCAGGCACGCGAGCAGCTCGACTGGCGTTGCGGCGTGGGGCGTGGTTGCGAACGGCGCGATGACGCGGGCGTTCTGGGAGCCGTCCTGCGGGTACTCAAGGACGAGCGTGCCCTGTACGGAGGTGCCGCCGGAACTCACAACAACTGTGACGGGTGCGTAGCACTCGGCGGGCATGGAGGGTGCGTCGGGGTCCATGCCCCATGTGACCGACTCGACGGTGAGGCCGGACCCACGCAGGTGCAGCACCTGGGCGAGGGCTCTGGTGGGGAGAAGGAAAAGGATGAGAAAGAACACCAGTCGCATGGGGTTACGGTTATTGGGGAATGGATGTTCGGGGTTCCCTCGCTGGCGCTTCAGGTTCATCGTCAGACGTAGACCTTGCGGTTGTAGATGAACCATTCAAGGAGGACGACGGCCAGCCCGCCCAGCAGGAGGTAGGGCCAGAGCGCCCGGTCGCTCTTGGTGGACTTGCCCGACTGGGCATCGACCACGGCGCTGGCAACCTCCACCTTCTTCGCGGCCGCGGCATCGCTCTCCTGCGGGTCCAGCAGGTTGCTGGCGTAAACGCGCAGCACCGAGCCGCTGGCGGGGTCTTTGACGTCCCCGGGGCCGGCGGGGCCGTTCCATGTCACTTCAATGACGCCCGACACGGCGGGTGTGCGGTACACGATCGACCCGTCGGCGGCGGGCGTGACATCCTGCGAGGTGGTGCCGCCGCGGATGTCGGGGGCAGACACACGCGCCTTCTCGACGCCGAGGGGCAGGCGGTCGCGGAGCTCGGTGCCCGGGGTCAGAGCGCGTGCGTCGTAGCCACCGGAAACTTCCTGGCCGAGATACTGGCTGGATGCCGCGAAGAAGACCACGAACGACAGGTTCATGGGCCAGTTGGACTCCATGTAGTCGAAGGGCACGATGATGGCGTGGGTGTCGGTGGTGGAGAGTTCGAGGATCGCGGGGCCGGATTCGCAGGTGGCGAGGGTCTGCACGCCGCTGGCGGGGTCTACCTCGACGCGTCGGAAGTTGGCGATCTGGATGGGGTCGAGCGTGAGGTACCGCGTGACGGCGTGATCGCGCCGCCAGTCGATGAACGTGGCACCCTTGGTGACTTCGAGTTCCTTGATGCCGCTGCCGGCGGGGATGGCGTTGAGCAGGATGTAGTTTCCCGGGGGCAGCGTGCGTCCGACACCTGCGGGCGTTGCGGCGGGAGCGGGCATCGTTGCAGGAGCGGTGGGGGGCGTACCGGTTGCGGGGGGCACCGCGGCGATTGCGGCCTGTCCCACGTTGGGGATGACGCCGTCCAGGACGATGACGTCGTACTGGCCGATCTTGCCGTCGGTCCATGCGCGTTCAAACTGGGTGGTCGTGAATTCGTCGAGGTGGGCGAGGGGGAGGCCTTCGAGCGCGGACTTGAGGATGATGGTGTTCTTGTCGGGCGTCTCGACGGTCGTCCACCACTTGCTCTGCTTCTCGATCTGCCCGTTGAAGCTCTTGCCGCCCTGAACCCGCTTGATGTTGTATTCGACGTCCGCGCTGGTGAGCTCGCGGCCGGAGTGGTACTGAACGCCCTTGCGCAGGTTGAACTTGATCTGCTTCGAGTCTGAGCTGAGCTCCCAGCTCTCGGCGAGCATCGGCTGCGGGGTGAACTTCTCGT
>CALLYM010000008.1 GCA_937858155.1 uncultured Phycisphaerales bacterium | reverse complement strand
ACCGTGGTCGCGAAGTTCTTCGCGAGGAACGGGCCCAGCGGCTGGTACTCCCACTTCTGGATATCCCGCGCGGACCAGTCGTTCACCAGGCACAGCCCCAGGATGTTGTCCTCGGCCCGGTCGATCGTGATGGGCTCGCCAAGCCGGTTGCCAGGGCCCAGGACAGCGCCCACCTCAAGCTCATAGTCGAGCATCTTGCAGGCGCCGAACGTTGGCGGCGTGAATGGCTCGCCGGGCGCATCGTCCTTCTTCATCTGGCCGCGGGGGCGCTTGATGGGCTCACCCGAGACGACGATGGAAGAGGCCCGGCCGTGGTAGCCGATGGGGACGTACTTGTAGTTGGGCAGCAGGGCGTTGTCGGGTCGGAACATGCTTCCAACCGTGGTGGCGTGGTGGATGCTCGCGTAAAAGTCGGTGTAGTTCATGACCATCGCGGGGGGCAGGAACCGGGTGTCCGCCGCCTTGAAGAGGCACTTGTCACGGATACGCCGGGCCTTCTGGCCGCCGGTGTGCGCCGCACCCTCCAACAGGAACTGCTGCACCTGCGTGCGGAGGTTCCGCACCGCGTCCCGCCCCAGGAACGCGAGCTCATTCACACTTGGGGCTTCGAGCGCATGGCAGAGCTCGGAGCCTTCCTCGCTCGTGTGGTCGTGCTCAATCAGGTCGGCTTCGTGCAGCAGGCCCAGGTCAAGCACGCTGTCGCCGATGCGCACACCCAGGCAGCCGTAGCCCTCGTCGGGGTGCTCAAAAGAGCAGAACGGGAGGTTCTGGATGGGGAAGTCGGTGGCCGGGTCGTTGGCGGAATCAACCCATGAACGGAGAGAGGAAGAGAGCGATGGATCGCTGACCGGCTGTGTCATGGGCGATGGTAGTTGGAGCGTCGGCGGCGTGCGCGGCGGACTACGGTGAGTCCATGCGCATCGTGCTCGCGACGGGCAACCCGCACAAGGTGGACGAGATGCGGGAGATATTCGCATCCGCCGGTCTCGCAGCGATGGGGGTCGAGGTGCTGGGCCTCAAGGACCTTCCCAACCCCCACCGCTTCCACGAGCCAGACGAGCACGGCACAACCTTTGAACAGAACGCGGCGATCAAGGCGGTGTCGTACGCGGAGCAGACGGGCGAGTGGTGCCTCGCGGACGACTCGGGGCTGGAGGTCGACGCCTTGGGAGGACGCCCGGGCGTGATCTCGTCGCACTACTGCACCGACGGCGTCGATATGGGCATGACGCGCGAGCAGCGGGACGAAGCCAACAACGTTCGCGTGCTAAGGGAGTTGGAGGGAATACCGACCGAACAGCGCTCGGCGCGGTTCGTGTGTGTGATGAGTCTGACGAAGACCGGTGCCCCTATGCAGACCTCGCGCGGCACCTTCGAGGGCCGAATCGGCACACGGCCCCGCGTGCCGGCTGGGGCAAACGGGTTTGGGTACGACCCCCTGTTCCTCGTCGCGCCCGCCTTTGCACGAACGAGTGCGGAGATGAGCGCTGGCGAGAAGAACGCGGCGAGCCACCGCGCGAACGCTGCTCGCATCATGGCGGCGAAGATTGCAGCACTCGTGAAGGTCCGTTCTTAGCGGGACATGGTGATCACACCGTGCTGCGGCAAAAACTCCGGCACCACTGGCAGCGTGTCGTGGGCGGTGCAGTAGTCCACATCATCACACAAGCCGATGCGCACCAGGTTCCGCCCGCCCCGGCTGGTGCGCATGGCGTCGCGGAGGCCACCCATGCCGCGCTGCATGGCAAGGTCGTACGCGGCGATGGCGAGGGTGTGCGAGTCGTCGGTCACGGGCTCGCGCCCGGCGGCGAGCAGCCACTTTGCCATCGCGCCGCCGGCGAGTACGTCGTCGAGGCTCAGATCGCTGCGCGTGCCGCAGCAGAGGATGTGGACGGGGTGCTCTTCGTCCTTCACGGCGCTGCACACAGCAGTCAGGTTGCAGAAGCAGCCGACAAACACCCGTGTGGCGTGGCGGGCGTGGAGCAGGCCCGCCGTGCCGTTGCTCGTCGTGAAGACGATTGTCCTGCCCGCAACGCGCTCACTCGTGTAGGAGAGTGGCGAGTTGTCGAGGTCAAAGCCCTCGATAAGCACGCCGCCACGCTCGCCGCCGAGGAGAACAGGGGGTGGCGCGGCCGCGGCCTTGACGCGGGCGTCTTCCGCCGTGAGCACGGGGATGATGCGTGATGCGCCCTCATGCAGGGCTTTGCAGATGGTGACGCTGGCGCGGATGGCGTCGATGACGATGACGACGCAGCCCATGAGTTGCTCGGGCGCGACGCGCGAGGCGTGGAGGTGCAGCGCGAGCGGGCGCTGACGCGGCTGGTCGAACGTGGGCGGGGGTGGGAGGTCGGGGGCGGGCATGGGGAACGGGATGAGTGACTCACTTGCCGTCTGGAGTCGGCGCGGGGCGCGGAACCCAGTTGGGGAACGCCTCGTCGATCTTCTTCGTGATGTCGCGGTAATCGACCATCACAGAAACTGGTTCCTTCGCACCCTCGGGCGCAATCAATACAGGGAGCATCAAATGGTCGATGTTCTCGCCACTGGCAAGCGCTTCCACCAGTGGTGCGTACGGGGAAGTCATGTTGTAGGAGTTGCCCAAGACCGCGACCATGTAGTACTTTCCAGGCGCGACAACCGGTTGTGCCTCGCTGCGATCCGGTTGCAGCCTGTGTGTGTCGACAATGCCCGAACCTGCGATGCCCAAGTGGAGAACATATCCAACGGCGAGATCGTCCCGGACCAGTACGATTCCGTAATACTGAGGGACGTAACCTGCCTGCACGGGGATGTTGCGCTTATCGACCTCTAAGTTGAGAATCACGCTTCGCTCAGGAATGGAGACCCGAAGAATTCCAACGTCCTCCGATTCGTTGTCGGGAACCGTGATCGGAAGGAAGGCACACGCGTCATCGAGCCAGACGGCAAGCACGGAGCGTGTGTTGCGGGGCGATCGGCATTCGAACGAACCGTTCGGTTTCAGATCAATGGGTGACGACAACCACCCGATCTGTGTTATCCACTTCTCTTTGGCGGACGCCGGGAGTTGCACATCCAACTTGCCTCGCAGCGACGTTACTCGCGGAAGCTGCACAACCACGCCGTGACGGGTTGCCCCTTTCGGGAATGTGCTTTCGCATGTGGGGCGCGAGATGTAACGGTTTTCGAAGGGAACTTCGACCGATTCCCCGTACGCACCCCGTTCGACGACGATATCTTGTGGCGGAACACCCCAGAGTTGAAACGTTGTTGAGTCCGGTTCCGCCAAGTGGTGGAAACATGTGAGCCCGCGTTCATCGGAGTCTTGGAGCCCTTGAATCGGATTTCCGAGGTCGTCCACAAACTTCACCCATATCGCTACAAAGCGCTCGCTAGGCAAATTCCGTGGAAATATTTCCGTCGGCGGCAGGCCGTTCGGGAGGGCGTTTGGGAACACAGGGGAGGGGACGCGGTCCTGCCCGGTTGGTGGGGCGAGCAAGAGGAGGGCACTCATCAAGGCTGCCACGGGGGTCATGATGCATAGTACGGAGCGAAGAAAAACCCCGGCTCGTGGCCGGGGCTTGGGAAACTCTGTGAACCCGTCCTCGTGCCGCCGGGTCGGAGAGCCGGGCTACCTAGAACCTACTCCTTCACCTTGAACTCGGCGTCGATGACATCGTCCTTCTTGCCGCCACCGCTGCCTGCCGCGGCTGCGTCGCCGCCGGGTGCCGCGCCTCCGGCCTGCGCGGCCTTCGCGGCTTCTTCGTAGACGATCTTGCCGAGTTCCATGCTGGCCTTCTCGAGTTCGCCCATGGCGCGTTCGAGCTGGGCCTTGTCGTCGCCCTTGAGCTGTGTTTCAAGGTCGCTCATGGCGCTCTCGATCTTGCCGCGGACGTCCTGGCTGACGCGCCCGCCGTGTTCTTCGAGGCTCTTGCGGGTCGCGATGAGCATGGCGTCGCCCTTGTTCTTGAGGTCGACGGTCTCGCGGCGTTTCTTGTCTTCCGCGGCGTGGGCCTCGGCGTCGCGCTTCATGCGGTCGATTTCGTCCTTGCTGAGCCCGCCGCTGTTGGTGATCTTGATGTCCGCCTTCTTGCTCGTCGCCTTGTCTGTCGCAGTGACGGTGAGGATGCCGTTGGCGTCGAGCGCGAACTCGACTTCGATCTGGGGCATGCCGCGCGGCGCTGGGGCGATGCCGCCCAGTTCGAACTGGCCCAGCGTGCGGTTGTCCTTGGCGAACTCGCGTTCGCCCTGGAGGACGTGGATCATGACGCTGGTCTGGCTGTCGGCGGCGGTGGAGAAGGTCTCCTTGCGGCTTGTGGGGATGGTCGTGTTCTTCTCGATGAGCTTGGTCATCACGTTGCCGAGGGTCTCAACGCCCAGCGACAGGGGTGTGACGTCGAGCAGCAGGATGTCCTTGACATCGCCCACGAGCACGCCGCCCTGGATGGCGGCGCCGACGGCGACGACCTCGTCGGGGTTCACGCTCTTGTTGGGTTCCCGCCCGAAGATTTCCTTGGCGATCTGCTGGGCCTTGGGCATGCGGGTGCTGCCACCCACGAGCACGACCTCGTCGATCTTGCTGGTGTCGACCTTCGCGTCCTTCAGGGCCTGCAGGCACGGGGCCTTGAGGCGCTCGAAGAGGTCGTTGCAGAGCGCCTCGAACTTCGCGCGGCTGATGGAGACCTGCAGGTGCTTGGGGCCGTTCTGGTCCGCCGTGATGAAGGGCAGGTTCACCGCGCTCTCCTGCATGGTGGAGAGCTCGATCTTGCTCTTCTCCGCGGCTTCCTTCAGGCGCTGCAGGGCCATCGCGTCCTTGCGGATGTCGATGCC
>CALLYM010000007.1 GCA_937858155.1 uncultured Phycisphaerales bacterium | reverse complement strand
ACTTCGCTCCACGAATCCACCAACCTTCCGGTGCTCAATGTGGGCTTTGTCGGAGCGACCAACCCCATAACTGCGCACCAAGGTCAAACGACCGTCGTATCGCCGATTGATGGCGTGTACACGATCAATACCACCTACCGCTTCACGATTGAGGGCGGCGTCAACTCGGGCAGCATCATCCTGCCAGATTCTGGCCATGACGATGTGCTTTTGGTCCTTGTGCCCCTGCCCGCAGCATCGCTGGCTGGCGTATGCGGCCTGGCAATGGTCGGGGTGGGTACGACCATTCGGCGGCGCTCCTTGCGGGTCAGTTAACGACAAAGACCCATAACAACCCAACTGCACGCCACTGCGACGCTCATTCACACGCTCTTCAGGTGTGAATTTTTTCATTGAACGGAATCCAAACTGTGAATCTGGGGAACATAATCAATTGGTGCGTGCGCAACGCGCAAGGAATTGACAAATACGCGCTTGTGGATCGCCTTTTCAGGTTGAATTCCGCGCGTTGTGGTGTATGATCGTCCCGTCCCGGCCAAGAGGAAGGCCGGGTTGTGCGCACATTGTCCCTAGAGGGAGGAATCGAAACCATGAAGAACCTGATTGTTGGTTCACTCATCGCCCTTGCCGCTGCCGCTGGCAGCGCCCAGGCGGCGTCAGTGAACGTCACCGGTGGCTTGTCCACCAACGCGAACAGTGGTGTGACCGTGCTCGCCATGGGCGGCACGACCGGCACCAACTTCTCCGCGAGCAACGCCACGTCGTCCGTGTCGGGCATCATCGCCGCGTCCAGCGTCCTGATCAACGGGAACCTGACGCTCGAGCTGCGCCTGACCGGTTTCACCTATACGTCCACCGGCGACGGCACCATCACGGTGGTTGTCAGCCAGGACTATGACTGCGGCTCGCCCTCTGGCCCCGCCACGGCGTCCCACCAGTTCAACGGCAACACGACCGGCAGCCGTAACGGCAGCGTCTCGCTCTCGTCCACGCACGAGTCCACGCTGCTCCCCAACATCTCCACCAACTTCACCGGCACGCAGGCGATCTCTGCTGGCCAGGGCGCGACCACCAGCGTCCCCGTGATCGGCAACATCTACTCGATCGTTGCCACCTACGTCTTCACCTTCTCCGGCGGCCAGGGCACCGGCAGCATCATCCTGCCCGACTCCGGCCACGATGACACGCTCATCGTCCTCGTCCCCCTGCCCCCGGCGGCCTACGCCGGCATGGGCGGCCTCGCCCTCGCTGGCTTCGCGGCTTTCCGCCGTCGCAGCCAGAACCGCGCCTGATCAGCGCTGAGTGCAAGGTAGTAGTCGAAGAGTCATCCTCACTCGTCAGCTACGGCGGCCCTGGGAAACCAGGGCCGCTTCTTTTTTGCCGACACATACCGGCTTCTGCCAAGTCGCCGCCTCACGCGAGCAGGCTGGTGCCCTTCATTTCCGCGGGCTGTCGCAGCCCGAGCAGGGCCAAAGCCGTCGGCAGTATGTCCGCCAGGCGTCCGCGCTGCGCCCGCGCAGCGGGCCTGGTCCAGTTCGACGCGTCCTGATCCCCGCGCAGCGCGGTGCCAACGTGCCTGGGATCCACGATGATCAGTGGCACGTCGTACAGCGTGTGCGCGGTGTGCGGCGAGTTGGTTACCGGGTCCCACATCTGCTCGCAATTGCCATGGTCCGCCGTGACAATGCACCGCCCCCCCCGGGCCAACGCCGCATCCACAATGCGGCCCACGCATACGTCCACTGTCGCGCAGGCCTGCACGGCCGCGTCCAGCTTCCCAGTGTGCCCCACCATGTCCCCGTTCGCGAAGTTGACGACGATGACATGGTCGCATGCGGGTGACGCGAGGCGCCTCAGGACCGCGTCACACACGCCGGCGGCCGACATCTCGGGCTGCAGGTCGTACGTCGCCACCTTGGGGCTCTGGATGATCTCCCGCGTCTCTCCCGGGAATGGGTCGTCCTTGTAATCGTTGAAGAAGAATGTGACGTGGGGGTACTTCTCGGTCTCGGCGCACCGGAACTGGCGCAGTCCCAGGGAACTGATCCACTCGCCCGCGATGTTCTTCATGGGTGGCGACTTTGGGAACGCGACATCGACGTACGGCGCAAGTGCCTCCCAGTACGACGTCATCGTCACGTAGTGCAACTGGAGCCTGCGGCCACGATCAAACCCCACACTTCCCGTGTCGGGGCTCGGTTTGACCTTCCCCCACTGCTCGTCGGGGAACACGAATGCCGCGGACACCTCTCTGGGCCGATCGCCGCGGTAGTTATAGAAAATGACCGCATCACCGTCCCTGATGCGGGAACGCGCGGCATCGTCCGGTCCCCGGGCGATCACACGGGGAGTCACAAATTCGTCCCCCGTCTGGCTGGAATTGCTGGGGTTGTCGTAGTACTGCTGGATGGCGGATGCGACAGACGCGAACACGGGCACCGGCTGCGTACCGGCCCGCCCCGTCAGCATGTCGTACGCCCACCTCACACGCTCCCAGCGGTAATCCCGGTCCATCGCGTAGTACCGGCCGCAGATGCTTGCCACACGTCCGATCCCGATCTGCTCACACTGCTTTTCCACTCTCTCCGCGAACCCCTTGCCCGTGAACGGCCCGGTGTCGCGTCCATCGGTAAAGAGGTGCACGAGCACGCGGTCCTTCGCGAGACCGAGCGTGCGGCAGGCCCGGAGCATGGCGTAGAGGTGCTCGAGCTGGCCGTGAACGCCCGCGTCGGAGTTGATCCCCATCAGGTGCAGGTTGGCCCGGCCGGTGTGGTCGGCGAGCACCTTTTCCACGGCCCGCTTGATGGCGGGGATGGTGTGGAGGCCCGCCTCGCACGCCCGCGTCATCACGAGCGATTCCTGGGGAACGATGCGCCCCGCACCGATGTTCTGGTGCCCTACTTCGCTGTTGCCCATCGTGCCCTCGGGGAGCCCGACGTCCTCGCCGCAGGTCTTGATGAGCGTCCACGGGTATTCACGCATCAATCGGTCGGCGACCGGCGTGAGGCCCTTGGCGCTCGCGATGCGCACCGCGTCGAATGACGCGTGATCCGGGTTCGGGTTCATGCCCCAGCCATCGCGGATGATGAGAACGAGCGGGAACGGTGAAGCGGTGGTCATGCTTCACGGTATGGAGCGGACGGGCACCAACAAAACGGCCGCGGGGCCCGTGGTCTCCCACAGGCCCCGCGTCTTGCTCGTGCGGCTGATAAGCCGAGTTCTGTCATGCGTCCGGGTTGAGCCACCAGGTTTTGAATCTGGCGCTCATGCCCTTCCGCACTGGCGACCATTTCTCTTGGGGCGCCGTCGCCGACGCCCTCCAGCAACCTACCCGCGTGCATCGCCCGGACGAGGCTCAATCGCACGCTGCTTGGTCTTGCACGCGGTGGGGTTTGGCCTGCCACGCCTGTTGCCAGACGCGCGGTGGGCTCTTACCCCACCATTTCACCCTTGCCTGATCCACCTTGCGGTGGCCATCGGCGGTGTCATTTCTGTGCCACTTTCCCTCACGCTGAGAAGAAGGGTTTGCACCCCGCCTTTCCGCGATGGGCGGGAGTTGCCCGCCACCGTGTCCTGCCGTGCTCGGACTTTCCTCAGGACAGGCCCCCCGGACCCATCCCGCGGTCGCCTTGCCGCACGGCGGATTCTAGTACGCGGCGGGCGATCGTATGGGATCAGTAGGACCGGCCCACCACCGCATCGGCCATGGCGAGCAGCGTGCGCTTCGCCGCCGAATCGGGTAGCGCCGCCAGACCGTCGCATGCCCGGTGGACATGCGCCGTCGCCCTTTCCTTTGCATAGGCCACGCTGCCGCTGCGCTGCAGCAGTTGGGCAAGCTCGTTGGAGGCGGCGTGCGAGGCATCCCCGGATGCGCGTTCCAGCAGCCTCAGCAATCGGCCCCGCTGTTCCGGGGCCGCGTGCGACAGCGCGTGGATCACGGGCAGCGTCAGCTTGCCGTTCTCCAGGTCCTTGCCCACGCTCTTCCCCACTGTGGACTCCGCGCCCAACAGGTCGAGCAGGTCGTCCTGCACCTGGAAGGCGATGCCCACGTCGCGCCCGAACGCGCTCAGCACGCGCTGTGTGCGCTGGTCCGCTCCGGAGCACATCGCGCCCAGTTCTGCCGCGGTCGCGATAAGTTCGCCTGTTTTTCGCGCGACGACTTCGAAGTACGTCGCCTCGTCGAGCGAGAAGTCCTGCCTGTGGTGGAGCTGCAGGAGTTCCCCCGCGCACGTGACGACGCTGGCCCGCGCGACCGCAAGTGCGGCAGCGTTACTCTGGAGCGTCGAGCACAGGTGGTACGCGCTGGCGAGGAGGTAGTCCCCCAGCATCACCGCGGCTTCGTTGCCGTGGAGGTTGTTCACGGTGGCACCACGCCTGCGTACCTGTGCGTCGTCCAGCACGTCGTCGTGCACCAGGGTTGCCATGTGGACCATTTCAATCACGGCGGCGACCACCGTGTGGTCAGGAGTGAGGAGGCCTCTGGCTTCGCTCGAGGACACCGCGCCCGCGCGCGGGTGGGCGGCCATGCCGCTCACCAGCACCAGCACCGGTCGCAGCATTTTTCCTCTGTACCGCTCGACATGAAGGACGAGGTCGCGGACGGGCGGCAGGTCCGTGTCCAGCTGCCCGTTGAACACCTTTTGTACGTCGATCAGCCTGTCCGCGACTGCGTCGGCGATGGGCAGCTGATCGGCGGGAAGGTCGAGCAGGGCGTGCATGCGGAATGGTAAACACCCCGGGGACACTCCCGCCGCCCGAGGCGGACCGCCCCAAGGCCAACGCGTCACTTTGCCGCGGCGCCGGACAGACGCTCCACAAGCTCGCCGGGCCCCTCGTCCACGAGTATCTGCGTGCGGTGGTTGAGCCTCAGGAAGTTCTCGTTCTCCACGTGGTCCATGAATTCCCACAGCTTGTCGTAGTACGCGCACGTGTTCAGGAGCCCTACCGGTTTGGCGTGGATGCCCAGTTGTGCCCATGCAAGGATCTCGAAGAGTTCGTCCAGCGTCCCCAGTCCGCCCGGCAGCGCGATGAACGCATCGGCGAGGTTCGCCATCATCATCTTGCGCTCGTGCATCGTTTCGACGACGTGGAGCTCCGTGCAGCCGGTGTGGGCGAGCTCGCGTGATTGAAGCAGGCGGGTGATGACCCCGATCACCTGTCCCCCGTTCTGCAGGGCCGCGTCCGCCACCGTGCCCATGAGCCCCGCCCGCCCGCCGCCGTACACCACCGTGATGCGTCTAGCCGCGAGCACCGCGCCCAGCTCCTTCGCGGCAAGGCCGTAGTCTTCTCGGCCGCCCATGCTGGCGCCACAGAAGACTGCAATGCGTCGCGCGCTGGGCGGACGCGTGGCCGATCCGTGTACGGCGTCGCCCACCCACGTGTCCTTCAATCCGTTCTGCAATGCTCCCTCCTTGACACTAGTGGTGCGCGACACACGGCGCTACCGCCCGAGCGGGACGGCGAGCGATTCTCCGGGCTTGAACGACTTGACGACCTCTCGGCCCTCGAGCAGCACGCGGACCTCGATCTTCCGGGAAACACCCGCACGCCTGCCCTCCGACTGCTCCTTCACGACGACGGTGTCGCCATCGCGCGCCGCGGTGAACGTCGTCAAGCGGAAGTCGCCCTTCTGGTAGGCGTACCCGTCCCCGTCGTCCTCGTACATGACGCCGGTCGCGCTGCCGTTCCCGTCGAGGTTCATGATCAGTGTGAGCGGGTCCACCGATCGCTGGCCCGTCCATTCCGAGACCGGCGCGGTCGGCAGGATTGCCCCAGGCCGGACGTAGAGCTTTGGCAGTTCCAGGTTCTGATTGTCGAAACCCTTCGTCGAATTCCCGGCGTCGCCTGGGGGCAGCCACGACAGTTCACGCCACTTGCCACAGTCTTTCGGCAAGACCGGCACCCGGGTGCGGTCGGGCACCATCTGGGGCACCACCATCAGGTCGCCGCCCAGCAGGAATGCGTCGTCCTCGCTCCGGAGCGCGGGGTCTCTGGGGTCCGCGAAGAACAGGGGCCGGGCGACGGGCATCCCGTCCACGCTGCACTCGTGGAACAGCGTGTAGATGTAGGGCATCAGCCGGTACCGGCGCTGCAGCGCAAGGCGGCTGGTTTCTTCCACGTCAGCGCCGAACGCCCAGGGCTCCTTGTCGATGTTGCCCTTGCCGGTGTGCGCCCGGCAGAAGGGGAGCAGCGAGCCAAAGCCCAGCCACCGCTCGAACAGCTTGCCGTCGCCGTCGCCGGCGAATCCGCCGATATCAGGGCCGTAAAAGGAGAAGCCCGAGAGCCCCATGTTGAGCGTCATGGGCACGCTGTTTTCCAGGTGGTACCAGGTCGCGGAGTTGTCGCCGCTCCAGCCCGCGTGGTAACGTTGCCCGCCGAGGTACGTCGCGCGGCTGAGCACAAAGGGTCTCTTGTCGGGCATAGCGGCCTGGATGCCGTCCCGGGTGCCCTTCACCATCATCAGGCCGTACACATTGTGGTAGCGGGCATGATCGCCCCTCGCACGATCGCCCTGAGGCTTGCCGTTGGGGGCGACCAGAGTCGGGTCTCCCCCGTGCTGATTGTCGAGCGGCATCGTTTTGCTGGTGACGTTGAACACCGCGGGCTCGTTCATGTCGTTCCACACCCCCGTGATGCCCGTGTCGATGAACGGCTTGTACCAGGGCCCCCACCACTCACGGACAACGGGCTGGGTGTAATCGGGGAAGTAGCACCAGCCGGGCCAGACTTCACCTTCGTACGTTTTCCCCGCGGCGTTCTTGACGTACACGTCGTGCTTGAGGCCGTCGTCCCGCAGGGTGCGGAACTTCTCCTTTTCTGCCTCGCGGGCGCTGCGGAGTTCCGGCGGCTCCTTCGCCCGTTCCGCGGCGGGAGGCTCGGCGGGGCTGGGCTCCTCGCGGCTCTTGATGCCCGGGTTGATCATCCACACGTTGTGGAAGCCGCTCTTGAGCAGGTCCGCGTTCAGTTTCTTCGGGTCGGGGAAGTAACCGCGGTCAAAGGTAAAGCAGCGGAACGACTCGTAGTAGTCGATATCAAACCAGATGGTGTCGCACGGGATGTGCCGGTCGCGGAAGCCCTTGGCGACTTCCCGGACCCGCGCTTCGGGAAAGTAGGAGTATCGGCACTGGTGATAGCCCAGTTGCCATGCGGCAGGCAGCGGCATGAAACCGGTGAGTTTGCCAAGGCCCTGCACCACCTCCGCGGGATGGGCGCCCTCGATCACGACGACGCCGAAGGACGGCCCGTCGGCGATGAACCGGATCTCGTCGGTCTTCTCCGCCGCGCAATCGATCTCGCAGCGGTAGGTGGTATCCGCGAGGATTCCGAAGGCTGTGCCGTCCGGGCGCACCGCGAGCACCCACGGGTGGCTCTTGTAGAGACTCGGCGCGGAGTCGTCGTACCCGTACGCGTCGGTATTCCATGCGACCGTCTTGCGGCCGTTGCGCAGCAGGGGTCCCGTCGCCTCGCCGGTGCCGTACAAGCTTGTGCCGGGGGCAATCTTCATGCGGACGCCGTGCTGCACGACATCGCTCTTGTCGTTCTTTACTTCAAAGAACTCGGGGCGTTGCCCGGCGAGCTCGACCTTGCCCTTGGGCCCCTTCTCGACATCCTGGAGGATCGCATAGGACGGCAGGGCGTTCTCGCGCGCTGCCGGGTTCTCAAAGAAACGCACGGCCCCTGTGGAGAGCGATTCGGCCACCACCTGCGCACGGGCCAGACTCTCCGCCAGACCGACGACAACCACAATCCCCGCCGCAAGAGCACGAACGTTCATGCAAAGCCTCCGCAGTATGCCCGTGGCCATGCTATGCGCTTGAGACCAACCCCCCGCTCGAAGGGGTTTCATTCAGTCCTAGGGCGATCTCGAATGGGTGAGCCCGCCAACGGCTGTGCGAAAGCCCGACGCCTGGGCTTCGGGGCGCTTCGGGAAGGTGCTGGCCGGTCGTGTTTTTCGGACTTGGCAACCAGATTTCGGGTGCTTGCATTCCCCTCCAGGCTGCTCACGCACGGGAGTTGACCAAAGATTCGCGTCCGCATCGCTCGGCACGTGCAACTCCGTTGCATTTCCCAGGGTTGTGCGTCATACTGCCAAGAGTCGGAGCCACTACCCCCATGCCCAACACGCACACCGCCCGTACGCCCGCCGTCCTCCTCGCGCTCGCTGCGTTCTGTTCGGTGCCGCGCATGGCGGGAGCCCAAGTGGATGACCCGGCGCCCATGCTCCAGTGGTTTGAATGCCGGTGGTTTGACATGGAGCGGCGCATGGGCGACTACTTCATGGCGGGTTACGGCGCTGTGTGGCTGCCGCCGGTATCCCGCGGGTATCTTGACCCGCGGACCGCCAATCAGAACTCCTTCAGCGCCGGGTACGACCCGTTTGATCGGTTCGCCCTTGGCAAGCCCGGCGCGGAGACCGCCTATGGCACGGAGGAGTACTTTGACCAGCTTGTGACCGAGTTCCACCGCGCCAACGCCGAGGTCTACATCGACATGGTGCTCAACCATGACGCGGGCCGGCAGACTTCGCTGCAGTTTCAGCAGGACGGCGGGTATCCTGGCTTCTGGATGGGGGGCATCACCAGCCCCAGCAAGCAGCCCACAAGCCCCTGGGGCGACTTCAACGCAGGGGTTGCCGCGGGCTACTACCAGAGCGAGAACCCCGGCGGGGCACGCTATTGCCTGCTCAATGGGGACCTGGTCGGCCTCGTCGACATCAATCACGCGTCGAACAACTCGTACATCCGCCAGCCCACGACGCCGGGCAACGCGCTCAACATCCCGTCGGGCACCTTTTTCAATCTGCCGGACCCCGCGAACGCGCGCTTCTACCCGGACCAGGCCCTCGGCACCGACTCGGTGAGCAACCCGGGCATGTGGTACGCCGGCCCGCTGAACACGGGCATTTTCACGGCACCGTGCGATGTGCCTGCGCGGAATGAGCCGGCGTCCAACCTGACGCTCGGGCGGTTCAACACCGCAAACCCGATGGCGGGCGATCCGGTTCCGGAGAATGCCACGGGGTACCTGCTCCGCTGGACTCAATGGATGCTGGACGTGCACCACGTGGATGGTTTCCGCATCGACGCCATCAAGCACATGCCCAGCTGGTTCTTTGATACATACTACGACTCGGTTGTGTACAACCGGCGTCGCACGCCGGACGGGCGGATGGTGACGCCCTATTCGTTCGGCGAGTCGGTCGAGAGCAACGACTTCTGCTTTGACCGCTACGTGCGCAAGCCCAACGGTCGTACGAGCGGGCGGCTCGTTGCGGGCGACGCCTTCGGCAATCGCGACGTGCTGGACCTCAACGGGGCGGGCTTCCTCCGCAACGTGGTGGGCGGGGGCGGCACAGGCTCCTGGAACGGGCTGTTTGGTGCGCACATCGATTCCACGGACGACGGGTACAACAACGGCACCGTGGGCGTGAACCACTGCTGGAGCCATGACAACGGGAGCACGGGCGACGGCGTCAGCCCGCCCCCCACCCCCACCGACAAGCAGCAGGGCTGGTTCGCCCATGCGTACCTGGGGATGCGTCCTGGCACCAAGAAGTTCTTCCACAACGCCCGTGGTGTGACACGGGAACTTTCGGGCGGGTTCTGGCCGAAGGCCGGCCTGCTGCCCGTGTTCGGCGTGAACCCGACAACGAACGCCGCCAACCCGGTCATCACGAACATCATTCAGCTGAACAACATGGTGGGGCGCGGTGAATTCTGGCCCCGCTGGACGGACGACGATGTCCTGGTATTCGAACGCACCACCAACACCGGCGCGAACGGCTATTCGGGCAACTGCCTGATCGGCACCAACGACCGTTACGACAACGGGTACGACTCTCGCACGATTTCCACCCACTTCCCCGCGGGCACGGTGCTGGTTGAGTACACCGGCAATGCCACGAACGCCACCGTGGACCCCAACGGTGACATCTTTGATACGATCACCGTCGGCTCCGGCGGCAGCGTCACTATCCGCGTGCCCCGCAACAAGAACGCGAACGGGGTGGAGCACAACAAGGGCTTTGTCATTTACGCGCCCGCGCTCCCGAGCGCAACCTTGCAGCTCGTGGGCTCCACCACGTCACTCCCGAGCGAGGCGGGCGGGCCTTCCTGGCGGCGGAGATTCAACGCACTGCCCGTCATCAACACACCTTCTTTCACCATCCGCCTGACGACGACCAACGGCCAGCCCGGAGCTGCCAACAACGATAATGCCGACGACAACGCCGTATTCCGGCTCAATTCGGGCTACCAGGATTGGAATGGCAACGGCACGCATGACATCCCATACACCAACTCTTTCGTGCCCGGGTACGAGGAGTTCGTCACGACCCACCAGCCGCTCGCGAACACACTGAACAACCAGGGCCTGTACGAGCAGGCCATCAACGCAACTCAGCTTCCCGAGGGCATGAACTACCTGTCCGCCGTGGCCTTCCGCAAGCGTAACTCCTGGGAGTCGCCGCTGTTCCGCGAAGTCCGCCAGGCGTTCTACGTGGACCTTGTGCCGCCGCCGGCCCAGTTCACAAGTGCGCCGTCCACGCTTCCCTGCGGCACAACGTCCTACACCTTCACGGCGAAGGCTTTGGATCGCACCGCCAGCAAGCTGCACATCATCCTGAACCCTGCGAACCTTTCCAACCCGCCCAGCCTTGCAAATACGGGCAACGCGGCGACCCAGTCCAACAGGTTTGACTGGCAGCGCACGCTCGTCGGGCTGGTGAGCGGGACCAACACCATCCTGCTTGTTGCGGTGGAAGAAACCGGCAGCGCGTCGTGGCAGACCATCGCTGTGGACGTTTCGTGCGGGCCCACGTGCGACACCATCGACTTCAACCAGGATGGTCTCTACCCCGACACTGCCGACATCGACGACTTCCTGTCGGTGTTCAGCGGCGGCCCCTGCAGCACCACGCCCACGCCCGGCTGCAATGACATCGACTTCAATAACGACGGCCTCTTCCCGGACACCGCGGATATCGACAGCCTGCTGAGCGTGTTCAGCGGCGGTCCGTGCCTCTAAGGGCCGGGCCGGTGACGGCAGTTCTAGAGGTTCATACCTTGGGCGGCTTCATGCCCGCACGGCTCCCGCCCGACCTTGCGGCGCCCGACCGGGCCTTCGGCGCAGGCTTGGGCTTTGGGGGCTGCACTTCGTCCGCGAGACGGTCTGAATTCGTTGCTGCGTCAAAGTCTTTCTGCGTGATGCCGTTCGCGTCGTGCGTTGCGAACGTCAGCGTCACTTTTTTGTAGCGGATGAGGATGTCGGGGTGGTGCTGCACCTGCTCCGCCGCGACAGCAACACGGTCCACGAACTTCATCGCGGTGATAAAACCGTCAAAGTCGAACGTCCGCTGGATCGCCTCTCCGACCTGGGACCAGTTGGGCAGGGCGGCGAGGGCCTTGTCGATCTGATCCTGGTTGAGTTTGTCCATAGCGGGCTCGCGGAGGGCGGGGTGCGTGGGCGAGTGTAGCGGTTGCGGTAGTCGCGGGGCTTATCGTGCACCCCAAGAAAAACCCCACGGGCAGGGCCCGTGGGGTTCGTGCGTTTCTGCAAAGGGCTTCAAACCTGCTCGCCCACCTGCCAGCGGAAGAACGCCATGACGGTGGCCTTGCCACCCACGATGTCCTTGACCTTCTTGGACTCATCGCGGACGAAGGGCTGCTCGAGCAGCGCACGCTCCTCGAAGAACTTGCGCATGCCGCCCTCCACCATTTTCTCTGCGATCTCCTTGGGCTTGCCGCTCTCCATCGCCTGCTCGATTCGGAAGCGACGCTCCTTGTCGGCGATGTCGGCCGGGATGTCCTTGATCGCGATCGCGACCGCGCGGGGGTTGGCCGCGGTGATGTGCATGCAGATGTCGCGGAGCGTCTCGTCGTTGATGGAGCCTTCCGCCTGCACCAGCACGCCTGTTTTGAAGTCGTGGTGGACGTACGAACCGAACGCCCCGCTGCCCGGGTCCTGCACCAGCTTGTGCGCCCGGACCAGGCTCGCGTTCTCGCCCGTGCTGATGCGGAGGTCGTCCACCAGCGCCTTCATCGCCGGTGTCGCGGCGACTTCGCCGGCGTGCGCTTCCAGGGCGAGCTCGGCGATCTTCTGCACCGCGTCCCCGAACTTGGGGTTCTTCGCGGTGAAGTCGGTCTCGCAGCGTACCTCCACGATGGCGGCGGCCTCGCGGCTCTTGGCGATGGCGATGCGGCCCTCGCCCGCGGCGCGGTCCGTCTTCGTGTCCATCTTGCCCTTGAGCTGCTTCCTGAGCAGGTCTTCGGCCTTCTCAAAGTCACCCTTGGCCTCGATGAGTGCGCTCTTGCAGGCCATCATGGGGAGGCCCGTCTTGTCGCGAAGCTTCATTACGTCCTTGGCGTTCAGTTCCATTTTCCGGTACTTTCTTCGTGCGGCGATGTTGATTCGCCGAGTGCGTGGATCGATCTGGATGAGAGAACGAGGGAAGATGTTCAGGCGCTGGCGGAGGTCGCCGCGGGCGAATCATCCGCCCGGAACTGCGACCGCCTGCTGCGGCGCGGGCCGCCCGGGTTGTCGCCCGCCATTCCGCCGTCACCACCGGCACCCGCGGGAGCCTTCTCGCTCTTGTCCGCTGCCTTGGCCTGCTCGCGGGCCGTCTTGCCCTCTGCCACTGCGAGGCACAACTCGCGGATCACGACATCGATGCTCCTCATCGAGTCGTCGTTGCCCGGGATCGGGATATCCACGAGTTCGGGGTCGCCGTCCGTATCGATAAGCGCGATGGTGGGGATCCCAAGCTTGCGGGCCTCCCGCAGCGCGGTGACTTCGCTCTTGACGTCGATCACGACAATGCAGCCGGGCAGCTTGTCCATGCCGCGGATGCCGTCGAGGTTGCGCTTCATCTTCTTCATCTCGCGGCGCAGCTGGCTTTCCATCTTCTTGGAGTACGAGGCGAAGTTGTCGCCCGCCGCGATCGTCTCGAGTTCATCGAGGCGCTTGAGGCGCCCGCGGATGGTGCGGAAGTTGGTCAGCGTGCCACCGAGCCAGCGCTCGGTCACCCAGTGCATCTTGACGTCGGTGCAGCGCGTCTCGAGCACGCTCTTGGCCTGACGCTTGGTGCCGACAAAGCACACGTCCTTGCCCTCGGCAACGGACTTGGCGATGAACTTCTTCGCGAGGAGGAGGCCCTTGACGGTCTCCTTGATGTCGATGATGTGGATGCCGTTGCGCTTCCCGTAGATGTACGGGCCCATCTTGGGGTTCCAGCCGCTGGAACGCTGTCCGAAGTGAATGCCGGCTTCGATGAGGTCCTGGACGAGTGTGTTGGCCATTGACAAGTCTCCTGGCAGCGACACCGGCGGCGGCGGAGTCGATGGACGCTGGCGGTACTTCCGCCAGTGCCCCGTGCCGCAACATGGGCGCTTCGTTGTGCCCGCCTTTCACGGCGGGCCGGATTTGAGAGTTTCAGAGGCGGAGGTCACCTGCCCCAGGCCAAACCCCGACTCGGGCGTGGCGAACCATGATAGGTTCGATGGTCAGACCGCTCAAGCCCCACGCACCGCTCGTGACTTATCGGAACACCTGTTTATGTGGCTGGTGCCGTGCGACATGAGTATTCCGACCCCCTGTTCTAGGACAGTCGAATTGCCGATGTTGCCTATGCGCCGGCATCAGGGCTTCGACCTTGCTCTGGCTGCATCCTCGTCGCCCGCGGACAACCCATGACGACGAACTCCAACCACAAACTTGCAGACCTCCGAAGTGACGTGCGTCACCAGCTGTCCATGCGGGCGCAATTTTCAGTGAGCGGCCCACAGCCGCCCTTGGTCCGCCTGAGCGCCGCCTCGGGTGTCAAGGACGGCTGGCTCGAGGCGGACGCGGTGGACTTTTCGCTGGGCGGTGTCGGCCTGATCTCACTGGTATTTCTACCCCGTCACGCCATCCTTCGACTGCGGCTGATCACACCGGGCGAGGAGAGCAGAATCCTGTTCGAAGGTGACACTCTTGTGCGCCGCGTGGTGATGACCGACCGGCGTCCTGCGTACCACCTGGGCACGTCCTTCCACGAGCTCGATGCGGACGCGCGCAGGCAGGTGACGGCACTCAACGATGCGTTGATGGAGGGCATGTAACCGTGCTCGACTCACGCAACTTCGTCATCCGAACGCTTATCGCCGACGGCCAGCTGACCGAGGCGGACCTTCGCCGCGCGACAGAGCACTCTATCGCCTCCGGCGGGGAGTTGCTCGACTCGCTGGTGCAACTCTCGATCATCACCAGCAGGCGTCTGGCGATCGCGAAGGCCAAGATCTGTGAGTACCCGTTCGTCGATCTCTCCCACTACGAGATCGACTTCGCGAACGCCCGGCACTTGCCGCGCTCGGTAGCGGAACGCCTCCATGCATTCCCGATATTTGTCATCGATGGCGTTGCGACCGTCTCGATGCTCGACCCGCTGAACCTGCAGGCCATCGACCAGGTGCGCCAGCACCTGCGCTGCGATGTCGACCCCGTGCAGGGCGACAGCGAGCAGCTCAAGGCGCTCATTGCCCGGGCGTACAGCCTGACCAAGGCCAGCGAAGAAGACGCCCAGACCAGCGCAGCCGAGCACTCGTTGACAACCGGCGAAGAGCCCATCGTCCAGGCTGTGAACCAGATCTTGGCCGGCGGAGCAGAGGCCGGCGCGAGTGATGTGCACATCAACCCGGACGAAAACACCCTCCACCTGCGGTACCGCGTGGACGGCATGCTCATTCCGCAGCAGGGCCCGCCCAAGAGCGCGCACGAGGGGATGGTGCAGCGGCTGAAGGTGATGGCCAAGCTCGACCTGACACAGACGCGCAAACCCCAGGACGGCAAGTTCCGCTTCCGGCACAGGACCGAGCAGGTAGATGTCCGGCTGTCGGTCATCCCCACCATCCATGGCGAGAACGTGGTGATGCGTCTCCTCCGCCCCGCCGCCAAGCTCGGGACTATCGCCGATCTCGGCATGCCGATGGATATGTGCGCGTGGTTTGAGGAGGCGGTTCAGAAGCCCCACGGGATGATCCTGGTGACGGGGCCGACCGGCAGTGGAAAGACTACCACGCTGTACACCGCACTCCACTCCATGAACACGCCCGACACGAACATCATGACGATCGAGGACCCGGTGGAGATCCGGCTGCCGCTCATCCGCCAGGTGCAGGTGAATAGCGACATAGGGCTTACCTTTGCGTCCGCCCTCCGCTCGATCTTGCGGCAGGACCCGGACATTGTCCTTCTGGGCGAGATCCGTGACGCCGAGACAGCGAAAATCGCGGTGCAGGCCGCGATGACCGGGCACCTTGTGCTCTCGACGCTCCATACGAACGACGCGATCGGTTGCGTGAACCGCCTCAAGGACTTTGAGCTCCCGACCTTCGCCATCAACTCCGCGCTCCTCTGCACCATCGCGCAGCGACTTGTAAGGCGACTCTGCCCCACCTGCGCTATCCCGGAAACGGACTTCACGCTCACCCGCCAAGTCCCGGAGGAACTGAGCAGCGCCGACTTTGGAGCTCCTTCCGGCTGCCCTGAATGCCGCCAGACGGGATACAAGGGTCGAGTCGGCGTCTACGAGATGCTCCGGGTCACGCCGGGAATCCAGGGTCTTATCGAGTCCGGAGCGAGCGTAGCGCAGGTTGCCCATGCGGCCAGGGCCGAGGGCATGCGGAGCCTCTGGGAAGACGGTGTGCACAAGGCCGCTCGACGCCTTACGAGCCTGCAAGAAGCGGTCTCGCTCCGCGCAGAATTTGAGGTTGCGGCGGACGCCGCTCCCGCTCGGAGGGCGGCGTGAGTATCTCAACCTTCCACTACACCGCCCTGGATTCCTCCGGCCAAAGACGCAAAGGGATCATCCGCGGCATGGGCGAGCAGGACGCCTACCGCAAGGTGACCGCAGCGGGCCTTACCCCCTTAGAACTCAAACTCGTCAAGGACCGCGCGCCGGCGTTCGCGTTCCAGCGCGTGACGTTGACGGACGTCGTCGGTCTGACCCGCGAGCTCGCGGTGCTGGTGGAGGCCCGCATCCCCCTGGACCGCGGCCTGATTTCCATCGCCGAACACGAGCCCAAGCAGCAGCTGGCCTCGATGGTGCGCGACATCGCGGGCCAGATCGAGGCGGGTCACCCCATCACCACCGCCATCGAGAAGTACCGCGGCACCTTCGGCGACGTGTACATCTCGACGATACGGGCGGCGGAAAAGTCGGGCAATCTTCGTGCGGTGATGCACCACCTCGCGGAACTGCTCGAACGCCAGATGGAAACGCGGAAGCAGGTCAAGCGTGCCCTGACCTACCCCGCGATTGTGCTCACGGTCGTCACGATCGCCGTCACCATCATTGTGGGCTTTGTGGTGCCGAAGTTCGCCGCAACGTTCCAGAGCCAGGGCGCCACGCTGCCGCTCGCCACGCGCATCGTGCAGGCGGTCGGGGTGTCGGTCCAGAACTACTGGTACGTCTACGCGGGGTTCCTCACCGCGGTGATCAGCACGCTCTGTTTCATGTGGCGCAGCGCGAACGGAAGGCTCTCGCTTGAGAAGTCGCTGCTGCGCGTGCCCTATGCCTCGCGGATCATCACGAGCGTCACCACCGCCCGGTTCGCGCGCGTCCTCGGCATCTCGCTCTCCTCCGGCCTCGATGTGACGGAAGCGATCGAGCTCGCGGGCCGGTCTACGGGCCGCCCGGTCTTTTCTGTTGAGTGCGCTGAAATGTCCACCCGCCTGCGTCAGGGCGACCGTCTCGCGGACGTGCTGCAGGCCACCAAGTACCTCCCCGCATTCGCGAGGCGCATGCTCGGGGCGGGCAAGGACTCCGCTGAAGTGGCGGGCGCGTGCGACATTGTCTCACGCCACTACGACCGCGAGTCCGCCGACCTTACAAAGAACATCAACACCATCATCGAGCCGCTCATGACCGTCGCCCTCGCGGGGATTGTTCTGCTCGTCGCGCTCTCGGTGTTCCTCCCGATGTGGCAGATGGCGCGGCTCCATCACTAGGCGGCAGGGAACGGGACAATTGCCCACACGGCGCCGCCTTCGCCCCATAACAACATCCCCGGAATACCTGTTCAACCAGGCCCTGATCCGGGCCGACGACCCCCGCATGCGCAGCGTGCGGACAGCATTTACGTTCCTCGAAGTCATGGTCGTCGTGGTGATGATCGGGATCCTCGCCGCCATCGTGGTGCCGCAGTTCGGCGGCATCACCAGCGATGCGAAGGCTTCCGCCCTCAAGGCATCCGTGGCAGGGTGGCGGAGCGGCATCGCCGGCTACCGCACGCGCCAGCTCCTTTCTGGCGCAACACCATACCCGACACTCGCTCAGCTCACGACGGCGGGCACTGTGCTCACAGGCGACTTCCCGACTAACCCCTACAACGGCAAGTCGAACGTGCAGAGCGTGACGCTTGCACAGGCCAACGCCCGGAGCGTGGTCAACGAGGCGACGTGCGGTTGGAACTACTACGTGGACAACAGCGCCTCGCCACCGGCCGCGATCTTTTATCCAAATAGCGATGACGCAGTGGAGAAGGTCAGCGGAGCGACAAAGTCGGCGAACCAGTACTGATTGGTGCAATACCCCCTTGAATTCAAGAGCGGAGATCATGAAGTCGCGGCACCCAACCCCCCCACTCTTCTCCGGGCGACCGGACCGGGGGCGGCGTGCGTTCTCCATTCTTGAAATGACTGTCGTCGTGGCCATCATCGCGTTGCTCAGTATCACCGCGTTGCCCGCGTTGTCGTCCGTCCAGGCCGCGCGGCAGGCGGCGGGCGCTCAGCACGTCGAGCGCCTGCTGCTGACGGCGCGGGCCCGCGCGACGTCCACTGGTCGCCCCTGGGGCGTCGAAGTGGACTGGAGCGGGCAGCGCGTGCGGCTTGTCTATATCCCGTCCACGGGCGGCACGCCCGCTCCCGCCCCTTCCACCGGGCTTGCGTCGGCGGATTGGACCACCCTCCCCACGTCGTACCCCGGCGCGGCAATCACGGGCATTACCTACTGCGGCGGCGTCAGCAATGCCTCGAGTGTGCTCTGGTTTGACACCAATGCCGATCCGGCGGTGAGGGACAGCAGTGGCGTCCGCACGGGCAACGCGACCTGCGACGCAACAGTGCAATTCGCCGGGGGCACAACGCTGTACGTCCGCCAGCTTACGGGGGCGGTGGAGTGCCAATGAAACGCGCTGCTCCATCCCGCCGTGCGTTCACGCTCATGGAGGCGTTGGTCGTCATCATCGTGCTAGCGATCGCGGTGCCCCCCACCGTGTCGTTCCTCAACCAGTCGTCGGCGATGCGGGCGGATGCCATCAACACGCAGCGCGCGACAACGCTCGCGCAGGGCGTCATGGAATCCGTTCTTGCCGACGTGAACAGCACCTCGACAGGCCTTGGCTATTCGGCGCTCGCCAACATGCCCAGCTACCTCGACACACCGACGACAGGCCTGCGGGCGCGGATCACCGGCATGTCCGGCGTGTACACCGGGACGGGAATGTCGTACAGCGTCTCCGCGAGCGGGCAGGTGTCCTCGTCCGGTTCCGCGACTGGGAACGCCTCGCAGGATGTCTTCCGCATCGTGACCGTCACCGTGACGTACCCCTCCGCCCAGCAGAGCACAAACCTCTCGATCTCCCTGTCCGCGCTCGTCACCGACCTGTGAACCAGTGAACTCCCCCTCCCCATCCCGTCGCGCGTTCACGCTCCTGGAGGGCGTGCTGTCGATCATGGTGATCGCCATCATCGCCGCCCTCACGCTCCCCGTGGTCAACGGCGCGACCGACAACTACACCCAAGCCGCCGCCGCGCGAGGGGCCACGGAGAATGTTGCATTCGCGATGGAACGCGCAGTGCGGCTCCTGCGTGACGCGCCCGCGGGATTGGGCCCGAACACGCTCGGGATTTCCACCGCGGCCACCAACGAGGTGATCTTCTCGAACAACACGTCCATTGGTCTCAAAGGGAGCAGCCTCATGCTCATGACCAACGGCGGCGCAGGTGAGGGCGTCCTGCTCAGCAACGTGGAAACATTTGAATTGCAATACCTGGGTGAGGACGGCACGACCAGCACCTTGGCGACACCCACGAGCACGCAGCGCTTCCTGGTGACCATCCGCGCGGGTGGTGCTGAACTTCGATGCGTCGTCTTCCCCAGGGTGAGGATGGTGCCGCAATGAACACGCCCGTACGCCGCAGTAACGCCCGCTCTCGAGGCACGGGGATCGCCGCCCTCATCCTTCTGCTGGCGGTGCTCAACATCGCCGCGATGGGAGTGTTGGCCGCGGGCGCAGACGAATCAGACCTGAGCGTGACGCGGGCCCAGACGATCCGCGCGTTCTACGCCGCCGAATCCGGGGGTGTCGCGGTGCTGAGGCTTGCGGAGGACAAGGCGGCCTTCCCGGCCCCGAACTCGACCCTCAACCTCACCAACGCGACCGCCACGTATGAAGCGGTTCCGTCGGCGACGACCGGCGGCACCCTGCGGATCACCGGCACGTCCGGCGACGCCAAGCGGCGGATCGAAGTGACCTTCGCGGTGAACTGAACGCCACTGCGTTCATTATCGGAGGTATGGCCTCCGCTGGGCGGAAAGTGGCCCCGCGATTCACCCGATATCCATTCGGAACTCTGCCTTCGCATCTTCAGAAAGGGCCCTCGTGATCTCACGGGACTCCATCTTGATCAGCCTGTCCCCGACGTCGCTGCGCGTCGCGCACGTCGTTGGCGGAGAAGTGACCCGCGTCGAGCGGGTGGTGATCGACACCATCAACTTTGACGAAGCATGGGAGCAGGGGCTGCGCCCGCTGGACGATGTTCTTCGCGGTGTGCTCCGCGCGTTGGATGCACGGAAGGATGTCTCCGGGCAGGTGGTGTACCACAGCCCGCGGATGATGTCCGAGGTGTTCGTGGCACCCACGACAGGGCCCGCCGCTCTGCAGGCCGCACGCCTGCACCTGGATCAATGTCTGCCCGAGGCCGGCAACGGGTGGGCAACCAACATCGTGACGATGCAGCAGATCGCCGAGCCCGGGCAGGGCAAGCGTCAGGTCCTGCTGCTCTCAGCGGACACAAGGCAGAATCAGAACACACTCGCACAGTGGCTGACGCGGTGCGGCGTGAAGCCCACGACAATCGCCCATTCCAAAGGGGTGCTGCTGGAGCACGCGCTGCGCTTTGAACCCTCTTCGCCACAAGCAACGGTCCGCATCCACTTCGACGAGCACGCCATGACGCTGTGCGGCTGGGTCGGCGGACGCCTTGCGTTCGCGCGGTGCGCGGATGTGGGGTATGGGCTGATCATCGACGCGCTGAAGCGGGCTTCGCGTCAGGATTCGGGCGACATGCCCACCCGCGAATACGCGTCGCGCATGCTGTTCTCGCTGGGCATTCCCACACGCGGGCAGGTCCTCGACGCCGCCCGCGAGCTCTCCGCGGACACGGTGATGCCGCTCGTCCAGCCCGCCCTCCAGCGGTGCATCATCGAAGTTCGTCAGACGCTCCGCTTCGGCCTGAGCGAGCAGGACGCCCAGCGCGCCGCGATCCACCTCGACGGCCCAGGCTCGGTCATCCCGGGCATTACCAAGTCGTTCTTTGACCACTTGGAAGTGGACATGACCTGCCGCCAGCGGAACACCGGCCCCAGCAGCGGCCTCGCGGAGGACCAGGTTGGCGACCTGTCGATCGCCGCGGAACGGCGGAATTCTGAACTCTGGATGGTGCCGCCGTGCGAGCGGGTGCGGGCAGAGACGCGGCGCCTCACGCTGTGCGCGCGAGCGGGCGCCGCGGTCGCCGTGCAGGCGGCCTACCTCGGCTACGGCGCCTGGGACCTGGCGCGGCAGCTGGACGACCTGCCCGGCACCCGCGACGCCTACGCCTCCAGCCGGACGACGCTCCTCGTCGCCGACCACGCCCACGTCGGCGTCGGCATCGCCCTCGTCCTCTGGCTCCTCGCGCGCCTCGCCCGCGGCCTCACCACCTACCGGCTGAACGCCGTGCAGGCGGTCGCCTGGTACTGGCACTTCGTCAACGTGGCGACGCTCGCGATCACCGCCACCGTGGTCTCGGCGGCGCTGTGAGCGGCGCCGTCGCCACCGGCCGCCTCGCCTTCCTGCAGTGGGCCGGCCTGCTCCTCGGCGCCGCCATCTGGATCGCGCAGTTCGCCGTGGGCTACGGGCTGACGGTGGCCGAGTGCGCCGAGGGGCACCTGACGGAGGAGACCCACCGGGCGCTCGGCAACGCCACCTGGCAGGTGGTCGCGACGGTCGTCGCCGCCGCCTGCGTCCT
>CALLYM010000006.1 GCA_937858155.1 uncultured Phycisphaerales bacterium | reverse complement strand
CGCTGTCGCCACGGCGGGGTTGCTCGTGATGGTGCCGCACGCGTTGGTCATCGCGCAGGTGTAAGAGCCAGCGTCGCTTTGCGCCAGTGAGAGAAGCTCCAGTGAGCTGGTTGCCGCGGAGGGGTTGACGGCGGCGTCGATGGGCATGGCGTTCTTTCTCCATTGGTAGTGGACGGGACCCACGGTGGAAACGGCGACAGTGAACGCCGCGTTCCACTGCTCGCAGCCATCGACGGGAGCCGGTTGCGTGGTGATGGTGAATCCCGCGCCGGTCGCGCCGCACGGAACGATGGCCAAACCAGACAGTTGAGCGGACCGGAATTGGGGGAGTGTTGCGCGGTCGAGGTTCGAGATGACACGCACCGTTCGTGAGTTGACATCGAACTCCCAGACCTGGTCTGGCCCGAACACCTCGGTGAATGCGAACGAGCTTGGTCCGGTGGTTGCGAAGGCGTTGGGCGAATCGCACACATACGGGTCGGAGCCGGCACCGAACGGGATGGTGACGGGGATGCCGCTTTGGATCGCGGTGCCGGCGAGGAGCGTGCGGTTGCCCGTGGCGAGGTCGATCTCGATGAACCCGCCGAGGAAGGAGGGTGAGCTGGTGGCGCTGCCTGCAACAATCAGATGGCCGTTGAGGTAGGTGATGGCGCGGCAGGGGAGCGTGAACACCGGGCCGGTGCCACGCGGCGGGATGACGCTCGTGGACGTGGAACGAACGCCGCCGGTCGCGGTGTAGCGGGTCGTGTTGCCAGCGAACATGGTAGAGAGAACGGTGCGGTTGCCGGTCGTGAGGTCTACGAGGTACACCACGCAGCCGGTGAGCGGCGCGCCGTTCAGCCCGAATTCCACGACGGCGACGGTGTTTGCATCGATGCGCGTGAGCGAGCGGGGCCGGTGCATGACCGGGCCGTCGCCGTGGGCGGTGGCCGAGACGACCGTGGTCACCGCGCTTTCAAGGTCGTAGAGCAGGAGTTTGCCATCCCCCAGTTGGCCCCTGTTGAAGTCGTCCACGAGCGCGAAGAGGGAGCCAGCATCGGCGGGGATCATGTCGCCATTGCCGGTCCAGACGGTGGCATTGGTCGTGCCGGCCAGGAGTGTGCGGTTGCCGGTTGCTGCATCTACTTCGAATAGCCCGACGCCGGGCGACGCGACAAGGCGTGCGGGTGGGACGAAGCAGAGAGTGAGGTTGGGGCTGGTCAAGGGGCCGCCTGAACCCCGGACGGGCGACGCGGCGAGTGATAGATCGGCGCCCGAAATGAGCGACGGCGTGCTGATACTCGCTGGCATGGGGCCATAGATTGACCCGAAGCGGCGAGAGCCGGCGACGAGTTCGCCAGGGGCGAGCTGAGCGGTCGCCGGGGCGATCATGGCAGCAGAAACCGTCAGGGCGATGGCCGCTGCGGAGCACGTTTGAAACTTCACTTCTCACCTCCATTGCGCGGGCTGTGCTGACGATTGCATCGCCAGATTCCGAGTCGCGTCAGACCGATTTGCGGCGTCTCAAGCGTCGGAGCCATGCAACGCTGGATTCGCACGCCGAGTTGGCTAGGTCCGCCCATTTTAGGGTGGCTTGAGTAGCATGAAGCCTCATTCTTACTTATGATTTCATGCAGAATCGTCAGGGGGTACACCGGATGGGGAAGAAGACGGGGGCCAAGTCATGGGCGGATCGGTGGCGATAGCGCAATTACGGTTGCCGGTATCCGAGATGGATATTCGGGAGCTTGGCGATCTGCTGGTGGATGCGGTGGAATCGGGCGCTGCGGTGAGCTTTCTTGCACCACTGGCACGAGAAACCGCGGTGGCGTGGTGGCGGTCGACCCTTGCGGCACCTCCTGCCCGCGCGGTGTTTCTGGTGGCGCGGGATGCGGACGGCATTGCTGGCACGGTTCAGTTGCAGCCCGCATGGGCGCCCAACCAGCCCCATCGCGCGGAACTGTGCAAGCTGATGGTGCACAGGCGGGCGCGAGGTAGCGGCGTCGCACGGGCATTGATGCACGCCGCGGAAGACGCGGCGCGTGCGGGTGGATTCACACTGCTGACGCTGGACGCACGGCGCGGCGGGGCGGCGCACGCCCTGTACGTGAAGCTGGGGTGGACATGTGTCGGCATCATCCCGGACTACGCGGTGGATGCGGACGGCAAGGGACTTCACGACACCGTGGTGTTCTACAAGCCTGTCGGTCCTCGTGATGCCGTCCGCTGACTCCCTTTGACAGTCGGTCACGCCAGGTCGAACACCAGCAGGTCGGCACCCGTCGCGGACGACGCGGTGATTTTGAATTCTGATTCGAACGATACCCCGTCGCCGGCCTTGAGTGGTGTGCCATTGACGGTTGCTTCGCCGGCCGCGATGTGCACCCACGCTCCACGGCCCGGGTTCAACGGGTACTCGGCGTTGCCGTCGGGCGCGAGCGCCGCGAGGAGAACGTTGGCGTCCTGATTGATCGGGAGGGCCCCGTCGAGGTTGGTGCCGTCGCGCCCTGCCACTCTGCGGAAGGCGTTGAGGCGATTCTCACGCGGGAACGCTTTCTGGTCGTACGCGGGTTGGATGCTCTTCTTCTCTGGAAAGATCCAGGTTTGGAGGAGGTGGACGCGGTCGTGCGCGGACGCGTTGAACTCGCTGTGCATGATGCCGCTGCCGGCGGACATGACCTGGACTTCTCCCGGGCGGAGCACAGCGCCGTGGCCGAGGCTGTCTTTGTGCTGGAGCGCGCCCTCGAGCACGACGGTGATGATTTCCATGTCCCGGTGGGGGTGCATGCCGAATCCCTCGCCGGGTTCGACGGTGTCGTCGTTGATGACGCGGAGGGTGCGGAAACGGGTGTGGCGCGGGTCGTGGTACTCGCCGAAGGAAAACGTGTGCTTGGCGTGGAGCCAGCCGGCCTCGGTCGTGCCGCGTTCGGACGCTTTGCGGATGGTGAGCATTTCTGTGCCTTTCTTGGCACAGTTGGATGCCGGCGGCGCAGCCTGGTTTTGCTGAGGCGTACGCCTCGGGGCGTTTACGCCGCCCTCGCAGCTGCCTGCGGGAGGGCGCGGATCGCGATGACGGTCACGTCATCCTGCTGGTGCAGGCTGCCGTACTGCTCGTCGATGAGCATTTCAAGCTCGGAGAGTGCGTCGGCGGCGCTCGCACCTTCGTGCTGGAACGCGCTGCGGAGTTCGGTGATGAAGGGCTTCTCCCTGCCTTTCACGCCCGTGCTGGCCAGACTGTCGACGAACGCTGACTCGAGGCCGTCGGTGTGGAGCAGCAGGGTCTCGCCGGGCACGAGATGGGTGGTGGCTGTACCGAACTCGGCGTCCGGGAAGACGCCCAGGAGAGGGCCATCGGGCACAACCCTGCGCACTCCTCCGGGCGACAGCACGATGGCGGGCGGGTGTCCGGCGGAGGCGATGACGACCTCCCGCGTACGGGCATTGACAGTCCCGTACAGCGCCGTGGCGAAGCGCCCGTTGCCGATGGAGCCCTCGATGAGACGCCGGTTGAGGCGTGCGAGCACGTCGCCGGGGCCGACCGGGGTGTGGCCTTCCCGCGCCGCGTCCGCCGCGAGCAGGCTGTTCGTGAGCACCATGGTGAGGAGGGCCGCGGGCACGCCATGGCCGACCGCGTCGGCGACGAAGAACGACGCGGTGTCCGGCCCGGCGTCGCGGACGCAGTAGATGTCGCCCGAGACGGCGGACACGGGGCGGAAGAGCGCGCCCACTTCCAGGCCGGGGAGCCGTGGGAGCGGAGCCGCTGTGAACTCCTGCTGAAAGTTGGCGGCGAGTTGGAGTTCCTCGTGGATGCGTTCGATCTCGGCACGGATGCCCGCCTGGCAGCGGAGGGCAAGGGCGAGCTCGCGCGACACGGACCGCACGTACGACTGGCGGTGTCGGAGCGCGGCGAGCATCGAGCCGACGACCTGCGGCGGCGAGCCCCAGTCCAGGACACACACGCCACGGTCGGCGAGCACGCGCCACCGCGGCTCGTCTTCCGCCAGGACGAGAACGGGCACGCCGTGCGCGATCAGGTCCTGGACACAGCGGTCCGTGTCGCTGGCGTCGTCGGTGCGGGCGATGCGTATGAGCACGCAGTCGGGCGGTTCGACGCCGGCCTGACGGTCCTGAAGGCTGTCCAGCGTCGCGAGCAGGTGTGCGATGCTGCACCGCCGGGCGTCGGGGGCGGCGCCCAGCGGCCACGCATCAAGCGCCGGGCGCAGCAGGCGCGCCGCGCACGCGGGCGATGAATCAGACGACGCGAACAGCAGTGTGTCGTGGGGCATGGTGCGAGTACCCGTCCGTGGACGCCTTCATTATCGAAACCGGCGCCGCGGGCGTCCACGGCGCGTGCGCGGATAGCGGCTTGCTGACGCGGACGGTGCCGGATAGTCAGGACCGACGATGTTCTAGGACGCGGGGTGTCGAGGGGTCACCACCAGCGCTTTTCCCACATCGCCAGGTTCATCATGGGCCACGCGATGCGCCAAGCGGCGCCCGGGGTGGCGCCGACGAGTTGAATGCACTCGTCTCTGAACAACTCACGCAACAGTGCGCTCTGTGAAGTCGTCTGTGCAACAGCCTCCTGCGCGTCGTTCATCCACTGGGGGAAAGGGAGAGGGAAGCTTGCCTTCGGGCGTTGCAACGCGACGGTGGGGAGGACGTCTTTGAACGCCCGGCGGAGGATGAGCTTGGTGCGGACCGCGTCGGGAGAAGCACCGTCTTTCCGCGCGAACTTCAGCGTCATCGCAAGCGAGTCGGCAACCTCGAGCACCCGCACGTCTGCGAACGGCGTGCGTCCTTCCACGCCTTCCAGCATCGTGGCGGTGTCCAGCCTCTGGAGCAGTCCCACGAGGTTTATTTTCCGCTGCCAACGCAAGGCCGCGGCGAGCGGGTCGGGCTTGCCGCACTCTTCTTGCACGCGTGAGAACTGCGATCTGTAATACGAGGTGAGCGCGGCGTCCTGCTCGAGGCCACGCCACGCGTCCTCCCGCATCAGGGCGGCTTTGGCCGACCAAGGAACCCAGCCAAGGTGCTCAAGTTCGTACGCTCCGGGATCGTTCCCCCCGCGTTCCACGTATTCGGCGGAGGCGTCCAGGGCCTGGTCGTACCCGGCGAAGAGCTCGTCGGCGCCCTCACCACTCAGCGTGACGGTGCAGCCGCGTGAACGGAGCGTCCGCGCGACCTGGTTGATCGCCACCTCGTTCGCCGTGGACAGCGGGAGACCGATGCGGTCCACCATCCAGGCCCAGCGCTCAAGGAACATGGTTTCGTCCACAATCGCTTCGTGGTGCCGGGTCGAGAAGAACGCGGCGCACTCACGCGCGGCCGAGAGGTCGTCCAGGACGCCGGGGCCGGACGCGGCGCCGGCGGCGAACGTGAGAAGATCGGGCTTCTCGCGGCGGGCCAGGCACGTGGTGATGGAGCTGTCCAGCCCGCCCGACAGGAGCGTGCAGACGGGGACGTCGCTGCGGAGGTGGCGGTGCACGGAGTCTTCCAGGCACTCGCGCACGATGGTCGCGGCGTACTCCGGGTCTTCGATGCGGGGGGTGGGGGACATGCTGTCCCACCAGTTCGCGATCCGGGCGGGGAGGTGCTTCTCCTTGAGATCGATTTCGATCCACTGCCCGGGTTCCACCGCGCGCACTCCTTGGAACAGCGTGCGGTCCCCGAGCGTGGTGCGGATGGTGGTGAGGTACGCGCTAGCGGTCGCGAGATCTGGCCGCGGCATCGAACCGGTGGCCGCCGCGACGAGCGCAACAAGCGCGGATACTTCGCTCGCGACTGCGACTTCTTCTGTCCCGCTCACGCGCCAGCGGGCCCAGTAGAGCGGCTTGATACCCAGCGGGTCTCTTGCGAGCGTAAGCACTTCCTTGCACGGGTCGTAGGCCGCGAACGCGTACATGCCCCGGGCATGACGGGGCGTTTCAGGGCCGTACGCAAGGAAGGCCCGCCCGAGCGTTTCGGTATCGCTGTGCGACGCGAAGTGCTCGCCGCGAGACTCCATCCCGGCACGCACACCCGCGCGCAGTTCACCGTCGTTGTACAACTCTCCGTTGTACGCGAGAGCGAGCTGCAACGACCCGCCCGGCGTGCGGAGGAGGAGCGGCTGCGCGCCGGCGTCGGAGAGTTCGATGACCGCGAGGCGTCTGTGGGCCAGCGCGACATGGCGGTCACGCCACACCCCCGCGCCGTCGGGTCCTCGGTGCGCGAGCGCATCACAGGCCGCCCCGAGGACCTCAGGCCCGACGCTGACCGATCCGCCGCGGGATGTGACGACGCCGATCAGGCCGCACATGCCTGAGAATATCGGGGAGCGGGGCCTGATTGGAAGAAAGGTGGTCGGGCAATGTGGCTGCGGTCGTCAGACCCAGACGAGCACCACCAGGTGGTGCTCCTTCCCCAGCTTGCCCGACCATTCACCGATATTGGTTGTGACGAACTTCACCTCGTATTGCGGGTGCGCGTCCAGCCACTCGTTGATCTGCTGATCGAGATAGCCGATCGCGTCGTCGCCGAGCTTGCAGTGGAACGTGCGCATGTGGATGGCACCGGTACCGGTCACGTTGGGGGTCCGCTTCCACGTTTCTTCATGGCGCTTGATGCCGAGCTTATTTTCGAAGGCCTGGATCTTGCTCGTTGGCTGGGCGGGTGCACCTATGCCGCCCGAGGCCTGGCCGTCCGGGGACCACTGGATTGGCGTACGCATGGTCGCTCCTGTTCTCCCGCCCGGGGAATTCGCCACCTCAATTTTCTACCACCCACGACGCTTGTCACGTAGTGTGCAGCGTACCACAAATCAGGTGCTGCGCCCCACGGAATCCGGCCCACTCACCTCAAAACGCCAGCGGCCCGCGTCGATCCGGGTTCCCGTCCAGGAACGCCTGGACGTGCCAAATGACACGGTGATCTGGAAGTGGTCGGGGTCTTCCGACAGGCTTTCCACAATGCCGGATGCCATCCGTTGGACGTTTCCACGGCCATCGGAAACTGGCCCCTCGTACTGCAAGTACTCGCGGCGATGGTCGCCGATGCGATCGGCAAAAAACTCTGTAATTGTAGGGATATCCACGCGTTCGAGGACGCGGAAAGAGACCAGGGGCAGGGCACTGCCGCGATCGATGAGCCAGTCAAAGTGCCAGGATCCGTCCGGCAGCTTGTGGCGGAGGAGCACGGTGTGGCGGATTGGGGCGGGGGTTGTCACCGGGTGTGGCTGGATGCAGTCTGTGCGGGGTGTCGCGCAAGATCCGCCTGTCGTTTGCTGGTCCTCAGGGTAGAGGCCACTATCATGGGGCCACAGCAGCCGGGCACGGAGGCTAAGCCCAGACGGGCCCCGGCGTGGAAGGAGCCACGGTATGAAGTCGTTCGCCAGCGTCGCCACCCTCGCCATCGTTGCCACAATCGGCGTGGTAGGGTGCTCAAAGAATCGTCCACTGAACATCGTGCGCCGCGACGCGGACTGGTCCATGCAGTCTAAGGACTATCCCGCGGCGGAGCGTGACTACCAGGCGTACTTGGACCGCAAGCCCGAGGAGAACGCGGTGCGGGTGCAGCTCGCGCAGGCGCAGCTGGCCCAGGGCAAGGCGCGCGAAGCCTCCAACAACCTGTACGTCGCGCTCGACGTGGAGCCGATGAACGACCGGATCATTGATGAGTACGCTCGGGCGCTCCACCAGTCGGGCGACAAGGACGCGCTCACGGCGTTCGTGAATCGCGCGGCGAGCGAGCGCCAGCGGGTGGTCGACTACATCCGTGTGGCGAAGTACATGCAGGCGATCGGGCACCCCGACGAGGCCAGGCAGGCGCTGCTGACCGCGGCAACGCTGGACGATGGCAAGTCCTTCGCGGTCCAGATGGCGCTGGCGGACTTCTACAAGACGTTCGGGGACCGCGAGCGGTACGTCCGCCGGCTGCGGATGGCGTACTTCCTGGACTCGGAGAACGCCGAGCTCGCGAAGACTATCCGCGAGGCCGGTGAGGTCCCGGGCCCCACGTTCGCGCTCGCGCCCGAAGAAATGAGCGTGCCGACGATTTCCGCGGCGCCCGAGAAGTGAGTTTTTCACCCGGGATGGCCGGGTGTGCGAAGAGTCCGAGCGTCCCCCGAATGCCCATGCCGCACCACGCGCTTGCACAAGCGGTCCTGATCTCATGGAAACGCAACGGCGCCTACGGCGTGCGCCTGGTGGAGGACGTCGCACCGGCCGCCTGGGTTGCCCAGCCCATGCCCACTGCGACGATGAACCATCCGGCCTGGATATTCAGCCACCTCAACTTGTACGCGGATATCGCCGTCCGTATGGCGCGGGGCGAGCGGTTCGACGATCCCGCCGAGCACCGGTATGGGCAGAAGTCTCAGCCTCAGCGGAGCGTGGCTGCGTACGAGGGGAAGGACGCGTTGCTCGCCGCGTGGAAGCGGCACCATGACGACGGCGAGGCGGTGCTCGCGACAATGGGGGGTGAGCTGATGGCTTCTCCCAATCCGCTCGAGCGTTGGCGCGTGCTGCACCCAACGGTGGGCGACATGCTCGTGACACTCATGGTGAAGCACGAGAGTGCGCACCTTGGCCAGATGTCCGCTTGGCGACGCGCGATGAACATGGTGCCGGTGGCGATGTAGGGAGCATGCGGCGGCTCTGCGGGATGGAGACAGCGTTCGAAACGCGCACACGGATTGTGACTCCGGCGACTGTGTGAGCCGGAGTGGTCGAAGCACGACCCCGCAATGCCGGATTCCCCCGATCCTGAAAGCGCTGTGTTGTTGGAGCCGTGCTCAAACAGACGTACTGACCCCTGCTGGTCCCGCGAGCCGCGTGCGATCACGTAGGACGCCGTTGGCCGAAACTGCGGGCGGGACGGTGTGGGTACCCTTGCGGCATGTCCACGCTCGTCGTCAGCCGGGTTGGAAAGGATGCGGTGGCGCTCGAGACAACGCTGCTGCTGCACGGCGTGCCCGCGGCCAGCGCGGCTGCGCTTGCGAACGACCTCCAGGCGGACGTGCGAGCGGGCGGGGCGCAGCCCGCGCTCGTGGGTGTGGTATCGGGCCAGCCGATCGTGGGATTGTCGGACGAGGAGCTCGGTATCCTGCTAACCGCAGCGCACGCAGTGCCCGGGGTCGCGAAGGCGAACACCTCGAACCTCGGGGTGTTGATTGCGCGTGGGCTGCACGGTGCGACCACCGTGAGCACGACGATGGAACTCGCGAGCGCCGCGGGTCTCCGCGTGTTCGCCACTGGCGGATTGGGCGGTGTACACAAGGGGTACGGGCAGCAGTTTGATGTCTCCGCCGATCTGTCCGCGTTCGCGCGATATCCGATCGCGGTCGTTGCGAGCGGCGTGAAAGGGCTCCTGGACGTCGTGGCCACCCGAGAGGCCCTCGAGACGCTCGGCGTTCCGGTGGTGGGTTTCCAGACCGACAGATTCCCCGCGTTCTACGTGCGGGAGAGCGCGGCGGGTGTGGATGCGCGCTTCGACGATGTCGAGTCGCTTGCGGAATTTGTTGAAGTCGAGATATCCAGGACCGGGCGCGGCGTGGTGGTGTGCAACCCCGTCCCGCACGCCAGCGAGCTCCACGCGGCGCAGTTCGAGTCCTGGATGACCGCGGCGGAGCACGAGGCGCAATACAAGGGCATCGCCGGGCGCGACGTCACCCCGTTCCTGCTCGGTCGCCTGCACGAGCTGTCCAAGGGAGCCACGCTGCGGGCCAATATCGACCTCGTGCGGAGCAATGCACGGCTGGCGGGCCGGCTGGCGCGGGCAATTGTCGATTGAGTGCGAGCAGGCGCCGCCCGGGCAAACCCACCCTGGAATGGGGCCCGGTAGCGCATTCCGGGCTGTGTGTGCCCATACTTTCCGGACGTCGTGCGATGGAACCCGCACATTTGCAGTATGCGAATAGGGGAGAGTCCGATACGATGGGGGGGCTCGTGTCCCCGATGGAGGATCGCATGCGTTCTGGGAGAAAGGGTACCGCTGCGGGCGCGTTGTGCCTGAGCCTGGTGATGTGCGCTGGTTCCGCGCGCGGGCAGGATTCTGTCTCAACGAACGCGGACGGCGGCAACGGCTTGCCCGGGGACGCGCTCTCGCCATGGGCGGGCGGCGCAAGCCAGAGGGCGAGTTATGTGGTTGATATGTCTCCGTTTCAGACTTCGTGGCGGACGTCCTTTGGGATCGCACCGGTTGTGAAGTCTGGAAAGATCGGCACGCTCCGGTTCAACGCCGTCAATGGCACGTCGTGTATCTCTTCCACAATCCGGACGGGCGCCGTGTATCCGAGCGCCTCCTATTCCCGCTGGTCCGCCGCGGGGGGCGGCTTGAGCACGGCAAACAACAACACCGGGCTGAATACCACAGTCACACCCGTGGGGACTGCGAGTGTGTTCGGCGTTGCGGTGCTGGACTTGGACGAGGCGCCGATTGCTTCCAGCGCGAGCACGGCGTTCATCAACCAATTGGTCGGAGCGCAGGTCGCGTTTGATCCGTCCAATCCGATGAGGCTTCACGTGACGCGCGTGGCCGCCGCTGTCAATGCGGCAAGCACGCAGGGCGATCGGTCGCAGTTTGGAATGGGCGCCATCGACGCCGACGGCAACTTGGTGTTCCGGGCGGACGGGTTCGCGGCGGCCGGCCCGTCGGCGAACATCCTTGTGGGCGACAACTACTTCCGCGTGCGCCTGCCCGCTCGCAATACATCGCTCAACCTGATCGACAATGCCGGTGGTGGCCAGGCATCGGCGACGGACTGGGTGCTGGTGCGGTCGGGCAACCTGACGGCGGCGCCGGGGGCGGTGCCCGCGGATATGGCCGGGCGGAGCGTTGTTCTTGGAGCGGACTTCATAGGGAATCTCATGAGTGAGACGAGCGCCCTGACGCTGACCAGCAGCAGTGCGCACCGCCCGGCGACGCTCGATCACCGCGCGGGTCCCTCGTTCTCGCCCTCGATTCTCTGGGGTGGGACGATCGGGACCGGGGCGATGATCACCCGCAGCAGCACAGGGACGGGCAAGGCCGACGCGATGAGCGTGTTCGGGGTGGCAGCGAATGGCGCCCCGAGCACGGCGCGGACATTGGTGCTCCCCGCGAGCGTCACCGACGAGTGTGACGCAGGCGCCTGGTCGATCTCCGGCGGTGACCTGCGTCAGTACGACAGCCAGATGACCTTCCGCGGAGGGTCCGGCCCGATCGCGGTGGGTAAGGACTTCCAGGGGCGCGCGTTGGTGGCGGGCACCGTGTACCACGGGTCGCTCCCGGGCAGCAACGCAGGGATCAACGCCATCGTCGCCGGACGGTTTGATCCCGCCAACGCGGGTTCCGCGGTCACGTGGACCAACGTGGCGTGGGTCTCGACCGACGGCAGCGGTGGGAAGGCGATCCTGGGGGACTATGGCGCCGACGGTGCGCCGGGGACAGCCGATGCCGGTGAGGGTGACGGCATCCTCGACGCCACGCCCATCGGTCGGATCGCGGCCCTGTCGCAGGGGCCGACGGGGTATCAGGGGCCCTCGCTTTCCGCGCCGGCATTTGACGCCGCGGGCAACGTGTGGTTCATCGCGAGCGTCGCGGTGAAGAGATTCAATGGCACGGGCGTGGTCGATGTGTACGAGACGGCGCTGCTGCGGGCCGTGTATAACCCTCAGTCCTTCTGCTACGCGCTCGAGCTTGTCCTGGAGCCCGGTGCAGTGGTGGCCGGTCAGAACTCGGCGCGGAACTACCGCGTTGATTGGCTGGGTCTTGCGGACAGCGACTCGGTTTCCAGCGCATCTTTGTGGAGCGGCAGCGTCATGGGACAGGCGTGGAACAACGCGGACACGTCGTTCCTGGAGCCCAGAGCCCCTCAGCACCTTGGCGGGCTGGTACTGTCGGCACGCATCGTGTACGACCGGGACCAGAACGGGACGTTCAGCGACCCGACCGCGCCCGGGGGGGACGTGAACAGTGTGGACGAAGGGTACAACGTCGTGCTGTACGTCGGCGCCACGTCCGCGCCCGGGAACATCTGCGACACGATCGACTTCAACAACGACGGACTCTTCCCCGACACGTCGGACATCGACGACTTCCTGAGCGTGTTCAGCGGTGGTCCGTGCAGCACCGCGCCGGTGCCTGGTTGCAACGACATCGACTTCAATAACGATGGGCTCTTCCCGGATACCACGGATATCGACGCTCTGCTGAGCGTGTTCTCCGGCGGGCCGTGCCTGTAATGGTGACACGCCGGCTGGCGACGCGGGTCTCCAGGCGTCAAGCCTGCTGCCGGATGCGGCGGGTTCCTCAGCGGCCCTTCGCAGGGTCGATCGCGAGAGTCCGTGTTTCGCCATCCGAATGCGCCACCGTGACGGTGAGCGCCTTGTCATCGATAGACCGGATCGACCACTCCGGCGTGACGTGGTCGCCGAGACGGTACAGCCGGCCCTGGATGACCGCGACAGCACCACCGGACGTTTTCATGACGCTGGTGAGCGCGATGCCGGTCGGCAGGTCCCGACTTGGTCGTGCGGTCGGGCCCTTTGAATCTTCGAGCCCCTTGACGGCTCCAAGGCCACGGCTGAGCTGCTGGCCCGCTCCGCCCTCGGACTCGTCGAACTTACGGAGCAGCTGGGTGTCCGCATCGGTTCCTCGGCTCGCGACCGGCGCTCCCTCCGGTGTGGAGACCGGCGTGTCCATCGCCGCGTCCACGTACGATGGCTGTGCCGCGGGCATGAGCCAGCGGATCGCCAGGAAGCAGACCGAGGGCAACGCGAACGTGGTCAGCGCGAAGATGTAGTGGCGCGATGCGGACTGGTTCGTGCTCATGGCTTGGTTTCCGATTCGGACGCGAGCACGCGCAGGTGCGCAGTCTCAATCGTCGCCTCCACGTCGCCCTTTGGTGAGTCTTCGACGGTCGAAATCCGGAACTTTGTCACGGAGCTCATTCCCAGCGAATGCTCGCAGCTGTGGATGAACCTCGCGACCGCCTGGTACGGGCCCTGCACCGTGATCCTGTATTCCTGCACCTCGCCCCGGGCGCCCACCGGCTGCGAACCGGACCGTGACCCGCCCACCTGGCGGAGGCCCGTCGGGTCCAGACGCAGCACCTTGACGGACTGGCTGGCGGCGAGGCGATTGACCGCGTCGTATAGGCGTGCGGAGACAGCGGACACGCTCTCCGCGGCCTGCAGAGACCGCAGCACCTCCTCGCCCTTGGCCGCGTCGGATTCGATGACGGCAAACGACGGAGAAAGGGCGGTGGCGTCCTCAATCTGCGCTCGCTGCACGGCAAGCATCTCCCGGTCCTCCGCGAGTGAGCGTTCGGCCGGGCGGAGAAGAAACTGCCAGCCCGCGCCGACGATCGCGACGGCGACAAAGCTCTCTCCAATCCGCGCCTTCATCGTGCTGCTGAGGCTCTTCATGGCTTCTTCGCCTCCTGCGTCCGTGACTCACCCTCCGTCAGAGGAAGCGAGGCGGGGATGCTCCGCAGCACAACTTCGACGGTGAACGCCCGTCCACCTTCATCCGCGTGCGCGGAAACCACACGTGCGGAGGCGACGACGGGCGAGGAGGCTAGAAACTCGACAAACCCCGTGACGCGGTCGTCGCCGCCGGAAGTGCCCGAGTCCAGCGAGGGCACCCTGCCTTGGATGGTGAGGATGGGGGACGCGCCGGCGTCCCTGGGCGCGTTGCCCTCCACGGTGAGGATCGTGATGCCGCTGTCCTGCGCCCTGGTGGGGAGCGCGAGCGCACCGAGCCACGACGTGTGGCGTCCCAGCGCCGCGTCGATCAGCGAGCACGCGTCGTGGATGATGGCGCTGTCCCTGGCGGTTTTCTCGCGCAGAGCGATGACCCGCTGGAGCTGCGCGGCCTGTGGAGCAAGCTCCTCCAGCTGCGATCGCGCGGCCGCATCGGCCTGGATCGCCGAACAGCTCGCCGCTCTCGGCGTCCCGCGCGAGGCCGTCTTCCCCTTCGTCT
>CALLYM010000005.1 GCA_937858155.1 uncultured Phycisphaerales bacterium | reverse complement strand
CATCTGGTCGGGCGAATCGTGGGCGCCTCTCGGAACGGGTATGGATCAATACGTCATGGCGCTGGCGGCCGGCGACAACGGAGACATTTTCGCGGGCGGTGGGTTCACGCTCGCGAGCGACCTGCCAGCACAGTTCATCGCCCGTTGGCAGGCTTCCTGTGGGCCTGTGTGCGACACCATCGACTTCAACGCCGACGGCCTGTTCCCCGACACCGCGGACATTGACGACTTCTTGAGCGTCTTCAGCGGCGGCCAATGCAGCACGGGAGCCTGCGGCGACATCGACTTCAACAACGATGGACTGTTCCCGGATACAACGGATATTGACTCCCTCCTTTCCGTGTTCAGTGGCGGGGCATGTCTGTAGGGAGTGCTGGACAATCGTGGCTGGTCATGCGGTACTCGGCCTGGTGTGGTTACTGACTTGGAGGTCATCATGAATCGCGTCCATTTGCTGGGAGTTACGCTCGGGATGGCGTCGGTCGCGGGGGCGTGGGCAGACACCCTCTTTGCACAACCTCATGCGGCGACGGGGGCGGTGCTGCACTCGTCGTACTGGGACCCGGACGGAAGCGACTACGACGAGTACGTCTGGGATGCGTTTCAGCTTCCCGCTGCGGCAAACGTGACCGGTATCGATTGGTTCGGCGGGTACGGGTTCCTCGGGGGCGGCGGCAGCATCAACAGCTTCAAGATCAAGATCTACGCATCGATCCCCGCCGACACTCAGCCGGACCTTGGCTACCTCTATCCCGGCCCGCTCAAGTCGTTTACCGTACAGGGCAACGCGGTTCAAACTCTCGCAGGAACGTTCGGTGGCCAGACCATCTATTCGTACCACGCGGCGATCCCCGGAGGGTTTCAGGCGGCCGCCGGCACTAAGTACTGGATTCAGATTGAAGCGTGGCAGCCCGGCATGCCCACGTGGGGCATCGCGGCGGGCAGCGGGGGCAACGGAACTCACTTTCACCGGTCCGCTGGCATGGCCGACGCCTATTACTACACAGGGTCGCTGGACGCGGCGTTTTCTCTTACCGGGACGCCGATCACGTGCAACAGTCCATCGGTATCAAGCGACCCCGCGCCCGTGACCCTCTGCGCAGCGGGCTTGGACGCCTCTTTCAGTGTTACCGCTTCCGGCACCGGCACTCTCACCTATCGCTGGCGGCTGAACGGCAGCCCGGTCTACGACGGGCCCAACGGCGGCGGGCACGGTGGTGGAGCATGGATCATGGGGGCGACGACCAGCGTCCTCACGATTCAGGGTGTGTCATCGTGGGCAGATCAGGGCGTGTACGACTGCGTCGTCACCAACGGCTGCGGGAACACTCCATCAGCCGGTGCAGCACTCGTGATCGATCCCAGCGCGTGCGGGCCGGTGTGCGACACCATTGACTTCAACGGCGATGCCCTCTTCCCCGACACCGCCGACATCGACGACTTCCTGAGCGTTTTCTCGGGCGGGGCGTGCAGCACCGGCATGTGTGGGGACATCGACTTCAACAACGACGGGCTCTACCCGGACACAACAGACATCGATTCGCTGCTGAGCGTGTTCAGCGGCGGCGCGTGCCTGTAGCGGTCATCACCAACCGGTGAACACGCGCAGCACGTCCGACCTGTCGTCGGTCCAGAGGAGCGGGTCCTGCGGGGTGTTCGCGTGCGGTGCTGGTCGCTGCCAGAGCGTGCTGTGGGCGATGGGGCCCAGGTCTTCCCATTCGCGGGCGAGGACGACCCAGTCCGACGTCGCCTTGCCCTCGGTCAATTCCGTCCTCGACACGATGTTGTCGTTGCGGTATGCCACCTTCAACCCAAGGTCGTTCGCGATCGCGAACAGAACGGGGGGCAGGTCGAACGATCGGTTGCTGACATGGAACGCCAGCACACCGCGCCCGTTGCACTTGCTCATGAACATTGCCACGGCTTCGCGGGTGATGAGGTGGACAGGAATCGCGTCGGAAGAAAACGCGTCGATCGCGATGAGATCGAACTCACCGTCCGGCTCGTTCGCGAGGCTCAACCTCCCGTCCCCGAGCACAATGTCCACGACCGCGCCGCGTGCCCGGGCGTCACTCACGAACGAGAAGAGCGGTGCGTCCTGGGCGAAGCGTGCGACGGCCGGGTCGATCTCAAAGAACGTGGTGTGCGTGCCGGGCTGCGCGTACGCCGCCATGGTCCCTGCGCCCAGACCGACAAACCCCGCCCGCTTGAAACGCCCCTGCATCCGTAGTTCGCTGATGATCTCTCCGATAGGCCCGCTGTGGTGGTAGTACGTGCCCGGCACATTGCGGAGCGGCGCAAGGTCAGGGTCGTCGGAGCGGATCTGGATGCCGTGCAGCGTGGTGCCGTGCAGGAGCCGGTGCACCGCGCCCTGACGGGTCACCAGGTGCACGCCGAAGAACGTACGCTCCCGCGCGAGCACCTCGCCGAACGGGCTTGCGTACGTCGCGATGGAGAGGACCGCCGCGAGCGCTGCGGCGAACCGTGCAGAGCCGCCCGCGAGGAGCAACAGGCTCAGGCACAGCATCGGTGCGCCGACCGCGATCAGGCCGTGGTACATGGTGTGGTGGGCGATGCCATCGGGCAGCCAGCGGTCCGCCACGCGCGGAGCGGTCCACGCGATCGCAACGCATGAGGCGATCATCACGACCTCAAGAACTGCCCGCTTGGCCACGCCTTTCCAGTCTTCTGACATCTGCGGCCGCAACGCGCAGGCGGCGGCGAGCATGAGCGGGTACTCCAGGACCGTGCTGAAGACCCGCGGTGCTATGAGGGCGCTGAACAGCCCGCCGAGCACGCCGCCCAGCGACATGAACAGGTAAAACTCGGTGAGCCGTGCGGGGTGCGGTCGGAGCTCCGCCATCCGCCGGTGGCACATCGTTGCGGCCACCAGCAGCACGAGGAGGTGCATCACGATCAGCACGATCGCGGGCGACCTCGCCCGCAGCAGGATGGTTGCGGCGAGCGGCAGCACCACAAGGGGCAGTACCCTGCCCCACAACCGCGCTGTGCCGAATCGAGGACCGGCAAACGCGATCATGAACGAGAATAGATACAGCAGCAACGGCAGCGCCCAGAGCAGGGGCACGGCCGCGATGTCGGTGGATATGTGCAGGGTGACGCCCAGCATCAGGCTGCTGGGCACCATGGCAAGGAGGAGCCAGTGAAGCCGGCGGCCGGGCGTCAATGCGGCGTCGGGCTCGGAGGGCGGGGGTTCTGCCTGAACCGTCCCGGGGGAATCCCCATGCTCGGAACGCCGGCGTATCGCCGCGACGCCAGCGCACGTCAGCAGCACGCCCGCCAACACCAGCGCACCGACCCACACCTGCCACTGGGACGAAGAGGCGAGGTACCGTTCCATGGCGAGGGGGTACGCGAGCAGGCCGAAGACGCTGCCCGCGTTGCTGGCGATGGAAAGGAAGTACGGATCACGCGCGCGGCGGTGCCCGGTCGTGCTGAACCACCGCTGGAGGAGGGGGCTCACCATGCTGAGCGCCACAAAGGGCACCCCTACCGACATCGCCAGGGACAACAGCACCCGCGCCTCCGGCTGCGCGGTGGCCGCTTCCCGCAGGGGGGCGGACCGCAGCGACACCAGGACGGCGGCAACCAAGAGCGTGCCGAAAGCAGCGACCTGCGCCACGGGCCTCAGCTTCTGGGTCACCACGTGCGACAGGCCGTACCCCGCGAGGAGCGCTGCCTGAAAGAAGAGCATGCACGTGGTCCACACCGAGGGGCTGCCACCCGCGTGCGGGAGCAGCGCCTTGCCCATCAAGGGCTGCACGAGGAACAGCAGCGCCGCGGCGAGGAACGCGGCCAATGTGAACAGGAAGAGCACGCCGGAGCGTAGGTGAAATCGCCGGAGCGGGATTGGAAGCAATGCGCAGCCTTTAGGCCGTCTTCGCGTGCGCGGCCGCCGAATCTGCGCCCGTGAACGGGAGAGTCGCCAGTTCAAGCCCGGCGTTTCGCTGCGTGAAGTTGCGCAGCGCCCACTCGTCGGCAAACAGCGCGATCGGGCGGTTGTCAGAGTCGTATCCCAGCGTGCTGTCTGTCACCATTTCGGGCAGCCAGTCCGGCGTAGCGCCTTCTTTTTTCCACCAGCGGATTATCGTCCACCGTGCGGGCTCGAGGCGGGATTCAGCCCCGTACTCGCTCTGCAGGCGGTATTGCACCACCTCAAACTGCAGGGGCCCCACCGCCGCGAGCAGCTGTGTCTTGACCTGCCCCGTCCCCACCATGAGCGACTGCACCACGCCCTCCTGCAGCAGCTGGTCCACGCCAAGCCGGAACTTCTTTGAGTTCCCCGGCTGCGGGTTGTGCAGGTAGGCGAAGCACTCCGGCGTGAACCGCGGGATCTCGTTGAACACAATGGTGCGGTCTTCCGTCAGAGTGTCGCCGATGCGGAGGACATCGTGCCCCACGATGCCGACCACGTCGCCCGCGCGACCGTCTTCCACTGTCTCACGAGTCTGGCCGAACAGCTTCTGGGCGTTGGAGAGCCTGATCTTTTTCCCGCTCTGGGAGTGGATCACAGTCATCTCACGCGTGAACGTGCCCGATACCACCCGAACAAACGCGATGCGGTCTCGGTGGCGCGGGTCCATGTTCGCCTGGATCTTGAACACGAACCCGCTGAACCCGGGATCATCCGGCTGGATCATGCGGTCCCCGGCGCGACGCGGGCCAGGCCCTGCGGAATGCGTGAGGAACCCGTCGAGCAGCAGCTGCACGCCGAAGTTGTTCATCGCGCTGCCGAAGAAGACCGGCGTCACTTCGCCCGCCAGCACCCTGGCCTCGTCAAACGTTTCGCCCGCGCCGTGGAGCATCTCGATCTCCTCGCGCGCTTTCTCGTACACGTCGGGCTCCAGCTTCTCTCGCATCGCAGGGTCGTCGATCCCCACGACCCGCACAGGCGCGGTGTACGCACCGTGGCCGGTCCGCTCAAACAGGTGCACCTGGTGCGCCATGCGGTCGTACACGCCGCGGAACGTGGGGCCAGACCCAAGCGGCCAGTTGACCGCAAACGCGCCGATCCCCAGGACCCGCTCGAGCTCGTCCATCAGCTCCAGCGGATCGCGCGTAGGCCGGTCGCACTTGTTCATGAACGTGAAGATCGGCACGCCGCGGCGGCGGCACACCTCAAACAACTTCCGTGTCTGCGGCTCGATGCCCTTGCCGGCGTCGATCACCATGACCGCGGCATCCACCGCCGTCAACACGCGGTAGGTGTCCTCCGAAAAGTCCTTGTGCCCGGGCGTGTCGAGCAGGTTGATGCGGATGGGTCCCCGCGACCCCGCCGGGGCGTAATCAAACTGGAGCACGGTCGACGAGATGGAAATCCCGCGCTGCTTCTCGAGCTCCATCCAGTCGCTGGTGGTGGCTCTCTGGTTCTTGCGGGCCGTGACCGATCCCGCGAGGGTCACGGCACCGCCGTAGAGCAGCAGCTTTTCCGTGAGCGTGGTCTTGCCCGCGTCGGGGTGAGAAATGATGGCGAAGGTCCGCCGGGGTTGTGCCGAAGCTCCATCCGCCATGGGAGCCGAGGGTAGTCGTCCGCGGGTGGCGGAGGCCCTGGTGCATCGCGGCCGAGCTTGGAACCGACCGCTTCAAGCCCGCACGGAAAACGCCCGGGCCACAAAGCGCTCGCGGTCGCGCGCAAAGTCCACCGGAACCGGCGGGAGCCGTATCCAATGCGGTTGGCCCCCCAGTGCCTTGATGACCTCCCGTTCCAGCCTCCCCGGCCTGCAAAGCTCCTGGGTGTTGGTGGACGCAAAGATCGTGCCGCCGGGGCGTAGGAGCCCCGATGCCTCGTGGACCAGCGCCGAGTAATCCGCCACGCTGCTCCATGCCCGAACGCCCTTCTTCTTGTTGCCCGACGCGAAGCTCGGTGGATCGAGAATGATCAGGTCATACGACAATTGCTTGCGGCGCGCATACGCGAAGAACTCGAACGTGTCCATTTTCGCGAAGCGGTGCTGAGAAGCGTCAAGGCCGTTGTGCCCAAAGTTGCGCTTGCCCCACTCCAGATACCGTGCCGATACATCCACGCTTGTTGTGGCGGCACCCGCGAGCGCTGCCGCCACCGAGAACGCGCAGGTGTACGCAAAGGTGTTGAGCACGGACGGCGGCGCAGCGCCTGCCTTGGCTGCTCGCTCGGCGACGAACTTGTACGCCCATGCGCGGTTGTCACGCTGGTCCAGGAACAGGCCGGTGGAAAGCCCGTCGTACAGACGCACTTCCAACCTTAATCCGTGCTCCTGAACCAGCAAGGCCTCTTCCACCGCTTCGCCCGCGGCGGGAGTCGCGCAGGTCACGATCTCCGGCAGTGCGCCCCCCATGCGAGATCGGTCCCGTGCAAACGGCTTCAGGTAGACACCCCGCACCCCGAGCGGCGCCAGGAGCTCGAGGGCCGCCTGTGCTTCATGCTTTCCGTCAAAGGCGTGAGGCGCACGCCCCTCGTACACGATGCAGGTCGCGCCCGGCCCATAGACGTCGACAAACACCCCATCCATACCGTCCGCGCCACCCGAAAAAGCGCGAAACGCGGAGATCCGGGGGTTCTCGATCAGCGCTTTGCGGCGTCCGAGCGATTCGCCCAGAAGTGTGGAAAAGGGCGCGGGAGCGGCGCTCCGCTGGGAAGAAGGTCGCACACTTGGGCGTGGACCTCCCCCACCGCGTCGACTGCTGTTTGGTTGGTCGCTCCGTGAACGCACATGACCAGCGTATCAGCTCCGGGTGCGCAAGGGTGCACGCGTCAAGACACCAGAAAGAAGCGACCGACGACCGCTGTCACCTGCCGCGGCTGTTCTTCATCCAGCGCATCGAACACAAACCACCCCTCCATCGTGCCCCAGTGCGTTTCGAGCGGGCAGAAGCTGGTGTACTCAAAGTTCTGCCCTGGCATCAGCACAGGCTGCTGGCCTACCACGCCGTCTCCATCCACTTCCTTCCGCTGAGCGTCCGCGTCGACAATCGCCCAGTGGCGCGTCCGAAGTTGGAGGGGGCGGAGGGACTCGTTGGTGATGCGTATGCGGTACGCCCAGACAAATTGGCCCGCGCTGGGCCTGGACTGCTGAGGCAGGTACGAAGGGCGCGCGGTGACACGTACGCCCTGCGTGCTCACCTCCGAGCCCGGGTTCTTTATCGCTGTCGCCATGCGCCGGTGAAGGATATTCCGGGTCCGCGCACCGCTTCGCGGGCCGAATTCGGTGAGCATGCCGCTCCTGTGACTTTCGCTCAAACCGACCCTCACGCCCATGGCATTGGCCCGCTTTCGGGTGTACCGTTGCGCTCACGCCGCCTGAGGCCTTTGGGCGGCGGCCGCGATCATGGAGGATTGCTCATGACCCGCTTCGCCAACCTCGCCGCATGGACGCTGACCGCAGCAACGGCGATCACCATGCCCCTTGCCTCGTGTGCATCACGCGGAGGAGCGCCGAGCCAGGAACGCCTGGGCTACGTCCAGCTCTTTGAGACCGGCCAGTACACCGCCGCCTATGAGCAGGCGTCACGAGAGGCTGAAAAGTCCACCGGCACGCCCAAGAACGAGGCATCGCTGATCGCGGGCCTCTCCGCCCAGGCTCTCAATAAGAATGCCGAAGCGGTGCGGTGGCTCAAACCTCTTTCCACGGGAACGGATCCCGTGTTGGTGGGCAAGAGCAACGCCGCGCTCGGGCTCATCGCTCAGGAACGTGGGGAGCACGAGCAGGCGGCGCAGCACCTCCTCATCGCAGGCGAAAAACTGCAGGGAGACGAAGCGGCACGCTCATCGATGTACGCCGGCGATTCACTCTCCGTACTCGGCAAGCACGACGAGGCCACCGCTGCCTATACCCGCGCACAGCAGCAAGTCGTCAACGACGGCGGGTTACGCATCATGGTGGGCGATCGGCTGCGCGGCGTGGTGCCAACCAAAGTTGCGACCGCGCCGCGCCAAGCTCCGGTGGCACCGTCTTCACTCACGGTGCAGGTTGGTGCCTGGAGCAATATCGCCACCGCGCAGCACCAGGCTCAGAAGGTCGCGAGCAAGGGGCAGGTCCGCATTGTCCCGATACTTAAAGACGGCCATCGTTTGTACGCTGTTCGGGTTGGCCGCTTTAGTAGTCGAGAAGCCGCGGAACAGGTGAAAACAGTCATTGGCGGCTCGGCCGTCGTGACCGTTGCTTCGGGGGAGTAAACCCGCGACCAAAGTCAGAGCAACTGACCTGACCTCTCTCGCGTACCTTCCTGTGGTAGCGGCCCCTGCAGGGTGCCGCGCAGACGGGCCCGCGGTCATAGCCGCCGAGTTGCCCGCTCAACCACAGGAGCACACCGATGGGGTCTACTTCTCTGCGCTTGCGTCGCTCGATCGCCGTGGTTGTGCTTGCCGGGGCCGCGTGCATCGCCCCGCCTGCAACCGCCGACGGCGATGCGAGCCCGGCGTGCGTTTCCGACACCTTGGCTCCTGCGTGGATGAAGACGCTCGGCATCGACCCGCAGAGCGCGGCAGCTAAGAAGTACGAAGAACAGGCTGCCGCCCGCAAGCAGGCGGAGAAGGACATCCGCAAGCTCCGCCTCAAGTACTTCGGCCAGATCCGGAACACGGCCATCCGGCAGGAGGGCCTGCTCAAACTCCGCCAGTACACAGACCCCGCGCTCTACCCGCTGATGCTTGACGTCTTCGCGCGAGAGCAGGACGACGTCCGCTTCGCGATCCTCGACATCTTTGCCGACAGCGCCACGCCCGAGGGGGACGCGGCGCTTGCCTGGCAGACGATCTTCGGAAAGGACGAGAAGGTCCGCGAAGAGTCCACCGCGCGACTGGCCATGCGCAATGCGAAGACGGGCGCCGTCGATGAGCGTGTGAAGCTCGTAATGTACGAGGGCCTCAAGAGCCACGACGAGACCACGCTGGTGCGTGCGGCCAAGTCCGCCGAGTCCCTCGGCATCATTGAGGCCATCCCGTGGCTCGCCGCGGCACAGATCAACGCCGCGCCCTCCGGAGGTGGCGGGGGCGGCGGCTCCAGCAACGGCGCGCTCGCCTGGATCGCCATCGGCACGCAGACCGCGTACGTCGCCGATCTGGAGCCCGTTGTTTCCCAGAGCGCCGTCGCGTTTGACCCGAAGGTTGCGAGCATCACCAGCGGTGTTGTCATGCGCGTCATCGACGCCGTCGTTGTGACGTACCACATCGAGGTGCACGACGCTCTCACGCGTCTCGCGAGCAAGGCGTGGGGCCAGGAGGTGGACCAGGGCTGGGCCTACGCCAACTGGAACCGCTGGTACAAGATCGAACTGCTCCCCGAACTTGAACGCCGCAAGGTGGAAGAGGCCCGACGCGCTGCCGAGGCCGCCAAGCCGGCAGGATCGCCCAGCGACCCGACCGCACCCGCCCCGACCGGCGGCGGCTAATAAGGCAATACCGAATTCCAGGCTCCGCGGACTGATCGCATGGGTAAAGTCACACCCCCATGCCCCACACTGCGCCCCTCTCGCACCCGCGATTCGACGCCATTATCTCCGACATTGACGGCTGCCTGGGCCCCGAGAGCCATGCGCCCATGAACGCCGACGCACTCGCCCGCATTGCGGCGTGGAACCGGCGGGCGGTCGAGCGGCGCGACCTGCCTGTGCTCACGCTCTGCTCGGGCCGCCCGCAGCCGTATGCGGAGGCGATGTGCCGCGTGCTCGCCAACTCTGCGGTTCCGTGCGTCGCGGAAATGGGCGTGTGGCTTTACGACCCGCGCGACAACCGATTCATTATTGATCCCGCAATCACCCCCTCAGACCTCCGAACGATCCGCGATTGCACCGCCTGGATCGAGCACGAGCTCCTGCCGCGCGGCGTCGTCATCCAGCCCGGCAAGACGGCGTCCATCTCGCTCTGGCACCCAGACACCGCGTTCCTGCTGAGCCTGAAACCAACCATCGCGGCACGCATCGCTTCGGAAGCCTGGAATCTTCGCCTGTCCAACACCGTCGCGTGGCTGAACCTTGAGCTCACTCACGTGAGCAAAGCGACGGGCGTCGAGCGACTCATGTCCATGATGGGCTATCAGAAGGCACGTCTTGCCGGCATCGGCGACACAATGGGGGACATGGCCATCCGCGAGCATGTGGCGTGGTTCGCGTGCCCGCGCAACGCCGCGGAGGGGCTGAAGCGTGTGGCGGACTTCGTGAGCCCGCACGCGGAAGTCGAGGGGGTTGAAGATGTACTGCGAACGATCGCCGCGTAAACATTCAGCCCGAGCGTCAGACAGGACTTCGCACGACGGTCAAGGCCCTCCCTGACGGTCGGCCTAAATGTTTGAAGCGAAATGTTCAGTATTGATACCAGTAGCTGTCAAGCGCATCCTCCCAAGACCTCGCCTCGAACTCATGCGCGTGCCGACGAGACCATTCGACCATAAACCTGACACACCGCGCAATGCACCTGCACTGACGGGGCTCAAGAGCCGCCATTCTCGTGGTGTCTGATGCAGATAGCTGGCCAACCTTTTCCGGATCTGGCCAGATGGTCAATCTGGACTGAATGCCGCAATCCAGCCCGTCTCGCACACACCTCACGAGAGCGGGTCCAACATAATACCGAAATCCAATCGCATCGAGAAACGTGAATCCACCTACCCCATTGTCTGGGTGCCAAGACGGGTCGTCCACCAGATCCGTCCACGCCCGATCCGTGTCAGGCCAGCGCGATTCAGCATTCTCTGGCAAGTATCCGTAGCTGTCGATCCGAACTGACTCTCGCCACGACACACCGCCGTCGCGCGATACCCCTTTGAACGCGTCGTAAATCTCTGCGAGCAGCGCTTCTTTCTCGGCATGGAGTTCGTCGGGGGTCATCAGTCCGCATGGTACCACAGCGCAACAAAACACCCGCGCTCTCGCGCGGGTGTTGATGTGTTTCACGAAGTACGTTGACTCTCACCCGTCTCGGAGAGACGGGCTACCCGATCACCGGCTCACATCCGCCCCGCGCCCGGGAGGCAGAACCTCCACGTGCGGGGTGCCGATCGGGTCGTTGCGGCTGGCACCCAGCGCTTCCGCGGCGGCGGTGGCTTCCTCCAGCATCGCGTCGTCGTCCATTGGGTCCTCGGGGAGCTCGACGAGGGCCCGCACCTTGATCTCCTGATAGGGGCGGAAGCCCGTGCCGGCGGGGATGAGGTGTCCCAGCAGCACGTTCTCCTTGAGGCCCACGAGGGTGTCGGTGGCGCCGCGGAGGGCCGCCTCGGTAAGCACCTTCGTGCTCTCCTGGAACGATGCACCGCTGAGGAACGAGTCGCTCGAGAGCGCCGCCTTGGTGATGCCCAGGAGCAGCGTGCGGCCCTTCGCGGGGCGGGCCCGCTTGGCCTTGGCGCCTTCCTTGCCTGCGGCCTCGGCCTTCGCGTTGGCTTCCTTGATGGTGTCGCGGTCGACCAGATCGTTGAGCTTGAGGTCGGTCCCGCCTACGTCGGTGACGCGGAAGAACCGCTCCATCTCACGGTTCTTGGCCTTGAAGTTGTACTTGTCGACAACCTCCTGCGGCAGCATGTCGGTATCGCCCGTGTCCTCGACCTTCACCTTGCGGATCATCTGGCTCAGGATGAGCTCGATGTGCTTGTCGTTGATCGTCACGCCCTGGGCGCGGTACACGTTCTGCACCTCGTCCAGCATGTACGTCCAGAGCGCCTCTTCACCCTTGATCCGCAGGATGTCGTGCGGGACCAGCGGGCCTTCCGTGAGCGGGTCACCCGCCTGCACATAGTCGCCCGCGTGCACCAGGAGCTGCTTGTCGCTGGGGACATGGTGGTCCTTCTCGAGGCCGGCCTCGCTCTTGACGCGGATCGTCATCTTGCCCTTGCGCTTGTCGGAGTAGATCTCGACCTGGCCCGAGATCTCAGCCATGATCGCGGGGTCCTTGGGCTTCCTGGCCTCGAAGATCTCCGTGACGCGGGGCAGACCACCCACGATGTCCTGGCTGCCCGCCGAGCCGCGGGGCTGACGCGCGAGCATGTGGCCGGCCTTGATGGGCTGGCCGTCCTCCACTTCCAAGCGTGCCCGGGCGGGCAGGTAGTGGAAGTCGAGGATGTTGCCCTGATCATCCACGATGTTGATCGCGGGGTGCAGGTCACCCTTGTGCTCGATGATGACCTTGGCCTTCTTGCCGCCGCCCGCGTCCTCCAGGCGGTACGTCTCCTTCTCCTGAAGGTCGACGTACTTCACCTGGCCTTCCTTCTCGGCGAGGATGGGGGTCCGGTGCGGGTCCCACTTGGCGATGGTCTGGCCCTTCTTCACTTCCGCGCCGTCCACGACATACAGGAACGCGCCGTAGCGGACCTTGTACTTCTCCAGCTCGCGGCCCTGGGCGTCGAGCACCGCCACTTCCGCGTTGCGCTTGAGCACGACGTGGCAATCATGTCCTTCGTCGTCCTTCACGGGGACCGGGTTGCAGTCGCGCAGCTCGATCCGACCCGCGTTGCTCGCCCGCTGCTCGGTGTCCTGTGCGCTGCTCTGACCGATGCCGCCCGTGTGGAACGTGCGCATCGTGAGCTGCGTGCCGGGCTCGCCGATCGACTGGGCGGCGATGATGCCCACCGCCATGCCCGGCTCGACCATCTTGCCGGTGGACATGTCCATGCCGTAGTCCAGCGCCG
>CALLYM010000004.1 GCA_937858155.1 uncultured Phycisphaerales bacterium | reverse complement strand
ACGAGTTCCGCAACTCTTTCTCCCCCCGCATCGCGGTGACGGTGGACATGATCGCCACCGGAACGGATGTCAAGCCCCTCGAATGCCTGCTCTTCATGCGGAACATCACCTCCGCCGCCTACTTTGAGCAGATGAAGGGCCGCGGCTGCCGCGTCATCAACCCCGACGTGCTGCAATCCGTCACCCCGGACGCCCCAGGCGGCGTCAAGACGCACTTCGTCATCGTGGACGCCATCGGTGTGACCGAATCTGAGAAAACTCTCTCCAAACCGCTCGACCGCTCGCCCAGCGTGCCCTTGGACAAGATTCTTCAGACCATCGCCGCCGGCGCAGTGAGTGATGACATCGTCTCAACGCTCGCCGCACGTCTTGCACGCCTTGACCGCGAATTGGACGAGAACCAGCGTGCTCAGATCGAGCGAGCGGCGGGCGGTGCGACGATCGCACAACTCGCGGCGGGGCTATTGCACAGCATCGACGACGATGTGACGGCCCAGCGTGCAGCCCAGAAGTTCAGTTTGCCAGAAGGGCAGGAGCCGACCGAACAGCAGGCCCAGCAGGTCGAGCGTGAGACGATGGCGCAGGCCCTCCGCCCCTTCTTGAACCCCGCGCTGCGGGAAACGATCCTGCGCGTGAAGGCCGCGGCGGAACAAGTCTTCGACGAGGTGAACCGCGACACACTCATCGGCGCAGGCTTCAACGAGGCCGCGCTCGAAAAGAGCCGCTCCATCGTCACGAGCTTCAAGACGTTCATCGAGGAGCACAAGGACGAGATCGAGGCGATCCGCGTGCTGTACAGCAGGCCGCGGCGGGCTGGGCTGCGGTACAGCCAGGTCAAGGAACTGGCCCAGAAGCTGAGCGTGGCGCCGTTCTTCATCAGCGAAAAGAAGCCGGAGACAGTCGGGCGTGTCTGGCAGGCGTTCGAGGCGGTGGAGCCCGGCAAGGTGAAGGGCAAACCCACGCACCTGGTGGACCTTATCGAACTGGTGAAGCACGCCATCGGGTCGCCGTCGCCGCTCGTGCCATTTGCGCAGGTCGTGGAGGAGCGGTACGTGGCGTGGCTGGGGGAGAAGGCGAAAGCCGGAATCACGTTCACGCCGCCGCAGCGGAAGTGGCTGGACGCCATCAAGAACCACATCGCCGCATCGCTGGCCATCGACGCCGAGGCGCTGGAGGATGTGCCCTTCAAGCAGATGGGCGGGCTGGGCGCGGCGTACGAGGTCTTCGGCGAGTCGCTGCCGACGCTGCTGAGCGAGATGAATGAGAGGTTGGTGGCATGAGCACTGTTGCCAGCCCCCACCAAGAGAAGGCTCCAGCGATTGCAGGCGTTCCCAAGGGCTGGGTTCGGGCGCGAGTGGAAGACATTCTCGTTCAGGGCTCGCCTGTTGTGTACGGCATCCTTCAACCCGGCCCCGACACTCCCGGCGGTGTCCCGTACATTCGGCCGACCGAGATTGATCGCGATGTGATCCAAGTCGAGGAGTTGCGCCGAACAGTCCCCGCCATCGCTGCCAGATACAAACGGTCCGAGGTGCGCAGCGGCGACGTGATTCTCACGATCGTCGGCACGATTGGCAAGGTCGCTGTCGTCCCCAATGGTCTCGATGGCGCGAACATCACCCAGTCGTCGTGCAGGCTGCGGGCCGATGGTCGCGTGCTCGGTTCGCAGTATCTCGCGTGGGCGATGCGGTCGCCCGCGCTGCGGGCGCAGTTTGACAAGCTGCGGCTGGGCACGGCGGTGCCAAGGCTGAACATCGCCCATGTCCGGGGCCTATTGGTCCCCATCGCACCCATCCAGGCACAGCGTCGCATCGTCGCCAAGATCGAGGAACTCTTCTCCGACCTCGATGCGGGCGTGGCCGCGCTGGAGCGGGTGCGGGCGAACCTGAAGCGGTACCGCGCGGCCGTGCTCAAGGCCGCCGTCGAGGGTCATCTGACCGAGGAATGGCGCAAGCAGCACACACCCCCCCACACCGAGCCCGCCGTCAAACTCCTCGAACGCATCCTCGCCGAACGCCGCGCCAAGTGGGAGCAGGACCAACTCCGCAAGTTCAAGGAGGCGGGGAAGACGCCGCCGAAGGGGTGGAGGGAAAAGTATGTCGGCCCCCGCGCGCCGGAGGTCGATGCACTTCACGAACTCCCAACGGGATGGGTGTGGACGACGCTCGACATGATCGCCGAGAACTGCGGGGGCATCACGAAGGGTCAGAAGCACTCGGCATCTACGCAACTCCGCGATGTGCCGTACCTCCGCGTTGCCAATGTCCAGCGCGGATACCTAGACCTGTCAGAGATCAAGACGATCCCGGCGACAGATAGAGACCTTGAGGACTTGCGCCTGTTGCCCGGTGACATCCTCTTCAACGAGGGCGGAGACCGCGACAAACTCGGACGCGGCTGGGTATGGAATGGTGAGATTCCCGAGTGCATCCATCAGAACCACGTCTTCCGCGCTCGCCTCTTCCTGACTGACGTTCAGCCGAAGTTCGTTTCGCACCATGGAAACTCGTTCGGGCAGTTGTGGTTCCTGCGCACGGGCAAACAGAGCGTGAATCTCGCTTCGATCAACCTGACGGTGCTTCGGAACTTCCCCGTTCCACTGCCCCCGACAGCCGAACAAGCCGAGATCGTCGCCGAGGTCGATCGCCGCCTCTCCGTCGCCGACGCCGCCGAGCAGCAGGTCGAGCACGCCCTCCAGCGCGCCGCCCGCCTCCGCCAAGCCATCCTCAAGCTCGCCTTCGAGGGCAAACTCGTCCCGCAGGACCCGACCGACGAATCCGCCGCTGCGCTCCCAGAACCGAAAAGGCCCGTATTGAGGGCGCAGTTGGCTCTTGCTTCCGACCGAAAGTGGAGGGCAACTCCGTGACCATGGACAACGCCCGCCACGAACTAAACTTGCTGGCTAACGCCCTTGACTACGTGTTAAGCGCCGCCGAGCACACGCGCCGTCAGGACAGCCGCTCTCTGAAGTACGCAATACTGCACCTGTTCGCTGGGATCGAACTGCTGTTGAAGGAGAGACTTCGGTGTGAGCATTGGGCTTTGCTGTTCGCGGATGTGGACAAAGCCTCTCTCACCCTTCTAGATGCTGGGAACTTTAAGTCCGTTGAGTTTCAATCGCTCCAATCGAGGCTGCGCGAGTCGGCTGCAGTTGCCATACCCAAAAGGCACTTAGTGCATATTGAAGCACTACGACTCCTAAGGAACCAAGCCCAACACTTTGCGGTTTCATTCACTCCGACCGAGGTTCGTGGACAGCTTGCGGTAGGCATGGACTTTGTGATTGAGTTCTGCAAGGACCATCTTGCAGCAAGCATCGCGGACTCCAAGGAAGCACTGGACGCAATCCACAATGAGCTGGCGTACTTTGACGAGTTCGTTAGTGCTCGACAACGCCAGATCGAGCCGCAGCTGATGAACAAGCAATTGTGGAACTGCCCGCGGTGCTCCCAACACACGATGGTTCTCGGAGAGGGGGATCCGCACTGTCCATTTTGTGGCTACACGGCGGATTGGACTACAGCGTTCTTCGCGGTGGGAGGCGATCAACACTTTTCTGACTGCCCCCAAAGCGGCTGTCACGGATCATGCCCCATCTACGATTGCCAAGGAGGGGGTGAAGGCGCTCTCTGCTTCGCGTGCGGATTCTGCTTTTCAACGTCATGAGTTACGACACCTCCCAGATCGTCAACAAAGCCTGGAACTACGCCCACGTCCTGCGCGACGACGGGCTGTCGTACATGGCGTATACGGAGCAGATCACCTTCCTGCTCTTTCTGAAAATGGCTGACGAGCTAACACGGCCGCCGTACAACCGCCCGGCCATCGTGCCCGCGAAGTATTCCTGGGCCAGCCTACTCAAACTCGACGGCGATGCCCTGGAAATTCACTACCGCGCCATCCTGGAGGAACTTGGCAGGAAGCCCGGCATGCTGGGCGAGATCTTCAAAAAGGCCCGGATGGAGATTCAGAACCCCTCCACGCTCAAACGCCTCATCGTGGACCTGATCGACGCCGAGCAATGGACGCGGATGGACTCGGACGTGAAGGGCGACATCTACGAGGGGCTACTCGCCCGAAGCGCCGCCGAAAGCCCCAAAGGCGCAGGCCAGTACTTCACGCCCCGCGAACTGATCAAAGCCATCGTCGATGTCATGCAGCCCACGCCCGAGGACACCGTGTGCGACCCCGCCGCGGGCACGGGTGGCTTCCTGCTCGCCGCCCACAAGTACGTGGTGGATCACCACGCCAAGACGCTGGACCCCGACCAGAAGAAGCACCTCAAAAAGCACTTTGCCATCGGCTGGGAACTGGTCGCCGCGACCGCCCGCCTCTGCATCATGAACATGTACCTGCACGGCATCGACGCCGACCCGTGCCCGATCCGGAGCGGCGTGGACAGCCTCGCCAGCGACCCCGGTGAGCGGTTCACCATGGTCCTGACCAACCCGCCCTTCGGCAAGAAGAGCAGCATCGCCATCGTGAACGACGAGGGAGATCTCGAGAAGGAGGACCACTCCTACGAGCGGCAGGACTTCTGGACAACCACGAAGAACAAGCAGCTCAACTTCCTCCAGCACGTCAAGACGCTGCTCAAGATCAACGGACGGGCCTCCGTGGTCGTCCCCGATAACGTCCTCTTCGAGGGCGGCGCCGGCGAGACCGTTCGCCGCCACCTGCTCAAACAGTTCGATGTCCACACGCTGCTGCGGCTGCCCACCGGCATCTTCTACGCCCAGGGCGTCAAGGCCAACGTCCTCTTCTTCGACCGCCGCACCGGCGGCGAGCAGGCGCAGACCAAGGCCATCTGGTTCTACGACCTGCGTACCAACGTCAACTTCACCCTCAAGCAGAACCCCCTCACCGAGGCCGACCTCGACGGCTTCATCGCGGCCTACAACCCCGCCAACCGCCACGAGCGCACGCCCACCTGGTCGCCGGCGACGCCCGACGGCCGCTGGCGCGTCTATGGGATTGACGAGCTGCTGAGCCGGGACAAGGTCAACCTGGATATCTTCTGGCTGCGGGATGAGAGCTTAGAGGATTCGGCGAATTTGCCGGCGCCGGATTTGATCGCGGCGGAGATCGTGGAGGATCTGCGGGCAGCGTTGGAGCAGTTTGAGGCGATATTGGGGGAGAAGTAACCACCTCCAGGAGGTACCCCCACCTCCAGGAAGTACCCCCACCTCCAGGAAGTGGTACAATACGCCAAGGATCGCAGCACGCAAGCCAGCCAAAGCAGAACGCCGGACCCCAATCCGCTACCCCGGAGGCACGCGATGACCCCGCCCGACGACAACTCGAACGCCGTTTCCACCTTCGA
>CALLYM010000003.1 GCA_937858155.1 uncultured Phycisphaerales bacterium | reverse complement strand
TGAGCTCCAGAATCTCGCCCTTCACGTCCACCGTGATCTTGCGCGACAGGTCGCCGGCCGCTACGGCCTTCGTCACGTCCGCAATGTTGCGCACCTGGCCCGTCAGGTTGCCGGCCATCGAGTTCACCGAGTCGGTCAGGTCCTTCCACGTGCCGGCCACGCCACGCACGTCGGCCTGACCACCCAGCTTGCCTTCCGTACCCACCTCGCGCGCCACACGCGTCACCTCCGACGCGAACGACGAAAGCTGATCCACCATGGTGTTCACGGTGTTCTTCAGCTCCAGAATCTCGCCCTTCACGTCCACCGTGATCTTGCGCGACAGATCGCCCGTCGCCACCGCCGTCGTCACTGCTGCGATGTTGCGCACCTGGCTGGTGAGGTTACCGGCCATCATGTTCACCGAGTCGGTCAGGTCTTTCCACGTGCCCGCCACGCCACGCACGTCTGCTTGCCCGCCGAGCTTGCCTTCGGTACCTACCTCACGCGCCACACGCGTCACCTCCGACGCGAACGACGACAGCTGATCCACCATGGTGTTGATGGTGTTCTTGAGCTCCAGAATCTCGCCCTTCACGTCCACCGTGATCTTGCGCGACAGGTCGCCCGTCGCCACCGCCGTCGTCACCGCTGCGATATTGCGCACCTGGCTGGTGAGGTTACCGGCCATCAGATTCACCGAGTCCGTGAGGTCCTTCCAGGTGCCGGCGACGCCCTTCACTTCCGCCTGACCTCCGAGCTTGCCTTCTGTACCCACCTCGCGCGCCACACGGGTCACTTCCGACGCAAAGGACCGGAGCTGATCCACCATCGTGTTGATCGTGTTCTTGAGCTCGAGGAACTCGCCCGTTACATCCACGGTGATTTTCCGCGAAAGGTCGCCGTTTGCGACGGCGGTGGTCACCGCCGCGATGTTGCGCACCTGGCCCGTCAGGTTGCCGGCCATCGAGTTGACCGAGTCGGTCAGGTCCTTCCACGTGCCGGCCACACCCTTGACCTTGGCCTGGCCGCCGAGCTTGCCCTCCGTCCCCACCTCGCGCGCCACACGCGTCACCTCCGCGGCGAAGGCGCCCAGCTGCTGCACCATCCGATTGATGGTCTTGGCGGTTCGAAGAAACTCGCCCTTGAGAGGACGGTCGTCGATTTCCATCGCCATGGTCTGCGACAAGTCGCCCTGCGCTACCTCACCGATGACGCGCGCAGTCTCGCTGATCGGGTACACCAGGTTGTCGATAAGGTCGTTGACTGCGTCGATGGATTCACGCCAGGATCCGCGTGCACCCGCGAGCGAACCGCGCTGACTCAACCGCCCTTCCATGCCAACAGATTGCCGCAACCGCGAAAGCTCACCCGCCATGCGGGAGTTGAGATCCGCGATCTCATTGAACACATCGGCGATGCGTCCTGGCACACCCGTCCACTCCGCCGGCAGTCGGGTGGACGTGTCTCCCTCCCGCATGGCCGTCAATGCGTTGAGCAACGCGATCATCTCGGGGCTGGGAGACACCGCGTTAGGCGCAGCGACAGGGACGAGTTCGGACGGCATACACGACCTCCAGACAGACACGCCCGGCGCGCACAGACCTTGGGCGACACACGACGCCCGGCGCGCGACGAGTGCACTCTAACCGGAGCACATGCGGCCAACATGAACACAGCGTGAATCGCCCAATACGCACGCAATGCCGCTCACCCGCTCAACGTCCCCGCTTCAACCGACGATTCCGCAACGCTCGTCGGACCATCCTCCCGCACAGGCAGCAGCGGGACGTTGGCCGGACCGTTCAGCACTCGGCCACGGCAATCAAACCGAGAACCGTGGCAGGGGCAATCCCATGACTTCTCGCATGAATTCCACCTCACAATCCCCTGAAGGTGGGGGCACACCGCGGACAGCCAGTTCGTCGCACCGTTCACGTCCTTGTACACCGCCCGGGGCCGACCAAACCGGTCACGGATCACAGTGCCGCTCCCCGGTACCAGTCTCTCAACCTCAGAATGGTCGCGCGGAACAACCCAATCTCGATACTGCGCGATCATGTGCGCAGTCTCCACCACAGCGTGGCCTATCGCGTGCTGGGGGAGGCGGGAGGGTGAATACACGTCAAGCCAGGGGTGCTGCTCGCCACGGATCAGTGCAGGGAGCATGAGACCCGCGATAACGCCATGGGTCATCCCGTTGCCCGAGTCGCCGGTGACGGTGTACACGTGCGTATTCCCAGGGTTCCGTCCGATGTACGCAACCTCATCATGAGGCTCCATGATTTGACCGGACCACTGATACGCAACATCCAATGCGTTGGGATACCGCGCACGCGCCCACTCCTCCAGCGCTGCCCACCGCGCACTTCCATCATCCTCGCGCCCCGTCACGTGGTCCTCGCCCCCCACAATCAGAAGCTCGTCCGCTTCCATCGGGTCGCTGCGAAGCCGTACATAGTGGTACGGAATCGCATGGCTGTCCCAATAACCATCCCAGATGAGGGCGGTGGGCAGAATCCCACGCGCGACCCGCAGGGCGATGACGTATGACCTGAACGGCGCCTGCTTCGTATGCACAACCAACCGGTCGTTCACCGGCGTATTGGTGGCCACCACTACAGCACCCGCGCTCACGGAGTAACCGCTGTCCGTCCTCACCATGGGCCGCTCAGCGTCGTCCACGTGAGCAACATGCGTCCCGGTGTGGATGCGCCCCTTCCGGTTAAGGATCGCTCGGGACAGACCGGAAAGGTACTTGCTGGGGTGGAACTGCCCTTGGCCTGGAAAACGCAGGCAATGGCCGGAATCAAGCGCGGCAAAGGGCGCCCTGCGGACAATCTCGCACAAAACCCCTACGCGACCCGCCGCCTCCAGCTCCCGCTCCAGCAATTCCATGGCCCGCGCACCTTCCTCCGGCGGCACTACGAGAAATCCATCGAGCCGCTGGAAGTCGCAAGAGATGGCCTCACTCGCGCAGATCGCTTCGATACGCGCAATCGCCTCGGCATGGCTCCTCGCGCACACCGCCGCACCATCCTTCCCTGCGAGTTGCTCAAGTTTGTAGTACCTCCCATCGAGCGCCGTCGTGAGGTGCGCGGTCGTGCGCGCCGTCTCACCGCCGCCAATCGGCCCATCGTCCAAGACGAGCACGGACGCCCCTTGGAGCGCACACTCATACGCCACACTCATCCCTGCAATGCCAGCTCCGACAACAACGACGTCCGCAGAATCGTCCCGCTCGAGCGGCCCCGCCGCACGGGGCATGCCGGACAACCAAGGTGAGATTGTCCCGTGCTCGCAGGGCATCTGGACGACTCCGTAAGGGTTACTTGGACTTCGTGCGACCCTCGCCGCGCCGCCGCTTGTTCACTGTCGCTGCTGCGATCTGCCTGGACCGTTTGCTCGACCTGCCGCTCTTTGCCTCCGAGGCCTTGATGTGCTCGTACTGACGCTCGTCCTTTTCCGTCCAGTCTTTGGGCATGACTCACTCCTTGGAGAAGAAGGGATATTGGCTAGTCTGGACCTGCTTGCGGAGCGCCCCGTGAACGCAAGCTGAATGCATGCTCACATCTTTTTCGGATCAGCGATGCTGCATGGCTGGCTCGCGACAGCATTCACGCCATGGGGCGCGAAGGTGGCGACGTGACTGACCTGCGTGAAGTCGCCCGCGTCCATGCGGTCGGCACTGGAACACATCGCCTTCCCCTCCACAATCGACCATCAAACCCCATCACCTCATCGCGAGACACAGACCCGTTCAAGAGCGACACCTTCTCACCGCACTCCACGACCACGGGTGCCGGCAAAGCGAGCTCGGCTCGACCCGTGAGATCATTCCGGCAGCATACGAGCGGACGACTGCAATGACACAACTGTTCCAAAGGCTCATCCCCCTGATCGGGCTGGATACGAGAAGGCGGAAACCTGAACACATAGCCCGTTCTTCAGGCCATCATCATCGTGCGCTCACAGCAGCGGCGAATAACTGGTCAAGAAGGTGGGCGGACGCCCGTCGATTGGAGGCTGCAATGTTGAGCCATAAGCGCGCACGAGACGTCGGGATGCCTCTGGTGGGTGTTGTGCGCTTCCAACGCTTTGAGGCGGACCAGATGGACGGGGACGCGCCGACCAGATCATTCGCGCGAGGAGGCGAAGGCGGGCCCTTCAAGCATAAAGCAATCGGTCCCAGCGAAGTTGCGAAGGGACCAGCCCCAGCAACCGATGGCGACATGCCCCTCCACATGCCCGCACCGAAGGCCATCGCCGCGGAAGATATAAGCCGCGTCGGAGTGGAGGGCATGCCGGGCGATCCACGTTCTGGCCCGGGCATGCTGCGGCTGGAGCTGGTTGCCTTGCTCGTCATTTTCCTCCTCGTGGCCGTGGGCACCGCGGTCTGGTTGGGCTGGGCCGCCGGTCTGGCGATGCTGGGGTGGGTTGGGCTGTCCGTGGTTTTCAACCCCGTCTTCTGGGCGACCATGCTCCGGATCAAAGACCGCAGGCGCGTCACACACGAGGAGCGTGCCAACGCCATCACGGTGCGTAGCACCCACAGCAGTCTCCATGGGCAGCCTGCCCGCGGGACCCCCGCTCATTAGCACATTCAACAGGAGTTTCCCATGCAAGAAGACATTGCCCCGTTTCCCGCCGATGCCGCTCACGCCAACGACCTCGAGGTTCTGAAGGCCGATATCGCAGCGCTCCGCGAGGACCTCATGGCACTGGGCCAGCACGCCGGCGAGACCGCGCGCGCCCGCATGGAACGCGCGAAAATGAGGATGTCTGATGTAGCAAAGTCCGCCCAAGCCAAGGGGAAGCAGGCCCGCGACGATATCCAGGAGCACATCGAAGAACACCCCTTCGCATCCGTGGGTCTGGCGTTTGGATTCGGTGTGGTTTTGGGCGTGCTGGTCGCCCGCCGTTGAGCATCCTCCCATGCTGACCCAGGTTGCAGAACTCCTGATCCGAGTGGCGGATCTGGTCGAGGCCGAAGGTCGTGACCTGCGCCGCGTCGTCAATCGCATGCTCGCGGGTCTCTCGTTCTCCGTCCTTGCAGCAGGCCTCTTCCTCGGCGGTGCGTGCCTCGTGCTTGCCGGGGTGTGGTACATGCTTAAACGCCAACTCGACCCCGGGTGGGCCAGCATCGTGACAGGCTTGCTCGCGCTCGCGGTGGGCTTCGGAGCGTTCAAACTCGCGGAGAACTATCACCAATGAGCGAACTCAACCCCCCGCAGACGGTCGCGTCCGCAAAGGCGCCTCCGATCGCCCTGATGTCGACCGCGCAGGCGAAGCACAACCTGCTCCTCTGGAGCGTCCGTGCCGACCATGCCATGATGACAAAGGCACATGCCGCCCTCGTGGGCATACGAGGACGAGCGAAGCGTGCCGCTCCATGGTTCGTGGGGTTCGCCGCACTTGCCGCGGGCCTGGCACTGGTCTTGCCTGCCAAGCCGCGAGACGGTGTTGAGCATTCCAGCCGACACATTGGCGGCGGCATTTTCAAGGTTGTCGCAACACTTGCGCCGACGCTTATGTCACTATTCACAAGGCGATAGTGCACGGAGTTGTCGAGGATTACATACGCACTGCGCCCTCAGCAGCATCACCGAGTGTCACCACCGGGATGCCTGCCCGACCAAGCCTCGCTCCTGAGTTGACGCCGCGAGAGGCCACCAAGGTTCGATCTGGACTTGCTGAGCCGGGTGGACGGTCTGGCCAAGGCCAACGGATGACGACATCCAGCACCTTCCGCGGACAGCTACTCGCAGAATGATTGTGTGGAGCAATTGCGTCGGACATGATGGGATCCTCCCCTCAACCTCAGTGCAGGCCACAAAACGAATGGATTGCCAGTTATCGACGCGTCTTGGGGACTTCCGAGTCGCCACCCTCTCGCGCGGCCGCCGCAGCCTCTAAGACCTCCTTCTCGGAGATTTCGGTAAGCTTCTTGTCCGCTGCGCCTTCCTCATCCAGCGTTTCCTGAAGCAGCTTCGCGGCCTTGGACTCACCCAACCGCTGGGCCATGGCCCGGGCAGCGCCGTACGCGGCGATCTCGTAATGCTCCACCCGCTGGGCAGCGGCGATGAGGGCGAGGTCAATGACCGCGTCGTCGCCTTCTTCCTCCAGAACCTCTTTTCCTTCCTCGATCAGGCCCTCCATCGCCTTGCACTTCTTGCCGCCAGGCTTGAACTCGAGGAGTGTGGCCACTTGCTGCAGTCTTTCCACATGACCCCTGGTCTGCTCAAGATGACCTTCAAATGCTTGGCGCAAGCGCTCGCTCGACGCCGCCTTGGCCATCTTGGGAAGGGCCTTCAGAAGCTGGTTCTCAGCACTGTACAGGTCACGGACCTGATCTTGAAACGCGTTTCCTAGAGTGTGAAGCATGTCGGAGTCCCTCCCCATTCTACTTGCGGAACATCAGTCAGTTGTACGGAGCAAATACAATCGCACAAAGTGCGGCAGGCCGCGGAGCCACCGCCCTTTGTACGGAAACATGGCGACTTCAGCGTGCCGGGCCGCGACGCTGCGGCTGGTGACTTTCATCACCGTCTGCGGCATCCCCAAACCCCTTTGGGGTGTCGGTCGACGCCTGCCCAGTGGCTTCATCCGTTGAATCATCTTTGCTGCCCGAGCAGCCGCACCCACCCTCGTCCGCACGCCCGGGCGCCCGCTGCATCGGCTGATCACCGAGATCGGTCCGGGTATCTGCGGAGTCTCCTGGCCGCGGACTTCGCCTACCCGCTGTGTCACGCCGCTGCTGCGCATCAACGCCGGGCTTCTCAGTTTGCTGAGTCAACCGCTGGCTCTCGCTCTGTTCGCTGTTTTTCATTGCTTGTCCTCCGCACTTGAGTGGTGAGTTTTCAAACGAGAGCTTGCTATGGGCAACCTACCACGAGGGTGAATCCGGCGTGAGCATGGGTGCCTATCGCCCCTTCGAGTGAACCACACGCGAGTCGCCTGCTCCCGCTCGAACATGGACTTCCGGTACGCTCGGCTTCAAGTCCTGACGCAACGCCTCGCAGAGCCTGCTGGTCCCGCGCTCTTGTGGGTTGACTTTCAGGTACGCCGCACACTGCTCCGCAAACCGCCTCACTTCCGCATCCCGCCGGGATGACGGTTCTTCCTCTGACCTGTTCATGGTGATCCTCTCTAAAGTGCGCGGACATCGCGCCGCACTCTGCCTACCGCATGAAGTGTGCCGCATGCAACCGTCAGCGAACATAATCGCGGCAGGAATTGAAAACACACGCCCTTCACGCAGGGTTTAGTTGGATCAGGATGAGGAGTGGAGGACGCGAGCTGCGGGGGTACCGCAGGTCAGAACTTCACCGCGTACTTGACAAACTCCGTGCCCACCACGAACCCCAATCGCTCATACAACGCGCGTGCCGCCCCGTTGTCCTGCTGCGTCTCGAGGGTGAGCCTCGCTGCGCCGTCCTGACGCGCAAACGCCATGCAGTGAAGCACGAGCGCCCTCGCGATCCCCGCCCGCCGGTGCCCGGGGGCAACAAACAGGTCATTGAGGTGCCAGACTCGGGCCAGCCCGACGCTGGTGAAGATCGGGTACAACTGGGCGAACCCCGCGATCGGGGGCAAAGCTGCCTTTCCTGGCTCGACATCGCCCCGTGCAGGCTGCCGGGCCATGAATACCACCGACTCGCCGCGCGTCAGCCTTTCCCGCATGAACACAGCGCACCGCCCCGCCTCGCCATCCGGTTTCTTGTAAAACTCTCGGTACGCGGCAAACAACGGTGCAACCACGTCGGCGTCTGCCGCCGATGCCCGCTCGATGGTAATGCGCCCGCTCACGGCGTGCCCCCCTGCGTGACGCTTGCGTTCCCGGCGTCCGGTCGGGGCGGAACGCCGTGGGCGGACTTTGTCGTGGACAGCACCGCAACTCCGGCCAGAATAATCGCGATCCCCACGACCTTCTGCACCGGCATCGATTCTTTCAACACCAGCCACGCCAGGAGCGCCCCCACCGCCGGGGCGATCGTGAACGCAATGGGCTTGACCACGCTCACCTGCCCGTACTTGAGGCCCATGTAATAGAACGCGACACCCGCAAAGCCCGCCATCATCGCCGTGCCGAAGAAGAGCTTGAGCAGGATGGCGCGGTCAGCGCTCCACCAGGCGGCGGGCTCCCCCTCCGTGTGCAATACCTTGTGAATAAGGAAGTAGAGCAGCAGCGCGAACGGCGCCTCGCCCAGGATCCGCAGGCACACGATGGTCAGCACCCCCACCTGCCTGCTCTGCAGCACCTGCTTGGTCGCAACCTCGCCAATCCCCCAGCACAGACCCGCGAGCACCGCGAAGACAATGGGCTTCATAGGCGAGTGTAGTGGACAGGCTCCGTCAGAACATCTCGGTCATCCACGGGTGCGTCCCCGCGAACACCCCCTCGGCCCGCGCGATCACCGCATCATTCCCATCGCACCATCCCAGCGCCCGCGCCTGGGAAAAGCTGGTAAACCCTGCGTAGATCGACGCGAACGCCCGCGCAGACAGTCGCACTTCCCCCCGCCCGCCACGCGTGACTTCCCCCTGGCCTCCCTTGACCCGCAGCACCCAATCGCCGTGGTGCTGTTCCACAACGTCATCCTCAATGCGCAGGTGAATCTCGGCATCGACACACTCGGCGTAGCCGCGCCGCGCGATGGCATTCTCCAGGTGCGTCAGCCGCACGAGCCAGTAGTCCTTGAAACGGGCCTCGTACCGGTGCTGCCCCAGCAGCGTGAGCGCAGGATGCATGGGCCCACCATACAGCGTGCAGTCGTACCCCATCATCTCAAAGTCCGCAAGAAAGCACAGCAGCCGGCGACCGGACGAAGGCGTGTCAAACACAAGGTCGTTGACCTCAACGTCAAACCGACCCGTCGGCCTCCGTTGCTGCGCAAGGAAGACATACCCGGCGAGCGGCGCACCCGCGTCCTCGGCCCTGGACCCTTCCGCGAGCACGCCGAAAGCGTGGTACTCCACGCCCCACCGCTTGCGGATGCGGTTCCATATGTACGCACCCCGATCCAGATGCCCATTGTGCCGAACCGCAACCCGCCCGTAGCACGCTTTCACCCGCTCCATGTCCTGCTCGCCCAGCGCCACCACCTCGCCCGCTCGCTCACGCACGTCGATCCGCGACAGCGGCAGCGTGAATTCGAACCTCGACCCCGCGTGCTCATACCCAACCGCCCGGTACAGCGAGTGCGTCGACGCGAACAGCGCGGACGTCGCCCACCCCTCCGCGTGCGCCTCGCGCACCAGCGCCCGCATCATCCGCTTCGCCGCCCCACGCCCGCGAGACTCGGGCGCAACCGCCACCCCGGCGATCCCCAGCATCGGCACGCTCCGCCCACCCCAATACTGGCCCATCTCAATCCGCACCAGGCTTGCGCCGACGCCTCCACTCTCGCCGCGCAGCACCCGCTGGCTCTGCAGCCCCATCGTGCTCACCCAATCGTCCACACCCTCCATCGTCCCGCCGAACGCGAGCGACACGGACCGGTACAGGGCAGGCCGGTCCGCCTCGGTGGGGATCGTCAGCACATCCGAATGAGGTCCGCTCGCCATGCCCCATCATTCGCCGCCCGCCTTGCCCGCGTTTTCGCGCGGGCCTCACGGCGACTCAGCGCCGACCGCGTCCCGCACAAACCGGTCGTAGTTCGCCTGCACGGGAAAAATCGCGATGAGCCCCGCAACCGCCATGGCACCCCACGCCAGCATCCATAGATCGCCGGTAATCATCGCCAGTGTAATGCAGAACAACCCCGGCGCTTCGAGCAGCGCCCCGCGCACAATGAGCCCCGACTGAAATATCGGGAACAGCACCTCCCCCGCTTCCCCCACCGGTGTGCCCGCCGCCCGCGACCGTGCCGTACGGCAGGAATGCTTCCAGAGCACCCATCCGAGCAGCACGCCAGCCGCAAACATGCCCTTGGCAACATACTTGAGCATCTCGGGCGCTGCTTGGACGTTCACACTCATCGCCCCCGACTTCACCAAGTAAGCCACGGTGCACCCAAACATCACCATGCCCATCGCCAACGCCATGAGAAGGGTCTGCACGACTCGCAACCGCGGCTCCGGCCTTGCACTTTCCATGGTGTGCTCCTGTCCGCCCCCTTCACCCACCACCATCGTCGCGACGCCCGTCACGGGTGCAGGAAACTGAAGTGCAGCTGCGCGTGCAGGCACTGCAGCTGCACCCATTCCTGGTGCGTGATCGGGCCGAAAATCGGGTTGGGGATCGCGGGCGGAGTCTTTTCCATGCGCTGCGCGGCCTTCTTGAACCGAGCCAGCGCAAGGTCGATCGGACCATCCACCGCGCCCACCGTCCCCCCGGGGATCCGCGGGATGCTCACCCCCGCCGGCAGCCCCTTCAGGTACTTGCCCTTCATGAACTTCATAATCAACTTCACGAACCACGGCGGCGACGCCAACTCGGGCGGATACCCGTCAAACGGAAACTCCATGAAGGACGATACGTGGTTCAGGATCTGCGCCGCCGTCCAATTGCCAGTCCGGCGCAGTGTCCCCGCTCTGTCGCTTGCCGCGATGCGTTCCGCATCCACGACCACATCCGCAAGGGTCGCAAACGACAAAGCGCGCCTGTCGGTGACTTTCGAAGTATCGACCGCCATCAGCACCTCCTACCGCTCCCGCACAATGTACCACACCCCACGATCGCCCGCTACGCCGGCTCCCCCTTGGTTGGCTTCGCTCCCGCCAGGTACATCCCGGGCCTGGCAATCTCCATGTACCCGCGCCCACCGTCCGTGCGGTTCGCAAAGCCAAACTTCTCGTACAGCCCGTGCGCATCCCGCGTCAGCAGGCAGAACCGACGGAGCCCCTGAAGCTCCGGGTGCGCGAGAATGAACTCCATCAGCCGCACCGAGAGCCCGTTCCCCCGGCACTCCGGCTCGATAAACACATCCGCCAGGTACGCAAACGTCGCGTAGTCGCTCATCACACGCGCCACACCCACCAGCCGCTCCGGCGCACCGCGCACATCCACCACGCCGAACACCAGCGAGTTCTCCACCGCGCGGTCCATCACCTCACGCGGGATGCCCTCCGCCCAGTACGTGCTTTGGATCATCTCGTGCACCCGCGCACGGTCAATCCGCGCCGGGTCACACGTCACGACAAACCCGCCCACCTCCGCCGATGTCATGGAGCCGCCAGCCTCGCCCATCCCTGAATCTCCCCAGACCCGCCGCACGCCACGAGCATAAGCAGCTCGCCCCGCCCGCCCGCTCCGAGAACACGCCCTTGGTCCCCTGTTTCTGCTTGGCATTCGGCACAAAGCGTGGTATAACAGAGCCCCGCACCAGGCGGCAGCATAAGGATTCTCCATGCCCACCCTCCGCAGGACATTGCCCGGTCTCACCGCCCTTGCCACCCTCCCCGCACTTGCCCTGCCCGCGCTCGCACAGTGGACCATCGTCGACCGCGTCCCGGCGGAAGTAGCAGCACTCCCCGCGTTCGTCCGCACCGATGTCGGCGTACTCGCCCAAATCGACTGGCCCGCCCTTGACGCGCTCCTCGCCCAGGCCCCCGCCGAAGCCCCGGGAGCGCAAGGCCTGCCCGTCGCCATCCCGATGCCCAACGGTTCGCTCGCCCGATTCACCATCGTCGACGCTCCCACGATGGAGCCTGCCCTCGCCGCAAAGTTCCCGGCGATTCACACCTATCGCATCCACGGCGTGACCGACCCAACCGCCACCGGCTGCATCGACATCACGACCCATGGCCTCCGCGCCATGATCCGCACCAGCGCCGGCACCGCCTTCATCGACCCATATTCCGCGCAGCAACGCGACTTTGTATCTATCTACGACCTCGCCGAATACAGCAAGGGACGCTCCGCCGACTGGTCTTGCGCCGTCTCCCCCGACGCCGGCATTGACCCCGCGTTTGACCCTGAGGGCGGCCTGCAGCTCCACGCCCCGGAAGGGCCGGGCAACCCCTTCCGCCAGTACCGCATGGCCATGGCCTGCACCGGCGAGTTCGGCGCGTTCCACAGCGCGCTCCAGGGCCACACGCCAAATCAGGCCGACGCGCTGTCCGCCATCGTCACCATGAACAACCGCGCCTCGCTCACCTATGAAGTCGACGTGGGCGTCCGCTTCGTGCTCGTCGCCAACAACAACCTCCTCGCTTTCTTCGACCCCGCGACCGACCCGTACCCCGATGCAGACCCCAGCTGCACCATCGACCCCGCGGCCGATTGCTCCGGCACCTACCACGGCGTCAACCAGGGCATCGTGGACGGCATCATCGGCGTCAACAACTACGACGTCGGCCACGTCGTCACCCGCGTCCGCGGCGGCGTCGCATCCTTGTCGTCCGTGTGCACAGTCAACAAGGCACGAGGCGTCTCCGGAATCCCGCGCGGCGGAGAGCTCGATCCCCTCGCCGCGACGGTTGTTATGCACGAGCTCGGACACCAGTTTGGCGCGACACACACCTTCAACGGCGTCCTCGGCCGCTGCGGCGGCAACATCACAGGCTCCTCCGCGTGGGAGCCCGGTGGGGGCAGCACGCTCCTGGCATATCCCGGCGCATGCCCAGTCGGCGGCCCCTACGGCACCGGCACCACCGACAACCTCGTGCAGTACCCCGATGTGTACTTCCACTCCGGCAGCCTCACGCAGATGCGGTCATTCCTCAACTCCGGAACCTCGCAGTGCTCCACCAACATCACCACAACCAACGCCCTTCCGGTCATCAACTTCATCACCCCCACGCAGCTCACCATCCCCATCCTCACACCCTTCGCGCTCACCACCACCATCACCGACGACTCCCCACAGCCGCTCTACTGCTGGGACGAGCTCGATACAGGCAGCGCACAGTCACTCGTCGGCGGCGCAGCGGTGGATAATGGCCTCTCCCCGCTCTTCCGGTCCTTCTCCCCCACCACCAACCCCACCCGTGTCTTCCCCCGCTGGGCCGACATCCTCTCAGGCTCGCCCTCACTAGGTGAGCAACTCCCAAGCTTCTCCGGCTCCCAGCGCAAGTTCCGGGTGAGTGTCCGCGATCAGCAGGGCGGCTCCATCACGTCCGGGTTGGTACGAGTGAACATCGGCTCCACGGGCCCCTTCCGCGTCACACAGCCCGCCCCCCAGCAGCGCATAACGCCCGGCACGACCGCACAGGTCGCCTGGGACGTAGCAGGCACCAGCGCTGCACCCTACAACGCCCCCACCGTCAAGATGTTCATCTCTACCACCAACGACCAGAACTTCTCCATCTACCTGGGTGAGTTCCCCAACACCGGCTCCGCGCAGGTCCTGTTCCCGCTGAGCACAGAAACAGAGTTCGCACGCCTCAAGATTGAACCCACGAACGGTAACATCTTCTTCACCGTTTCCCCCTGGTTCCTCATCCAGAACCCGTGCGACTCCATCGACTTCAACCGCGACACCCTCTTCCCCGATACCGCGGACATCGACGACTTCCTGCTCGTCTTCAGCGGCGCTCCATGCCCCGCCGCCACTTGCGGCGACATCGACTGGAACAACGACGCCCTGTTCCCCGACACCCAGGACATCGCCGATTACCTCAACTTCTTCTCCGGCCACCCCTGCCCGTAGCCCGGGTTTGCCCTGCTCCGGCATGAGTCATCACCCGATCCGCGGGAATTCCTGACACCCTTCTCCCCCGCTCCCCGCATGAACCCGCGATGGGCGAGCTGCCTCGTGGCCGTTCTCCCGATCAGTTCCATGCCACGGGAGACCTTCCATGCGACTGTCCACTCTTCTCTGCTCGGCCCTTTGTGTGGGGCTCTGGGGGGCGGGGGCACAGACCGCCCGCGCTCAGGTTGAAAACGCCGACCTGCGCATCCGCGCCGAAATGCGTATCCCATCCAACGCCTCCTGGGGCGCAAATGAGTCCCTCGGCAATGCAGAGTTCCGCGTCCATTCTCGTTTCCTCCAGCTCTACTACGGGGGCGTCCACCGGAACGACGAATTCCGTTTCACCATCCAGCTCGACTTCACCGCCATCTCCGGCTTCCCAGCCGGCTTCCTCGCAAGCCCATACAACACCGACATGGACGCGTACATCAACAACGCGTTCGTCGGCCGAGTGCCCATGAGCGCGACCACACTTGGCATCGCGGAGCTCGAGTACGACAGCCGCCACCCCTCTCCCCCTCAGCTCCCGCTGCCGGCCAACTTCCCCGACCCCGTCAACACCGGCGACATCGTCCGCCTCTACACCGCCGCCGGGATTCTGCCCACCATCGGAGACCCGCTGCCCTCCGGCGTTCCCCTCTTCGAACGCGCCCTCCAGGAGCGTTTCGCACGCGGCGATGTCAACCAGGACCGCCACGTCAACCTCCTCGACTTCCCCTACCTCGCGAACAACTACGACCCGTTCCACCTCCTGGGCAGCCACGTCGGCCCCTCCACCGGTGACTTCACCGGCGACAACCAGTGCGACCTTGCCGACTATGACCTCTTCGTTCACAACTGGGACGCGAGCGGCAACCCGCCCACCGTGCCCGCGCCCGTCGCCGTCGGCTGCGATGGAATCGACTTCAACCACGATGGCCTCTTCCCCGACACCACAGACATCGACGACTTCCTCAGCGTCTTCTCAGGTGGACCATGCTCCACGAGCCTGTGCGGCGACATCGACTTCAATAACGACAGCCTCTTCCCCGATACGCAGGACATCAGCGACCTCCTCACGGTCTTCTCTGGCGGCCCCTGCCTGTAAGAACCGACAAACCAGGCTCCCAGGCGACATTCACCATTCAAACCACCCGCACCCGCCCACCGGCGGGTGCTTTTCTTTGCCAGTTCCTGCAAGGTTCTCCCACGGTGCGCCAAGTCATGGTGCGGACGCCACAGCCATCAGCGGAACAACGGACGTCCAACCCCGCCCAGGCTGGCCCTGCTCCTCTCTCTCCCAAATCTCTCTCCGCCCGAAAGGACCACGCCATGAAGACCACCCTCGCCACAGCCCTTGCCCTCGCCGCCTTCGCGGGCTCCGCTCTCGCCCAGGCGGGCGGACCGCCCTGGGACCGCCGATTGAGCGCCACCGATGTGCAACTGGTCACCGATTCCTCCGGCCAGACGTTCGTCCAGGTGACACCGTTCGCTTCCAACTTCAGCCCCGCGGAAATCGACATCAGCACCGTGGTGGAAGTCTTCATCAACGGCGCGCCGGTCACCTCCGCACTGAGCGCACGCTACCTCGGCCCCGTCACCACCGTCGGCACCTGCGTAGACCTCATCTGCTACTGGCCCTGCATCGGCCAGGGCACCCAGTGCCGCTTCTTCCCCTACAACGGCCGCTGCACCTGCTTCATCCCCACCGAACTCGTGCTCCCCCCAACCCCGGTCAACCTGCACGACGGCGATGTAGTGACCGTGCAGCTCTCCGCAGCTCCCGGCGCGGTGCCCGAGGTCTACCCCGACGGTGACTCCGTGTCGTTTGTCGCGCGCTTCCCCAGCGGCATCCTCCACTCGCCCGTTGGCGAGGCAACGCTCGACCCTGTGGTCGGCCGCCACCTGCCCGTCCGTAACATCGGCAGCAGCGGCCAGGACGGCGTCGAGGTCAAGTGGCGCACCGCACAGGGCGGCGTCGTCTCGGTCGACATGTCCCACCACTTCGGCCCCTCCAACGTCGGGCACTCGCTCCGCACCCGGTACAAGGGCTGGGACGGCATGATCAAGGGCCGCTACACCGCCACCGCGACCTTCAGCGACGGCGTCAATCAGGGCATGTCCGAAGAGTGCGACTTCTCCCCTCTGGGCTCGGTCAACGTCGAGATGACCTGCATCAGCAGCACGGGCGTCGTCACGGTGCTGCCAATCCGTGAATCCCCGACGCTGGCATGGACCAGCGAGTGCGCAACCAACCCCGCGTCACAGCCCTCCTGGTCGCTCGGCGCGGGCAAGGTGAGCTACAGCGATCTCAGCATGATGGTGTCGCTCGAGCGCCGGGGCAGCGCGAGCACCATCCACTACCCCTCCAGCACCGGCGGTGTCATCACCGTCCCGGACGTGGTGGAGATCCAGTGCCGACCCATCTGCATTGTCGCGCCCTGCCCCGGCGATTGGACCAACCTCGGCTCCATGATGATCATGAGCGACACGCCGGAACTGGATGTTTCCGACGCGATGATCAAGGTCGAGCCCTGCGCCGGCTGCCCCAACGGTCCCACCGACAACGACGGCGTCTACGCCACCGGCGCCGCCATCATCTCTGAAACTCAGGCCGACATCACCGGCGACGGCATCCCCGACACCGTCTACCGCACCCGGTGCCCGAACATCGGCTCCTCCGGCCAGGACGGCGTCGAAATCAAGTGGCCCCCCGCCACCACCAGCGCCCGCGAGAAGGTCTACAACGGGCACGTCACGCTGATGAAGGCCTACGACGATGGCACCGGTGCCGAGTCCCGCATCATCGTCACCAAGGACCCGCTCGTCCCCGGCCGCACCACCTTCTCGCCGGACGACTCGGCGATGGGCAGCACAGAGACCCTCGTGACCGCCTACGACGAGCACGACAACCCCGTGGCCTCCTTCACCTTGAGCCTCGGCTCCATCGCCGTCCTCGACGAAGGCGCCCTCTGCCCGCCCGGCTCCTACCCCACCTGGGTCTACATCGGCTTCAAGAGGTTCTTCACCGGCTGCCACTACTACATGGACTTCACCGTCCCCGGCGGACCCACGATACCCAACGTCCACTCCATCTCCTTCGAACCCGTCAACCCTGCAATTCCCTTCAACACCATCACACGCACAGGCCACTACACCAACGACGGCGAAGACATCATCTTGGGCGACCTTCAGGCAACCGCCGGCCCCACGGGCCCCACCTGCGACTCCATCGACTTCAACAACGACCCTCTCTACCCCGACACCGCAGACATCGACGACTTCCTGA
>CALLYM010000002.1 GCA_937858155.1 uncultured Phycisphaerales bacterium | reverse complement strand
GGGTCACGGTGCCGGTCTTGGGGTTCGGCATCAGACCACGGGGACCGAGCACGCGACCGAGGCGACCGACGAGCGGCATCAGGTCCGGCGTCGCGATGGCGACGTCGAAGTCCATCTGGCCCTTCTCGATGGGCGTAGAGCGTGTGTCCTTCTTGACACCCAGGTTGAACTCGTGCGTAAAGAGCTCACCGAAGGTGAACCTGACAGGGAACGCGCCCTTGTCATTGAGGTCCGCACCTTCAAAGGTGGCCAAGAATTCCGTGCCGCCCTCGGAGCGTTCCTTGAGCAGGTCGACGGTGTTTTCTGCGAACTGCTCTGACTTGAAGCGGTACGTCGCCCGCTGTCCCTTCCCCCAGTTCCATCGGAGCTGGCTGGCAGCCAAAGCGGGCGCAGTGGGCGGGACTGGTGCGGCAACCGGTGCGGGCGCGGGCGGGTTCGCCGTCACGGCGACCGGCGCGGAGGGAGCGGGGACAGGTTGCGCTGGCTCCGAGCACGCGACGATCCCGCAGAAAGGCACACACGCCACGGCCGTAACGAGTCTTCGCATTCCAACCTCCATGACTGGCTCCGCGCTCCTTGCCTGCCCCAGCGATTGGGGCCCGCAGGTGCTCGGCAGCGACCGGCAAGCGTCCAATGATTGCACCCCGGCATTGTTGGCATCGGGGCGTCCCGGGCAAGCGTGCAAGGCGGGGTTCAGGAGCGTGGCATGAAAGTGGTCATCGCGGCGGCTGTGGCGTTTGTCGTGGGCTTTGGGTGTCGGTGGTTTGAGATCCCAGCTCCCGCACCACCGATGCTGCAGGGCGCGCTGCTGGTCGTGGCGATGACGCTGGGATACATGGGGGCGGGGTACCTGCGGGCCCATCAAGCGCCATCGCCACCGCAGGTTACAGCGCCTGCCACACAAACCCCTCCCACGCCCTGATGTGCTCCCCCATACAGCTCTCCACGAGCATGGGCGTCCTGCGTCCCATGCGCGCACTGCAAAGGTCTGACCTATGAACCGCACCGCGTTGTTCCTCGTGCTTGCCTCCCTGTTTGCGGCCCCGACGTACGCGCAACGCGCGGGACCTCCGTCAGAAGCCCGCGAAGAGAATGAGCGTGAAGCCAATGATGCCCCTCCCTCCGAAAAACACGACGAGGCTGCAGAAGACCCCACCAAGCTCACCAGCGCCAAGTTTGCGCCTCTCGCGGCCCGGAGTCTCGGGCCGGCCATCTTCAGCGGGCGTGTCGCTGACATCGCGGTCAACCCGCGTGATCGGTCTGAGTTCTACATCGCCGCCGCGAGCGGTGGCGTGTGGAAGACCTCGAACGCCGGGGTAACTTTCCGGCCCATCTTTGACGGCGAAGGCTCGTTCGCCATCGGCTGCATCACGCTTGATCCAAGCAATGCGAACACCGTGTGGGTGGGGAGCGGCGAGAACAACAGTCAGCGCAGCGTGTCGTACGGCGATGGCGTGTACGTTTCCCACGATGGCGGCTCGAGTTTCAAGAATTGCGGGCTCAAGGACTCCATGCACATCGGCATGATTCGGGTCGATCCCCGCGACAGCAACGTGGTGTATGTCGCAGCGATGGGGCCGCTGTGGGCCTCCGGCGGCGATCGCGGCCTATACAAGACCACCGATGGCGGCAAGACCTGGACGCGCATTCTGCACGTCGACGACGACACCGGCGTGAGCGAAGTGCTGCTCGACCCGCGTCGCCCCGACACCCTGTATGCGGTGTCGTATCAACGGCGTCGTCATGTCTGGACCTTGATCAACGGCGGGCCCGGTTCGGCGATCCACAAGTCGACCGACGGCGGCGCCACCTGGAAGAAGATCGTCAACGGCCTGCCGTCAGGCGATCTCGGCAGGATCGGAATCGCGATCGCACCCTCGCGCCCCGACACGCTCTACGCAATCGTCGAGGCCGAACGCGGAGAGGGCGGCTTGTATCGCTCGCTGGATGGCGGTTCGTCATGGGACAAACGCAACGCCTACGCCGTGTCGAGCGCACAGTACTACAGCGAACTGTTCGTCGACCCCAAGAACGCCGAGCGGATCTACATCATGGATACGCTCTTGGGCCGCAGTGAAGATGGCGGCAAGACGGTCACCAGCATCGAGGGCAAGTACAAGCATGTCGACAATCACGCGATG
>CALLYM010000001.1 GCA_937858155.1 uncultured Phycisphaerales bacterium | reverse complement strand
CGACTGGTCGATCACCGTCTCCGGCTCGATCGGCGGGCCCACGCCCCCCTTCGGCACGCCGGCGGCCAGCCCCAACAGCGTGACCAACTGCGGCGGCCAGACGAGCCTGCTCACAGTCACTGTTGCTCCGGGCACCAACCCCGCTAGCACGGGCATCACCGTGACCGGCGACCTTTCGCAGATCGGTGGCCTGACGAACCAGACCCTCTTCGACAACGCCAGCAACGGCGACGTCACGGCGGGTGACAACGTCTACTCCTACCTCGTCACGATCCCCAACTCCGTGACACAGGGCTCCAAGAGCCTCTCCTACGTTGTGGCCGACGCGCAGGCGCGCTCCACGAACGCGAGCGGTAACCTCACCGTTACCTCCTGCCCGCCCCTCAACGACGATTGCTCGGGCGCATTCGCCCTGGTTTCTGGCGCAAACGCCTTCACCGGCATGACCGCCGCGACCACGTCGTCCACCATCGCGTCCTGCCGTACGGCAAGCGTGAACGACATCTGGTACAAGTGGACCAGCGCCGCGGGCGGCCCGGTGATCTTCGACACCTGCGGCAACCCCAGCGGTGGTAACACCTTCTGGGACTCTGTGCTCACCGTCTACTCCGGCACCTGCGGCTCGCTCGTTGAGGAGGCCTGCAGCGACGACTTCGGCGGCACCTGCGGCACCTTCGGGTACGCCAGCAGCGTGACGGCGACGTTCGCCCCCGGCGAGACCAAGTACGTCCGCCTCGCGGCCTACAGCGCGGCGTCGGTCTTGGACGGGACGGGCATCCTGACGGTCACCGACACGCTCCCGCTCCAGGTGGCCGGCAACGCCGTGACCGCTCAGGAGACCACGAACGTGCTCCTGCGGGCGACTGTCACCCCCGGCACCAACCCCGCCAGCACCGGCACCACGGTCACCGTGGACCTGTCCAGCATCGGCGGCTCTTCAACCCAGACCTTCTACGACAACGCCACGAACGGCGACGTGACCGCGGGCGACAACGTCTTCTCCTACGCCTACACCCTCCCCAACACCGTCGTCACCGGCGCGTACCCGCTGCCGGTTGCCGCGGCGGACGCTCAGTCCCGCTCCGCGTCGGGCACCCTCAACCTGACCGTGACCAACGGCGTCAGCGGCGCGTGCTGCAACTCCGGCTGCTCCATCACCCGCCAGACGCTGTGCGTCGCCGGCGGTGGTACCTGGCAGGGCAACGGTTCCAGCTGCGGCGGCCCCGTCTACACGTTCTCGACCAGCGCTGCACCCTTCATCGACATCTCCAGCACCGGCACGCTCCTGGCCACCATCTCCGACGCCGATGACGCCACGCAGGCCCAGGCACTGCCCTTCCCCTTCACCCACCTCGGCAACGTCTACACCAGCGTCAACGTCTCCAGCAACGGCAACCTGCAGTTCGGCGCGTCCAACAGCACCGCCTTCACCAACGTCGCCATCCCGAACGCCGGCGTCCCCAACGACATGCTCGCCCCCCTCTGGGACGACTACGACATGGGCGACCTGAACACGGGTCCCGGCATCGGCTCGTGCTACTACCTGGACGACTCCGCCACCAACAACCGCGTCATCTTCTCCTGGCAGGGCGTGGGTCAGTACAACCTCGGCGACCCCGTGCTCGACTCCAACGACTTCCAGGTGATCCTCTACAGCAACGGCACGGTCGAATTCCGCTACGGCAACGTCCCCACCATCCTGGCCCCCCAGGTCGCTGGTGACACTGTGACCATCGGTTACGAGGACAGCGCGGGCGCCACTGGCGGCGAGTTCCCCGGCGCTTCGGTCGGTTCGGGCAACATTACGGTCGTTCTGACGCCCGGCACGGTTGCAGACCCCTGCGGCCCCACCTGCGACAGCATCGACTTCAACAACGACACGCTCTTCCCCGACACCGCGGACATCGACGACTTCCTGAGCGTCTTCTCCGGCGGCCCCTGCAGCACGGACCCGGTCCCCGGCTGCAACGACATCGACTTCAACAACGACACCCTCTTCCCCGACACCCTGGACATCGACGCCCTCCTGAGCGTCTTCAGCGGTGGTCCCTGCCTCCTGTGATCACGGGGCTGGGCTGAGTTTCAGGTCGCTTTCACTTCCATTGCACCCCCGGACGCCGGTCCGGGGGTTTTTTCTTTTTCGGACCTGGTTAGTCTCGAAAATCGCGCAGGCGCAGTGCATGGAGCGTGGTAGACTGGGGGTATCGGAACGAGGTGCGCGTGGACCGGCGTGTGCCGGGCCCGCTGGAGTGCTGTTCGGGCGGTGTGTGCCCGCTGTCCCATGAAGGTGGAGGAATTCATATGAAGAAGAGTTGTGCATTTGCCGCGGTCGCGGCGTTGGTGTCTCTCTGCGGCGCGGCGAACGCCCAGATCACGTACTCGAGTACCCCGAACCTGTTCATCGCGGATGTCGCGACCGTGTCGGACACGATCAACGTCTCAGGCGGCACCAGCAACATCACCGGATTGACGTGCCGGATCAACCTGACGCACACCTGGGACGCCGACCTGGATATCGCCCTGGTCAGCCCCAGCGGCGCGTACATCCTGCTGACCTCGGACAACCAGGGCAGTGGCGACAACTACACCAACACCGTCTTTGAAGACACGGCGTCCGCCTCGATCACCACGGGCGTTGCTCCCTGCACAGGCTCCTTCCAGCCCGAGGGAATTCTGAACGGGTACGCGGGTACGCCCAACCCGCCGGGCGCTGGCACCAACCACCCCAACATGGCCGGGTTCAACGGCTCCGATGCAAACGGCGCGTGGACACTCATCATCAGCGACGACGCGGGTGGCGATACGGGAACCCTCATTGACTGGGACATCACTGTCTCCGGCCCCACCGGTGTGTTCGCGGCCAACTGCGGCCAGTCGACCGGAGTCGAAGGTCAGAACGTCGCGGTCCGCGTGGTCGCGTCGCCCTCCATCGGGAACACGATCTCAGGCGTCACGGTGAACGCGTCCAGCCTGAATCCCGCGGCGAGCTCCGTGGCGCTGGCGGACCTGGGCAACAACCTCTGGGGCGCGAACGTGCTCGCGGCTGTGCCCGCCGGAAGCTATTCCTTCTCGTACGTCGCCACAGAATCGACGAACGCGACGCTCTCGGGTTCATGCAACGCCGTCGTGTCCAACAGCCCCAGCGGTGGGTGCTGTGCGGGGGGCAACTGCTCCATCACCCGCGAATACCTCTGCGGCACTTCCGGCGGAACGTTCCTCGGCGCGGGCACCGACTGCGGCCTGGGGACCTACGGCTCCATTACCTCGTCCGAGTCGGATTTCATCGACATCTCGACCACCGGCACGCTGCTGACCACCGCCTCCAACGTGGACGACGGCGGCGAAACAATCAACCTGCCCTTCTCCTTCAATTACCAGAACACCCTCTACCCCACCGTCTGGGTCTGCTCCAACGGCTTCATCCAGTTTGGCGGCGGCAACAGCACGGTCTTCACGAACGTCCCCATCCCGAATACCGCGGTACCCAACAACATGATCGCACCGCTTTGGGACGACTTTGACCTTGTCGATACCCGCAATGGACCGGGCCTCGGCGCCATCTACTACCTGGACGACTCGGCCGCCAATAACCGCGCCATCATCTCCTGGCAGGGCGTGGGGCAGTACAACCTTGCGACTCCCCCCACCGACTCCAACGACTTCCAGGTAATCCTCTACTCCAACGGCAACTTCGAGTTCCGCTACGGCAACGTTCCCACGATCCTGACGCCCCAGGTCCCCGGTGATATCGTCAGTATTGGATACGAGGACGCCACCGGCGCCACCGGCGACTCGGTGGATGGCCCGACCGTTGTCGCGGGCGGCAACACCGCGCTGACCGTCGCCTTCATCCCCGCCAGCAACCCCTGCGGCCCAAGCTGCGATTCCATCGACTTCAACGGCGACACGCTCTTCCCCGACGTCCAGGACATCACCGACTTCATCACCGTCTTCGGCGGCGGCGCCTGCCCCACCGGCACTTGCGGCGACATCGACTTCAACAACGACGGCCTCTTCCCCGACACCGACGACATCGGCACGCTCATCCGCGTGTTCGGCGGCGGCTCCTGCACCCCGTAACGCTCAGTTAACGCTCTCCATCCCCCAAACCCCCGGGCCTGCCCGGGGGTTTTTCGTTCCCGCAACCGCTCTCTTCACGATTACATCCGCACGAATGCCATTGGCGCAGTGTGGTGTGTGTGGTAGACTGATCCTCTGGTCCAGCCTTCACGGGCCTGGTGCACGGGGAGATTCCGCGTTCGGCGGGAGTTTGTTTTCGTCAAAGCCTGGAGAACAGATCATGTGTTCAGCACGTCGGCTCGCCTGGATTGCATTCACCACCTGCGGCGCGGCGCTGAGCTCGCACGCGCACGGGCAGACCTTCTCGTCGACCCCCAACCTGACAATCGCGGACAACACCACCGTGAGCGACACCATCACTGTCGCCGGGGGCCCGCAGATCCTCTCCGCGCTCACCGTCCGCATCAACGTCACACACACGTGGGACAGCGATGTGGACATCGCCCTGGTCCACAACGGGCAGTACATCCTGCTCACCACGGACAACGGCAGCTCGGGCGACAACTACACCAATACCGTGTTCAGCGACGCTGCCGCCACCCTTATCAACACGGGCACGCCGCCCTTCACGGGCACATTCCGCCCGGAGGGAGGAACTGCCGCCGCGAACGGGTGGAGCGGTTCTCCCAACCCGCCCGCCGCCACCGCGAACAACACCCTCGGCGCGTGGAATAACCAGGACGGGAACGGCGCCTGGCAGCTGCTCATCTCCGACAGCGTGGGCAGTGATACCGGCGTGCTGCTCGACTGGTCCGTCACGCTGGACGGCGTCGGCGGCCTCCCGACCAACCCTCAGGGCGTGGGCACCGCGAGCGCGACCGCCGAAACCGGCTCGACGGTGATGACCGTGGTCGTCACGCCCGGCCTCAACCCGCCCAGCACGGGCCTCACGGTGCGCGGGAATCTCACGGGCGTGGGTGGAAGTGCCACGCAAGTGTTCTTCAACGACGGGACGCACGGCGATGCAACCAGCGGCGACAACACGTGGTCGTACACCCACGCGCTGCCGCCCACGGTGGTCACGGGAAGCTACAACGTGCCCTTCACCGTGAGCGACGCGGAGAACAGGTCGAGCACCGGCTCAATGAGCTTGGACGTAAGCAACGGTCCCCGTGGCGCGTGCTGCGCATCCTCGTGCAGCATTACCCGCCACACGCTGTGCGTCCAGGCCGGCGGCACGTTCCTGGGCGCGGGGAGCAACTGCGGCACCCGCTACGACTACTCCCAGAACAGCAGCCCCTTCATCGACATCTCGCAGACCGGGACACGGCTCGAGACCGTCTCAGCGTGCGACGACTGCACGGAGACCATCACTCTGCCATTCCAGTTCCGCCACCTGGGATCGGTGTATTCGAGCGCCAACGTCTCGTCCAACGGCAACATCCAGTTCACGACGAACAGCGCGGCGTACACCAATGTGCCGATCCCCAATGCGGCGATCCCCAACGACATGCTCGCGCCGCTGTGGGATGACTACGACCTCAACGACACCCGCACCGGGCCGGGCCTGGGCGCGGTGTACGTGAAGAACGACATCCCCAACCTGCGCTTCATCATCTCCTGGCAGGGCGTGGGCCAGTACAACGCAGGGTTCCCCGTCGCCGATTCCAACGACTTCCAGATCATTCTCTACCAGAACAACAACGCCGAATTCCGCTACGGCAACGTGCCCACGATCCTCAGCCCGCGCACCGCGGGCGACACGGTCACCATTGGCTTCGAGAACTTCGACGGTACCGAAGGGCTGGAGTTCCCGTCGGCGTCGGTCGGGGCCGGGAACACCACCGTTTCCCTCACCGCCACCGTTGTCAGCCCATGCGTCGCCCAGTGCGACCCGGTCGACTTCAACGGCGACACCCTCTTCCCCGACACGCAGGACATCACGGACTTCATCACCGTCTTCGGCGGCGGCGCCTGCCCCACCGGCACCTGCGGCGACATCGACTTCAACAACGACGGCCTGTTCCCGGACACCGACGATATCTCGGCCCTTATCCGCGTGTTCGGCGGCGGCGCCTGCACGCCGTAACGCACGACGAGACCGACGTCTCCCTCCGCCCTCGGAAACCCCGGGGGCTTTTTTGTGCGTCCTACGCTCACCCTTAGTGGAGTTCAGGGTTATTTCCATCGGCGCGCTGGCCATGAACCCTTTGTGGGGGGAGCGTTCGCCGGTGCGCGCGGGGCACGCCACGACCACCCTGGTCCGGACGGGCAAGAGCGTGATCCTTATCGACCCGGCACTCCCCGCGCAGGTCCTGCTGCCCCGCCTGCAGGAACGGGCGGGCCTGAAACCAACCGACATTACCGACGTGTTCCTCACGCGCTTCAGCCCCGAGCACGCACGCGGGCTCGCGGCGTTTTCACGGGCGCGGTGGCTGATCCACGGCACGGAGCGCGAGCAAGTCGGGGTGCAGCTCGCAACCGCCCTCAAGGACCTGCTCACCCGCAAGGAGTCTCAGGGGGGCGTGGCAAAGGACGAATCGCTGCGGGATGTGCTGGAAAACGATGTCGCGCTGCTGAGCCGGTGCGAGCCCGCACCCGAGTCGCTCGCCGACCGCGTGGACATCTTCCCGCTCGCCGGCGTGTCGCCCGGGTGCTGTGGGCTTCTCATCAGCCACCCTCGGCACACGGTGCTGATCGCCGGCGACGCCGTACCGACGCAGGAGCACGCCGAGCAGGGCAAGGTCATGCAGGGAGCGCTTGATCTTGAGCTGGCGAAGGCGAGCTTCGAGGAGTCCATCGAGATCGCGGACCTTCTCGTCCCCGGGCGGGACAATGTGTTCGTCAACCCCACCAAGAAGCCGTTCTGATCAGGCGGTGGACAGGGCGCGTGCGCAGGAGGAAAGGGATGAAGCCAGGGTGCTCGCTGTGCACGTGCCTTGCTGACGCCGCGCCGCTGACGCTGGTCGCCAGACTTGCCCGCACAACGGTCTTTCTCAACGACCAGCAGGGCTGCCGGGGCTGGTGCGTGTGTGTGCTGAACGAACATGTCGAGCACATGGACGCTCTCACCACGGAGCACCAGCAGCAGGTCTTTGGAGAGGTGGCCCGCGTGGCGCGGGCGATCCGCGCGGTGTTCCCGGCGAGCGGCGCGGACGGCGGGCCCCCACGCATCAACTACGAGTGCCTGGGCAACGTCACAGCGCACGTCCATTGGCATGTCATCCCTCGACACGCCGACGACCCCACGCCCAAGGCGGCCGTATGGGGGTGGGACGCGCAGGCGCTGCAGGGGCACATGGCGCGGGCGGAGCGGGTCGCCCTCTCGCTTCGGGTCCGCGCGGAGCTTGAATCACCCGGTTAGGACCTGTCGATGCCCGTCTTCTCGCTCGGAGGTGCGAAGACGTCAAGCACGACGGTGTCCTCCAGCGCCTCCGCTGCGTGGGGTGCATGCGGGGGCAGGTGCAGCACCTCGCCGCCCCGGATGTCGGTCGTGCCCTGCGCGAGGCTGAACCGCAGGCACCCCGAGAGCACGCACACCATCTGTTCGTTCGCGTGCGCGTGGGTCGGCACGACACAGCCCTTCTTGAGCGATACGTGCGAGATCATGCACTCACTGCCCACCACACGCCGCCGCTCCAGCAGCGGCATGGGGGTGTCGACCGGCAGGGAGGACCAGCGCATGTGGACGGGCGTGGAATTGTGGGATGCGGGCATGGAACACGCATTCGCTCGCCAAGCACCCGCGTTTCACCGCTTACACTCCGCTATGACCACCGCCCACCGCCCGGCCACTCCCGCGACCAACGGCAACGCAGCCCCCGGGGCCCCGCACGATCTGGACGTGGCACGCCAGATTTCGCCCCGGCGTCACTCCAGCACCGCCACAACCTTCCCCCAATTGGTCGAGGAGCAGCTCCGGCACTTTGGCATCGACCCCCGAACCGACTACGGGCAGCGCATGGGCTCCTTCGCGTCCCACCTCTACCACGCCCAGGCCGACGTGACAAACCTCTGGCACCAGGGCGTGCGTGAACTCACCACGCTCTCCCGCCAAGACCGCGTCGAGCGCTTCGCCGCGCAGAAGTTCCTCTGCTTCCAGTTGGCGAAGATCCTCGACACCCTCCAGCACGGCTTCCGCACGCACTACCAGAGCCTCGTCCCCAGCACCAGCCAACGCCTGCCCAAGGGCCCCTACCCCGTCTTCGACAACGTCACCGCCATCTTCGCCGCCAAGCCCGTCATCACGCGCACCGCCACCTATATCTACGCGTGCGCCGAGTGGGTCACCGACGCCTTCCACGGCAAGGAGCTCATGCTTGAGGTCTACTCGCGCCTCCTGAACCCCACCAACGTCTCCCTCGCCAACCACATCGTCGACGTCGAGGCGGGCCCCTACGCGGGCGAATACTTCGCATGGAACTTCAACTCCGGCATGGCCGCAGTTGATGCGATCCTCAGCCACCTCGTCGGGCACCGCGACATCATCCTCTCCAGCCGTAACGTCTACGGCGGCGTCTACCAACTCATGCACGACTGGTACGCCAAGAAGAGCAACATGGACGTCTCCGTCAACATGTTCGACGGGTTCACGGTCGAGGCGTTCGTCGCCGCGCTTGAAAGGGTCAAAGCCGCCAACGCCGACCGCCTCAAGGAAGGGCGCCACGTCTACGTCTACCTCGAGAGCCCCTGCAACCCCCACGGCTACGTCATGGACGTCCCCGCCATCTGCAAAGAGGCCCACAAACGCGGGCTCACCGTCATCTGCGACTGCACCGTCGGCACGCCCTTCCTGCACCGCCCGCTGCAGAAGAAGGACATCCTGGAGCGCCCCGACTTCATCATCCACTCCTACACCAAGGACCTCTCCGGGCACGGCTCCACTACCGCGGGTGTCGTCATCGGTCGCAACGAACGCATGTTCATGGGCAAGTATGACACCGTGCGGGGTACCGCGCCCGATGGCAGTCCCCGGGACTACAAGGGCGAGGAGACAATGTTCTGGAACGTGTACTACATCAAGGGCGCGTTCCTGGACAGCGACAAGGCCTACGAGGTCATCAACGGCATGCACACCCTGGAGGTGCGCATGCTCGCGAAGGTTGCCAACACGCTCGCGTTCGCCGAGTTCCTGCAGGCGCACCCGGACATCAACGTCAAGAGCAATGCCGTACCGGGCAACGAGAACGCCGCCATCCGCGAGAAGTGCATGTACCTGGGGATGCCCGCCCCGCTCTTCACGTTTGACTTTGAGGGCAAGCAGGACATCACCGGCAAGCGCCTTGGCGCTCGCCCCAGCATCGACCGCCTCACCTTCACACGCTTCTTCGATTGCCTCGACCCCATCTTCGGGCACCAGGTCTCCTTGGGCCAGCCCAACACCGTCGTCCTTTGCCCCGCCATCACCAGCCACAGCGAGATGAGCGACCAGGCCCTCGCCGAAGCCGGCATCAGCCCCACGACGGTGCGTGTTGCGGTGGGGGCCGAAGATCCGCGCACCCTCATGGCCCACCTCATCAAGGCCGCCGAGAGCACGATCGACTCTGTTGTGCCCGGCTTCAGCAAACGCTTCCCGAGCCCCGATCAGTGCGATGCGATCTACAAGAAGCACTACAAGGCGGTGCACGAGAAGTACGTCGAGAACCAGCCCGGGATGGGGGAGTTGCTGAAGTAGCACGCGCCTTTGGGGCTGGAATCAGGCACCGTTTCCCAGAAGCACCATAATGCCGCGCTCACCAGCGGACGCAAAAACCCGGCCAGGGATACGGGGCATGTCTCTTTAAGCAGACCGAAGGCACACCCGCGGACTAGACCCCACCGGCTACGCCCCAAAGCCGCTTTCCGACGATCCCCCTCTTGTGAACAAAGTCCGCACGCTCTGAAGACGCGGCGGGTCCGCCATTTTTGGTTTTTCGCGGTCTGTCTCCCCACATTTGCCGCTTGAAGACGGGCCGGTGGTCTTTGGCGGCCCCAGGGAGAATGCCATGCATCGCACGAGTGCAGCGGTGAGGTCTTGGTCGCGGCGGTCCCTTCAGACGGTGCGTCGAGATATCGCACGCCAGGCCGCCGCGTGCGCGGTGGTGTTCGCTGCCATGGCAGCACTGACCGTGGCTTCGCGACCGTGCTCCGCGCAGAACGCGCGGTGGTTTGAGGTGGGCGCAAACACCCCAACGCAAAGCCACGCCATGGCGTACGACGTCGCAAGGGGTGTGGTTGTGTCGTTCGGTGGGTTTATCTTGGAGAACGGAGTCGGGACAACGCGCTCTCGCACGTGGCTCTGGGATGGCCTGAGTTGGCGACGGGCCGCCGCCGACACCCCTGCGCCAAGGCAGGCCGCCGCCATTGCGTACGACACTGCCCGGCAGGTCGTGGTGCTGTACGGGGGGTTCGGACCCTCGGGTGAAGTGCGGAGCGACACCTGGGAATGGGACGGCGCGGTCTGGACACAGCGAGCAACCACCGGCCCGACAGCGACCACTGGAACTGCAATCTGCTACGACTCGGCGCGGAGCGTCGTCGTGCTTTTCGGCGGCTCAGCATCCGCAGGGTCCGGCACGCGCCTGAATCAGACCTGGGAGTGGAACGGCGCGGCCTGGACCCTGCGTAGCCCGGCGACAAGCCCGCCGGCGAGGTCGGCACACGCCATGGCGTATGACTCCGCCCGCCACGTCACGGTGATGTTCGGAGGGTCCGGCTCGTCGGGTTTGCTCGGCGATACGTGGGAATGGAATGGAACTACCTGGACACAGCGCCCCATCACCGGACCTTCCGCACGCAACAGCCACTCGATGACATACGACTCGGCACGCCACAGGGTCGTGCTGTTCGGCCAGTTCCTGCAGTCTCCCACAACCATTCCGAGCGAGACATGGGAGTACGACGGCACGGCGTGGACCCTCCGCGCCACGACCGGGCCCGCGGGACGCTATCAGACCGCGCTGGCGTACGACGCCGCGCATGGAGTGACCGTGATGTTCGGCGGGAGCACCAACAGCACAGTCGGCGATACCTGGGAGTGGAACGGCACGACCTGGACGCAGAGGTTCGTGGCCAAGCCCACAACACGAGATTCCCACGCCATGGCGGATGATTCAGCGCGTGGGAAAGTTGTCCTGTTTGGCGGCTGGAATGGCAGCGCCTCCAGCGCCGCCACCTGGGAGTTTGACGGGCAAACATGGGAGCAGCGCGCGGTCACCGGCCCCAGCGCCCGCAACGACCACGCGATGTGCTACGACTCCACCCGGGGCGTGACCGTGCTCTACGGAGGGTTCCTGGACACGAGCCAGCGTTCGAGCGAGACCTGGGAATACAACGGCTCCTCCTGGACACAGCGCCCCGTGGCGGGCCCACCCGCGCTCTATATCCACGCCATGGCGTACGACGCCGCGCGGCACGAAACAGTGCTCTTCGGCGGCGCGACCGCGACCGCGTCGATCGGCGAAACGTGGGTCTGGAACGGCACAACCTGGACGCGCCGCATGGTGGCGGGCCCGCCAGCCCGGAACCGGACCGCCATGGCGTACGACGCGGCGCGGCAGGTCGTGGTGCTGTTCGGGGGCAAGACGGACGCGGCCGTGCCCCTGGGTGATACCTGGGAGTGGGACGGAACTGTGTGGGTCCAGCGGGAAGTCGCTGGCCCCCCCGCCCGCTCGCGACACTGCATGACCTACGACGCGGCGCGTGGCAAGGTGGTGCTCTTCGGCGGCTCGGACCAGACTGAGAATAACGCGAACTCCACTGTGTGGGAGTGGAACGGCATTGCGTGGACGCAGGCCTTGCTCCTGAACTCCCCCCGTCCACGCAATTACTCATCGATGGCCTATCACAGCGCCAGCGGGTATGTTGTCATGTTCGGCGGTCTCGGCAGCCCCAACAACACACCCTACCTCGACGACGCCTGGCTGCTCGGCGCCGGCCTGCCCTCCTCCGGTTGCGATACCGTCGACTTCAACCACGATGCCCTGCTCCCCGACACGCAGGACATTACGGACTTCCTTTCCGTGTTCTCAGGCGGCCCGTGCAGCACGGGCGCGTGCGGTGACATCGACTTCAACAACGACGGCCTGCTCCCCGACACCGCCGACATCGACGCTCTCCTGAGCGTCTTCTCCGGCGGAGCATGCCTGTAGAGTGAGGCACAAAGAGACGAAGAGGCACGGAAACGAAGTGGAAGCCTCCCAGCGGCCCGCCCTCGGGAGCAAGGTTCCTCGTCCGGTCGGCCCTCGCCATCCCGTCTCTTCGTCTCGCCGTCTCTTCTACCCTTCTCCGTGCACATCCTCCTTACCAACGACGACGGCATCCGCGCGCCGGGCATCCTCGCGATGCACGAGGCGCTCACGCGCGGCACACCCGACCACCAAGGGCCGTTCGCCGGGCCGTCCACGCGAGTCCTCACTGTCGCGCCGCTCACCGTGCAGTCCGCCACAAGCCACGGCATCACCTTCCACGAGCCCATCATGACCCGCGAGGAATCGCTCCCGCACGAGCGCGACCTGCCGGGCGAACGCGACAACCCCACCGGTGTTGCTGTCGATGGCCGCCCCGCGGACTGCGTCAAGATCGCCGTATCTTCGGTGTGGCCCGAGCGGTTCGGAAGGAACACGAGGCCCGACCTGCTCATTTCGGGCATCAACTCTGGGGCGAATTGCGGGATCAACGTCATCTACTCGGGCACCGTCGCTGCGGCCATCGAGGGCGCGTTCCTGGGCATCCCCAGCATCGCGGTGTCCCTGCGGATGGGCCGGGGTAAGCCGCGCTTTGACCTCGCGGCCGCGCGCGCACGTCACGTGCTCGAGAAGGTGCTCGCTGCCAAAGCACTCCGCCCGTACGAAATCCTCAGCATTAACATCCCCACGACCGAGGACCCGAGCAGCTCGGGCCACCAGGCTCCGGAACTCGCGGGCGTCGCCCGGCACGACCCGCTCGCATCCGACCCGCGCTCGATGCCGCCCATCCGCGTCTGCCCGATGAACGTGCACGGCCTGATCGACAAGTACGAACGGCGCGTCAGCCCGATGGGAGACGTCTATTACTGGGCCGCCGGGCATGGGCTGGACTTCCACGCGACCGAAGAAGGCAGCGATGTGGACCTGCTCCTCAAGGGTTTCATCACAGTGACACCGCTGAAGTTTGACCTGACGCAGCACGCGACAGTGGAAGCGTGGCGGGAGCGAATGGAGGAATAGAACCCCTTATTCAGATGGCTTTCGGACAGTCAGCACGTCCAATCACAGCGTGCCTTGCCGGCTCATGTTGTTCGCAACGGGCCCGCACGAGATTTACCCCCAGATTCCCTTGACGGAGGGCAACCGCGCGCGCACATTGTGCGGAGCGGAGCACGTATACAAGGCGATGTGTACGTTCTTTGTTTGGTAGACCTGCGTCGTCCCGCTTGCCTTTCTGGTCGGGGAGATTCTCGCCCCGCAGAGGCTTGTTTGGCGCAGGGCGTTGGCCAACGGCAGTGCTCGATCTGCAACTCGCGGAGACTCTGAAAATGACGAACGTTCGCGCAGTACTTCTCGTAACCGGGCTCGCGTGCGGGACCGCCCAAGCCCAGTCCATCCCGTTTGTGCCCGTTCTGGACGCTTCGTACGAAGCCATGTACCAAGACGTGCGCTCCCAAACCTCGATCCAGTACGACCTCGCGCGGTTCTTGGTGGACCGCACGCTCCCCATCGAATTCGCCGACCCCGAGGATCGCGGCCCGTCGATGTTCTGCTGGGCCGAGGGCAGCAACCCCACCCCCGAGCAGATCGCCGCACTCAATATGGCGATCGAGGGCTTTGGTTCCCGCTACGAGATTGGCGGCTCGCGCTGGGGTTCCTCCAACCCCAACACGCCCACCACCGTGTACTGGTCCTTTGTGCCGGATGGGCTGAGCATCCCCGGCGGCACCGCGGGCGATCCCACGGCGCCCAGCGAGCTTTTCAGCCGCATGGACTCCCTCTTCTCCGGCTCGGGCGGGCGGGCGACATGGATCGCGAAGCTGCAGGCCTGCTTCGACCGCTGGGGACAGATGCAGGGCATCACGTATGTCCGCGTCACCCCGAGCGGCAACGACTGGGACGACGGCGCGGCCTGGGGAACAAGCGGCAGCCCCGCCCTCCGCGGCGATGTGCGCATCGGTATGCACAACATTGACGCCGTCAACGGCATCCTCGCGTACAACTCGTTCCCGGGTACCGGCGCGGGCGGCGACATGGTCATCGACCGCTCCGAGGGCTGGGCCCTTTCCACCAACGACTACCGGTACCTCCGCAACGTGGTGATGCACGAGCACGGGCACGGCATCGGGCTCTTCCACACCTGCCCGCTCGTCAACCAGAAGCTCATGGAGCCGGCGACGAGCACGAACCCTCCGTTCGACGGCCCCCAGCAGGACGACATCCGCGGCGCCCAGTGGTATTACGGCGACATCTTCGAGCCCAACAACAACGTCGGAACCGCGACGGACCTTGGCGTGCCCGCGGTGGGCGTCCTCACGACGTACGGCGGCATCGCGGTCACCAGCCCTCCCTCCAACGCGTCCACGATGAGTGTCGCGGGCGACAGCGACCAGGACTGGTACAAGATCAGCCTCGACATCCCGCGACTGGTGAACATCATTGTGCAGCCCATTGGCAGCACGTACACCACGGGCCCGCAGACCGGCCCGTGCAACACAGGCTCGAGCGTGAACGCGCTGACGGCCGCGGACCTGCAGCTGGACGTCTACAACGCCGGCGGTGTCTCGCAGTACTACTCGGGCAACATTGCCGCGGTCGGCGTGAACGAGTCGGTCACCGCGCTGGTCATCCCGCAGGGCTTCAGCAATATCCGCATCACCGAGGCCGGCACGACGACCACCACGCAGATGTACAAGCTGCAGATCCAGCCGCGTACGGACGTCATCACCCCCACCGCCTCCGACGGCACGTTCACGGACAAGATCAGCATCACCTGGCCAGCCATCCCCAACGCCACCGACTACCAGCTGTACCGCAACGCGGCCAACAGCCAGGCCGGCGCAACGCAGATTTTCGCAGGGCTCGCGACCAGCTTTGACGACACGACCGCTGTCCCGGGCCAGCAGTACTACTACTACCTCCGCGTGGTCCAGACCGGCGGGTCGATCTACCGCTACACGGCCGCGAACGGCAGCGGCGAACCGGGCATGCGCACCAACGTCCCGCCCGTCGCGAACGCTGGCCCGGACCAGAACCTCACCGACTCCGACAATTCCGGCTCCGAACCCGTCACGCTCAACGGTTCGGCCAGCACGGACACGGGCGGCTCCATCGTCTCCTACCTGTGGAAGGAGGGCGTGACCAACCTCGCCCCCGCCAGCGGCAGCCCCACACTCAACACGTCGCTGTCCGTGGGCGTGCACACGATCACGCTGACGGTGACCGACAACAGCGGCGCGCCCGACGACGACACCGTCACTATCACGATCGCGCCGGGCGGGACTACCTGCGACTCCATCGACTTCAACAACGACGGCCTGTTCCCTGACACGGCGGATATCGATGACTTCCTGAGCGTCTTCTCCGGCGGCCCTTGCAGCACGGGCACCTGCGGCGATATCGACTTCAACAACGACGGGCTCTTCCCGGACACGACCGACATCGACAGTCTCCTGAGCGTGTTCTCGGGCGGCACCTGCTTCTGAGCATTGCCGACCAAACCAGCACCCACAGCCCTCCCGAATGGGAGGGCTTTTTCTTCGTACTTTCCTGCGATTCTCCCTGTGGCAGAGCGACGACGTTCTGGTATGCTTGACGGCACAAGCCCCGCCAGGCCGGTGCCCGATCCTTAGAAAAGGAGCCGCTCCATGAAGACCCATTCCGTTGCCGGCTTGCTTGCCGCCTCGGTGTGTGCCGCCGCTTCACACGCCCAGCTCAGCACCGGCCCTGACATTGTGTACACCAGCTGCTCTGGCGTCTCCACGTACGGCCCGCTCAACGGCAAGTATGCGTATTCGCTCGGGTCCTGGACCTGCAACATCGGGAACTCGCCGGTGGAGTGGAACATCGCAGGCATGAACGGCGCTCCGGGCCTTGCCATGAACATCTACCGGATGCATGATGGCCGCCTCGTGCAGTTGGGCCAGTCGTTTGTCAAGCACGCATGCTGCGCCGCCGAGGGTGGCGGCTGCGCGAACGAGGCGGGCCAGGCAGTCTCCTGCACCTCCACCGTGGGCAACGCGGAGCTGGGCATCGGGTGCCTGGATTCCTATTCCTCGGGCTACAACGGCGGCCAGAACCGCCTGGGTCCAAAGTCCGCCGTCGACCCATGGACCGGCGCGTTCAGCACGTACAGCACCGGCACGGGCGACGCGATCTTCAAGCGCTGCCAAGTCGAACAGACGGACATGAGCAACACGCTGTTCCCCGGCGCGGTGTGGATCGGCGAGGGCGTCTACGTTTCGACCCGCGAGTCCCAGCAGAGCACCGCCCTCAACAACAACCGCAACAACAACGCGTCCTACCGCCTCATCACAAACGTCACGAGCGGCGCCATGCTCACGCCCACGGGCCCGCAGTACCTCGGCAAACCCGCCATCCAGGCGTGGCGAGACCACGGCCTGGGTGCCAATGTTCCAGACAGCTCGGTAACGGTGTCGCAGGCGGACATCCCTGGCGAAGGCCGATACTGGTTTGCCTATAAGACGAAGGACAACAACAACGGCACTTGGCGCTACGAGTACGCGGTCTTCAACCTGAGCAGCGACCTCGCGGGCGGCTCGTTCACCATCCCGGTGCCCGCCGGCGTTACCGTCACCAACAGCGGTTTCCGTGCCCCACAGAACCACTCGGGCGAACTCTACAACAACGACCCCTGGACCATCACACGCAACAGCGCCGACGTCACTTTCGCCTGCGCCCAGAACTACAACATGAACGTCAACGCGAACGCCCTCCGGTGGGGCAATATGTTCAACTTCTGGTTTGACGCCAGCACCGCGCCCGCCGCCGGCACCCAGAATGCCACCCTGGGCATCTTCAAGCCTTTCACGCCCACAAACATTTCACTCCCCGTCTCCGCCCCCTCTGGCCCGCCCGGCTGCGACGCTCTGGACTTCAACAACGACACCCTCACCCCTGATACCGCTGACATCGACGACCTCCTGAGTGTCTTCTCCGGCGGGCCCTGTTCTACCGGCAACTGCAACGACATCGACTTCAACAATGACACCCTGTTCCCGGATACAGGCGACATCGAGGCGATGCTCAGCGTTTTCAGCGGGGGACCGTGCCTGTAGGCACTCAATCACTCAAAGGACATGCTCATCCCCTAACCCCCCGCCACGGGGGGGTTTTTTTGTGGACCAGCACCGCCCGTTTGCCGGTTGTATGAAACCGCCGGGCGCGGTATGCTGTACCACGTCTCGCGGGAGAGTCTCTCCGTTCGTTTCACACCGCAAGAGGAGTTTGTCATGAAGCGTGGAATCACCGTCGCCGCTGTCCTTGTCGCCGCGTCCAATGCCGTCGCCCAGATGAGCGTCGGCGCCGACATCCTTTACTCTGACATCACGGGCATCACGACCTACGGCCCCCTCAACGGCAAGTACGCCTACGCCTACTCCAGCAACACCTGCAACGTGGGTGACCAGAACGCGGAGTGGAACTTCACCGGCACCAACGGCGCCCCCGGCCTGGCCATGAACCTCTATCGCATCAAGGACGGGCGCTTCATGCAGATCGGTCAGTCATTCGTCAAGCACGCGTGCTGCGCCGCGGCGGGCAGCGGCTGCGTCACTGTCGGGGGTCAGTCCGTCGGCTGCAACGGCACGGGCGGCAGCCAGCTTGGCTCCGGCTGCCAGGATGTGTACGGCGCGGGCTACAACGGCGGGCAGAGCGGCCTGGGCGCCCGCTCCAAGATCAACGCCTGGACCGGCGTCTTCCAGCCGCGCAACACCGGCTCGGGCGACGCGATTTTCAAGCGCCTCCAGGTCAACCAGACCGACCTCACCGCCGCGACGAACCCCAACGCACAGTACTTTGCCGAAGGCCTGTACGTCTGCACGCGTGAAGCCCAGCAGAGCACCGCAACCAACAACAACCGCAACAACAACGCGTCGTACAAGCGCGTGACGGTCACCGGCAACGGCGCGACCCTGACCCCTACCGGCAGTGTCGCCCGTGGCGTGCCCGCCATCCAGGCTTGGCACGATCATGGCCTGGGCGCGAACGTCCCTGATCCCGCCGTCCATGTCTTCCCTGTGGACGTCCCCGCGAACGCCGACATCCCGGGCGACACGGGCGAGGGCCGCTACTGGGTTGCGTACAAGACAAGCAACAACGGCAACGGCACCTGGCGCTACGAGTACGCCATCTATAACCTCTCCAGCGACCTCGCGGGCGGCTCGTTCATCGTGCCCGTCCCCTCGAATGTCAACGTGTCCAATGCCGGGTTCAACGCCCCCGCCAATCACTCGGGCGAAGTGTTCAACAACACCCCCTGGTCCATGAACCGCACGAGCGGCTCCATGGCGTTCGCCTGCACCACCGCGTACAACGCCACGAACGACACCGGCAATGCGCTCCGCTGGGGCACGATGTTCAACTTCTGGTTTGACGCCGACTCCGCCCCCGCCGCTGCCAGCGCCACCGCCTCCATGGGCCTCTACAAGTCGCCCACCGGCAAGTCGCTCGACTTCCAGGTCTCCGTCCCCGGTGTCGCCGTCTGCGACAGTATCGACACCAACGGCGACGCCATCTCCCCGGACACCGCCGACATCGACTACTTCCTCGGCATCTTCGCCGGCGGCCCCTGCCTCCCCGCACCCGCGACCTGCGACATCGACTTCAACAACGACACCCTCTTCCCGGACACCAACGACATCACCGCGCTCCTCAGCGTGTTCTCGGGCGGCGTCTGCGTGCGGTAAGCGCGCGCTCCCGATTCTGCTTTGCTCCCGCGAGCAAGTCGGGTAATCTGTGGTTGATGAGAGCCCGCCGGCCCTTGTCGGCGGGCTTTTCTTTGACCCTGAACGATCCACACCAGCTCCACCCACGAATGAAGATGTGCATGAACCCTACCCGCCTGACCGCCCTCGCCATCCTGGCCGCAACCGCGCCCGCCCTTGCGGGCGATCCCATCCTCCCCGACATGCCCACCGCCGACGTTCCGCTCTCCGTGGACTCCGGCCCCGTGGCGAATGCCGGCCCGCTGGAGGACGAGTCGGTGATCTACGCAACGACCGTGCAGCTCCCGGGCGCTGAATGGCTGCGCCTGAACCTCGAAGGAACGTCCCTCGCGGGCGACCCCGCCGCCGAGGGTGCCCGACTCCGCCTGACTTCGCTCCGCGACGGCGCGGTGCAATTCCTGAATGGCGAGCACCTGCAGAACTGGGCGCACACATCCGCGTACTTCAACGGCGACACCGTGCTGGTGGAGGTGCTCGCCCACGGCCAGACCGGAGCATCCCGGCTGGTCGTGCACGGCGCCACGCTCGGCCTGCCGAGCCCCTTTTCCGACCGCACAATCTGCGGCGCAACCGACGACCGCGTCCTTTCCAGCGATCCGCGCCAGGGCCGGCTGATGACCATCGGCTGCACCGCGTGGCTGTTCAACGACTTCAACAAAACGTTCCTGACGGCGGGCCACTGCACGGTCACCGCGTCCTCCGTCGTGCAGTTCAATGTACCACTGTCCACCTCCACCGGCGCAATCGTCGCGCCGCCCCCACAGCACCAGTACATCGTCGACCTGCCCAGCAACCAGGGCGTGAGCGGCGGGGTCGGCGCAGACTGGCGTTACTTTGCCTGCGCCGTCAACTCCAACACGGGCCTCACCGCTGTCCAGGCCCAGGGCTCGTACTACACCATCGCCGCCGCCGCGCCCTCGCTCCCGGCCGGTGCGACCACCACCATCGCCGGCTACGGCACCACGTCCGCGCCCGTGTCGCTCACGTGGAACCAGGTGCAGAAGGTGCACACGGGCCCCTACTCGGGCGTCAGCGGCACCACCATCCTGTACGCGACCGATACCACCGGTGGAAACTCCGGCTCGCCCGTCCAGCACAACACGCTCGGCCAGGTCATCGGCATACATACCCACGCGGGCTGTGATACCTCCTCTGGAACAAACAATCAGGGCACGGCCATCCAGTACGCCCCCCTGCAGGCTGCGCTCGTCGCGCCCCTGGGAATCTGCAAGTCCGGGCGCGCGATCGTCGCCACCAGCGACATCCGTGTGATCGGGGATGCGGCCAACAACTTCGGCTCGCTCAGCACCACCTCCGGCGCATTCGACGCCGCGGGCCCCATGGGCAGCCGCATGCAGGGCCTGACCTACAACCCAGGCACCGGCCTGTTCTACGCAATCGATACCAACCGCGTGCTGTACACCATCGACGAATCCACCACGACCATCACCACGCTGGGCACTGTGACTGGCACGGCGCTCACCATCACCGGCCTCGCGTTCGATTCCTCCACAGGCACGCTGTACGGGGCCACTTCCTCCAACGGGCAGTTGTGGCAGATCAACACCTCATTGCTCGCCGCCGCGCCCGCGTCCTCCGGGCTTGGGTACGCGCTGGGAGCAATCGAGTACGACCCCGTGCAGAATGTCATCTGGGGGCTGGACGACAACGCGGCGGCCGGCACGCGCCTCGTCCGCATAATGCCCGCGACGGGCACGATGACGCTCATCGGAGTGCTGGGGGCGGGCATCAACGATTGCAACGGGCTCGCCGTCACGGGCGCGGGGGCCCTCTACACCATCAATGCCACCAACGACAGCCTGTACCAGATCAACCCCGCGACGGGCGCTGCGACGCTCGTGGGCCAAACCCTCGGCCAGTTCGGCAGCCAGTTCGGCATGGCGGGCGTGTACGTGCCGGCGTGCGATCTGGACTTCAATAACGACACGCTCTTCCCGGACACCGCCGATATCGACGACTTCCTGCTGGTGTTCTCGGGCGGGCTGTGCCCAAGCACGTCGGGGTGCGACAATGTGGACTTCAACCATGACGGGCTGTTCCCCGACACGGCGGACATCGAAGAGTTCCTGACCGCGTTCTCCGGCGGCCCGTGCTAAGAGGCGTTACTGCGCGGGGAGCGAGGCGGGCGAGGGAACGGCGGGCGCCTGGTGCGAGCGGGAGATGTAGTGCCCGACGACGCACATGAGGAAAGCGGAACTCCAGATGCGCTCCTCTGGATTCTTGAGGAAGGCCTCCCATGTGCGGTTGACCTCATCGCCCTCGACGATGCCCGACCTGCGGAAAGAGTTGATGGACTCTTCGCAGAGGTCTCGCAGGCTCGTGGTCATCCAGCGGCGGATAGGCAGCGTAAACCCGCGCTTCTCCTGGCCCAGCAGTTCGGGGCGGAGGAATCGGTTGAAGGCGGTGCGGAGGATGTGCTTATCGGCCTTCGCGCCGGGCAGCCGGACGCGCCCGGGGATCGAGTAGGCGAGGTCGAGCACACGCCGGTCCAGGAAGGGCACGCGGATCTCGAGTGAATGCGCCATGCTGGTCGCGTCGGTGTCGCGCAGCAGCATGCACTTCATGTAGAACTCCGACTCGTACCGCGAAATCGCCGCGACCGGGTCATCGTCGCTCATACGGATGCGCTCGACGATCTTGGGGTGCTGGTAGGACTCGTCGAGCCCAAGTTGTCGCCAGTCCAGGCCCAGGGCAACGAGGCGCTCGTTAGGTTTCGTGCGGCGCCGGAGCAGGTACAGGCGGAGCAGGTCCGGCCCGACCTCGCCCATTTCCCGCATTTTCACCCGGACGGTGTCGGCCTTGGTCATGCCGAGGGCGTGCATGACCTGCCCGCGCGCGCTGGGACTCATCCATTGCACGCGCCGCAGGAACCGGAGGATGCGCGGGAGCTCGGAGAAAGAGGGGTACCCGCCGAACAGCTCGTCGCCCCCCAAGCCGGAGATGGCGGCGACGATGCCCGCGTCGCGCACAGCCTTGGAAATGATGTAGGTGTTCAGGCCGTCAACGCTCGGCTGGTCGAGCGTGTCGAGCCATCGCTGCGTCAGGGCGAGGGCGTTGGCGCTGGTCACCTGGATGTCGTGGTGCTCGACGTGCAGTTCGCGTGCGCTCGTGCGTGCAAGGTCGCTCTCGGAAAGGTCGGGCTGATCAAGGAAGCCCAGCGTGAAGGTGCGCACGTGCGGGCTGACCTGGCGCGCGAGCCCGGCCATCACGGTGCTGTCGACGCCGCTCGAAAGAAACACGCCCACCGGCACGTCGGAAATCAGGTGCTCCCGCACCGCCCTGGTCAGCTCGTGGTCCACGCGCTCCCGCGCGATCGGCTCGGTGATCGAGTCGTCGATCGACGGGTACTCCCAGTGCTTCATCGGTGTCCCGGCCTTCGCGGAACCGTCGCCCGCAAGGTCGAACCACTGATAGGTGCCCGCGGGCAGGGACTGGATGCCCTCGTAGAGCGTGAACGGTTCCTGCACCGCGCCGTACGCGAGCAGCCCCGCCACGCCCCGGCGGTCGATCCGCTTCTCGATCACGCCGCTCGCCAGCACCCCCTGCACCTCGCTCGCGATGATCAGGCGGTCGCTGGTGTGCGAGAGGTACAGCGGCTTAATACCGATCGGGCCGCGGGAGATCAGCAGGCGGCGGGTGCGCTTGTGGAAAAACGCGAACGCGAACATGCCGGAGAAACCGGCGATGGCGTCGGTCCCCCACTCCACCAGGGCGTGCAGCAGCACTTCTGAATCCGACCGTCCGCGGAACTTGACGCCCAGGGCCTCAAGCCGACCCCGGATCTCCTGGAAGTTGTATATCTCGCCGTTGAAGATCAGGATGTCACCGGTGGTCGGATGCACCATCGGCTGGTGGCCCGCGGACGACAAGTCCTGGAAAGCGAGCCGCCGAAAACCAAGGCCCATCATCCCGCCGCCACCCAGGTCGATGAACTCGGTCCCCTGGTCGTCGGGTCCGCGGTGCGCCATTGCGCCGTTCATCGCGGCGATACCGCGTCGGACGGCGGCGCCGTCAGCGTGGACAATGACCGCAATTCCGCACAATCACCGGCACTCCAGTCTTACCCGCACACATGCCGAACCCACAACGAGATTGGTACTATACCACCATCGATCTAGCTTCCGTACCACATGAGCGTGGCAGGTTACTCGATACCCAATGTGCCAGCAAGTGCTTTTTCATCCCGCTTACACCGTTGCTTCATCAAATGATTGCTGTGCCAATGACCGAGAATTGAATGGTCGTGCAACTGTCACTTCCTCCCTATTTTGGGTGGACGGAACCCCCCGATTCAGCGCGGCGTAGGTGTTGCCTCCATCTGCGTTGAATGCCATGATCAGCCCCCGCGGTCTGTTGTTCCCCGGAACCCCTGAATGGAATTCCTCCTCGGACTGGTTTGCTTGATCCTGGCGCTGTGCGTGGTGGGCGTCGTGCTGCGCGACCTGCTGCGGGGTGAGCGCCTGATGACGGTGCGGAACTTTTTCTTTGGCGGACTGCTCATCTTCCAGATGACGAGCGCCTCGGTTTCATTCCTGATCCAGAATTACGGTGAAATCCCGCCCGCGAACCCTGCGCAGAGCGGGATTGTGTACGTCGCGGTGCTGATCGCCTTTCTCATCGGTTTCCTGGTCATCTACAGCAAGGGGTGGTTCCGGTTCGGACTTCAGAAGCGGATCGCAACGTCGTTCCCCGCACCGGGGCCATCGACCCTCCTCCTCCTTGCGTTCGTGCTGCTGGGGCTGTCAGCGGTGTTCCGCTTCCTTCTCATCTACATCCCGATCTTCAACATCCTGAGCGTCATGATCGCGCCCGCGCTGGCATCGGCGGCGTGCGCGACGGTGTGCTGGGCCTGGTCGCGGCACATGAAGAACCCGGTGTACATCGCGGCTGCCGGGGCGGTTGTGCTGGGAGCGTTTGCGATCGCCGTCTACCAGCAGTTCGGGCGGCGAGACGCGACGAGCGTGATGCTCGCGTGCGTGTGGGGCGCGTTCCACGGCGGGCTCAAGTTCATCGATTGGCGCCGGGCCGCGCTGCCGCTCACGGGGCTGGGCGCCGGGGCGTTGGTGGTCATCGCAGCGCTCACCGCGTCCCGGTCAGAAAAGGTGCTGGAGATGAGCCTGAGCGACGTGTTCGGGCGGCTGTTCAGCGCGAACATCGTGTACGGACTGGTGGACATCTTCTCGGGCCAGCAGGCAGCTCCGAACAGCATGTGGCTGATCGAGAACCGCCCCGAGAACGCGCCGTACGACACCCTCCACTCGGCGTCCTATGTCATCACGCTACCGATGCCGCGCGTGATCTGGGATCAGTACTTTGTCACGCCCAAGCCCTCGGCCCTTGGTCTGACGATGGTGCCCGAGGTTGGCATCACGAGGAAAAGCCCCGGGTACAACGTGGGGCCGGGCCTGGTCGGGCACATCTGGAACGACAACCCCTTGCTCGCGCTCCCCCTCTACACCATCGCGATCGCGGTGCTCATCCGCCTGCTGGACGACCGGGTGTCTGCTCTGCCCGACAATCCGTTCGCGGTGATTCCGTCGGGCGTCGCTCTGGGCGAGGTGGTGGCGATCCCGCGCGGCGAGCTGGGCCTGTTCTATTTCCGCACGCTGCTCGCCGTGGGATCGGCGATCGTCGCGATGTGGCTGCTCGCCAAGATTCTTGCGGCCAGCGGGGTCCCCATCCGGGCGGAGGATGGGAGCGCGCTTATCCCGAAGAAACGCACCGAGGCGGAGTCGTTGGAGGACCCCGCGCTCGCGGCGGCCTATGCGGGGGATGACGTCCAGCACGCCGCGCACGACCGGGAATAAGGCTGCCCGGGCCGGCCCAAGGCCATGTAAACCCCTGACGACTGCGACGCCCGCACCCACGCTTTGGCCCGCGCACCCTGCGCAGCGCCGAGAACCTTGGCGCCGTGTCAAACACACGCGGCGTGCGTGCGTACAGATGGTGGCGAGCCGATTCTTGCCTGCACGTCGCATGTCCCAGCCCGCGGCGGAGGGAGAGCCCATGAACGTCCGACTTTGCACGATCCTGGCCGCCGGCGGTGTCCTGAGCGTCGCAGCGCACGCGGAGGTCGCACCCGGTGGGTGGGTGGACACGCGGGTGGTGGGCACCGAGCTAGAGATGCGCGACACGATCACCGGTCGTGCACTGCTCGCGCGGGAAACACTGAGCATGTTCGCGGGCTTCCCGGCGGGCGTCACCACCGATGTGCAGGCAATCCCCGCTGCCGACGGTGCGGACCTGCGGTTCACGTTCCGCAATACGTCCGGCACGCCCAAGAGGCTTGGCCGGATCAACCTGGGCATCCTGAACCTCGGCGAGAACATCGAGTACCTGAACTTTCGCCACACCAGCACTCCCACCCCCGCGCACGCGTCAACGCACGTAGGCTGGGCGGCGATGTACCCCAACGATCTGTACTCACCCGTGGCGGTTCTGCGGAACAACTCAATCGGCGTGGGCATGTCCATCCAGTACCCTGTGATGGACTACAAGCACGACGTGCGGATCGAGATCAGCAGCCCCGGCGCGTGGCTCGCGGACGGCGAGGCGGGGCGCGGGTGGATGGTCTCCTTCGGCCTCTCGAACATCAACCAGGAAGGGCCGCTCTCCACTATCTTGTACGAGGCGTCGCTCGCGCCGGCCGAGGAGCGGGTGTACACGGTCAGCGTGCGCTTCACGCGGCAGCCCGGGGAATGGCAGGGCACGCTCGTGCCCTACCGCGACTACTTCCGCGAAACCTACGGGCCCGTCAAGTACCAGCGGGACACGACGCCGGTGCTGGCGTACGCGCTCTCTGACCCAGCGAACATCAGCGCGGTGAACCCGCTCGGGTACCGCGCCAACCACCGACCGGACCTCAACGGCTTCGCGGGCGTGATGAACGAGCTGCGCACGTACTCACAGTGGCCCACGATCATGCTCTGGGCTCCCACGGGCCTGTACCGGGTGCACAGGGACCTCAACTGGCCCTACCAGTTCGCGTCGCACTGGGATACGACCGAGCAGCAACGCACCGCCTTCTCGGGCAGCGGCTTCCCCTCGCTGGCGGCACGCGGGCAGAACGTCGGCATGTGGTGGGGCCGTTCGCTGAGCCTTGCCTCGTCGTGGGACACCGCGGAGAGCACGCCCTTTGACCCTTCGAACCAGCAGCACCGGACGATCGCGTTCCGTGAGTTGGACGCGGCCGCCCGCGCGGGCGCGACGTGGATCGGCCTCGACACGTTCGGGCACACGATTACGCCGATCTGGGAGTCCCGCCAGTGGCTGCGGGACATGCAGGCTCGCCAGCCGCAGATGCACTTCGTGACCGAGCCCTCCATGTGTGACATCATGCACGTCGAGGCGCCGACCTTTGTTTCCGGATGGAACGAGGTAACCAGCCGCCCCGCGAACCGGAGCGACCTGTTCAACATCACGTCCCCCAATTACCTCGCGGACTTCCTGCTGCCCGGTCATGAGATCTGGGGCGCGTACCGCTACTCCGAGCACACGAGGTTCTTCGGCGCGCCCTCCAACTCGCAGGTCCGCGCGGACATGCAGTACGTTGCGTCCCTGGGCTACCGCCCCTGCTTTGCCATCGATTACTTCACGCCCCAGGGCATCGAGACCGCACCCTCTTGGGAAACATCGGTGCCTCAGGCTGTGCGCGCGGGCGATACCTGGATGGCGGACATCCGTGCGGGGCGCAGGCCCGGCCAGGCGGAAGAGCCGACCGACCTCAGCGGCACAGGCGGTGGGGGTTCAAACCCCGGGACCGGCGGCGGCCCCGGCAGCAGCCCGACCAGCGGCTCTGAGGGCGGCACCGCGGACGCGGGTGGCTCGGACACACCGCCCCAGGCGGGCGGGGGCACCGGTCCTCGCAACAGCATCATCCGCGTGCGTCCCCGCCTGGAAGGGTCCACGTCGGGCACGTCGCAGAACCGTCGCTCCGCCGGCAGCTGGCGCGAACTGGTCCGACGCTCCAGCGCGACGTACCAGGTGCAGCGGTCCAAGGGCGCCGGCGAGCGACTCAAGGACGACCGGAACGCCGATGCGGGCGGGAACTGACGACATGGCGTACGGGCATTGCGTTGACAGCCGCGCCGACAGGGCGGCTGTCGTTACTGGGCCAAAGGGGGGCTCTCTTTCACCCACTCCCACTGCCTTGTGAGCCCCTCTTCGAATGAAGTCGTGGGCCGGTACCCCAGCTCCCTTGAGCTCCGCGTGATGTCTGCGCACGTGCGGTCCACGTCGCCGGTCTGCATGCCCTCGCGCTGCACAATCGCCTTTCTGCCCACGGTCTCTTCGATCGCGGCAATCATGCGGGCAAGGGTGACGGGGCGGTTGTTGCCCAGGTTCCAGATGCGGTAGCGGTGGGCGGGGGTGTGCTCCAGGGCGCCCAGCACGCCCGCGACGATGTCCGCGACAAATGTGTAGTCGCGCGCGGTGGTGCCGTCGCCGAACATGCGGATCTGTTTGCCGGCAGCGATCGCCCGCATGAAGCTCATGATGGCCAGGTCCGGACGCTGCCGCGGGCCAAAGACAGTAAAGAAGCGCAGGAGCGAGACCGGTTGACCGGTGGCCGTGTGGTGAGCGAAGGCGAGGAGCTCGCAGGCCCGCTTGCTGGCGGCGTACGGGCTTATTGGCTTGCTGACATCCTGCTCCTCGGAAAAAGGTGAATGCTCCGAGTTGCCGTACACCGAGCTGCTGGACGCGATCACAACGCGGTCGCACCCTGCGCAGTGCGACGCCTCGAGCACTCTCGCGGTACCGGTGACGTTGGTGTGCATGTACCCGGCGGGGTCCGCCAGGCTGGGGCGCACGCCCGCCTTGCCTGCGAGGTGGATGACGCCAGAAACCGGGTGCTCGCGGAACACGCGGGCAAGTTGGGCCGCGTCCGTCAGGTCGCCTTCCACAAAAACAAACGCGCTCCCCGCGGCACGGTGCACCTCGCTCAGGTTCCGCTGCTTTTCAGCCCGCGAGTAGAACGCGTCAAAGTTGTCCAGACCAACCACATGGTCGCCCGCTGCGCTGAGCGCTGCGCACACGTGCGAACCGATAAACCCCGCCGCGCCTGTAACCAGCACCGTCCGTGGCATGGACGATGATTGGCGGGTGACGGTGAACCAGGCTGGGAGGGTGGGCCTCTGGACCCGATCGCCCTTACCCCCGAACAAAAAACAAGCAGGGCACCATCAATGACAGTGCCCCGCTGGAGGAGAGAGAGATCAAAGTAAGTCTACTGGCTATCGGGCTTGGGGTTGCCTAAACCCCCAAGATTCGATTCGAAATTCAATAAAGTTGCCACAACTCCTTGACTTTGCCCCGTTCGAGGGATCGTCCCCGCAAACATTGTGCGAACAGGGGCGCATCTGGTGCTTGTTAGTGCGCAGACTGTGCCGAAAAAAACGGACCCGCGGTGCGCGGGTCCGGTTCAAGGTCAGATGCCATCCATCGTGGGTGACTACATGCGGGTTACTTGCCGTCCTTCTTCCGCTCCTGCAGTTTTTGCTTAATGAACTCCCGACGCTGCTCGGGGGACATGCCTTTGAGAGTCTCGCGTTCTTGCGGGGTGAGGCGGCTGAGCAGTTCCTCGCGGAACCCCTCTCCGCCCTTACCCGCATCGCCCTTCTGGCCGTCGCGTCCATGGTCCGCGGCCTCCTTCTGGAGACGTTCCACTTCCTTGTTCACTGCATCTCGCTGGGCCTCGGTCAGTACCGCCATGACCCGGGCGTGAGCGTCGGCGGGCTTGGGCGCGCCGTCCATGAATTCCTTCATGCGCGCTTTCGCGGCCTCGGCTTCACCCTCGTCGAGGCCCGCAACCGGGGGTACCGCCCCCACGCCTCCTGCGCCCCGGTCGACCCCGACGCCTAGGGCAGTCCCGTGGACCTGGAGCTCGAGTCGGGCGGCGAGCGCCTGGCCGCGTACCTGGTCCACCCGGTGGTGGCCGATCCCGAGCCGCCGCTGCTGATCCTCGCCCATGGCTACCCGTCGAGCGCCCTCGGCGCCGCCGCCGCCAACCGGTCCTACCCGTCGCTGGCCGACCGCATCGCCAACGAGGGCTGGCGGGTGGTCACGTTCACGTTCCGGGGCTGCGGCACGTCGACGGGCAACTTCGAGCTCGGTGGCTGGCTCGACGACCTGCTCCACGTGATCGACCAGGCCGAGTCGTTCGGCGTGAACCGCGGCGTGTGGCTGGCCGGGTTCGGGACGGGCGGCGGCCTGTGCGTGGCGGCCGCGGCCCGGCGGGCG